>RKRN01000297.1 GCA_007571365.1 Candidatus Latescibacterota bacterium
GAAGGACTTCGCCAACATTAAACGGATGCGTCAATACCGGGCGGAAGCATCTATTGATGATATTATAAAATTGTATAACTAATTATGGGCTTTACTATAGTTTCCCTTGGCAACGCTACGCTAGCCCCACCTTCCGCTTGGCCGCCCACACGGTGTTGTAGAGCAACAGCGCGATCGTCATCGGCCCGACGCCGTTGGGCACGGGGGTGATGGCACCCGCTTTTTTGCGAACCGCGTCGTAATCTACGTCGCCGACGAGCCGCCAGCCGCGTTGGCGCGAAGGGTCGTCGATTTGGTTGATACCCACGTCGATGACCACCGCCCCCTCTTTGACCATATCCGCCGTGATGCCACGCGGAAGTCCAGCCGCCACCACCAAGATGTCGGCTTGGCGCGTGAAGTGCCCGAGGTCGCGGGTGCCGGTGTGGCACAGCGTTACCGTGGCATTGGCTCCGGCCGCCTTGTGCCCCAGTAAGATGGCTACGGGCCGCCCCACAAGTGTGCTGCGGCCGACCACGACCACGTGCTGGCCTTGTACCTCGATGCCGCTGCGGCGCAATATCTGCAAGACCCCGTGCGGCGTACAAGGCCAAAAGCACGCTTCCTGCCGCACGAGGCGGCCCAAATTGACCGGGTGCAAGCCATCGACATCCTTGTCTGGGTCAATGGCGTTGAGTACTTGCTGCTCGTCTTGGCCCGGCAGCGGTAGCTGTATCAAGATGCCGTGAATCGCGGCGGCGGCGTTGAGCCGCTCGACCGTGGCTAGCACATCCGCGGTGGTGGCGCTGGCCGGTAGGTCTATTTGCACGGAGTGAAGGCCGAGGGCTTGGCAGGCGCGGCCCTTGGCGCGCACGTAGGACTGCGAAGCCGGGTCGTCTCCCACCAGCACGACCGCCAAGCCCGGCACCAGACCGTGCTCCTGCCCCAGGTACGCGATGTCCGCCCGCAGTTCTTCTTGCACTTGGGCCGCCATCGCCCGGCCATCGAGTCGCTCGCCCATCACGCGCCTTTCGGTTGCAGGATGCTCTTCTGCACGACTCGTTGCAAGGCTGCGGGAACCTGTACTGCGCCATCGGGCTGTTGGTAGTTGTCCAAAATGGCGATCAACAGCCGCCCCATCGCGCAACCCGTATCGTTGACGAGGTGGCAAAAGCCCCTACCAGCCGCCCCCTTGTAGCGGATGTTCAAGCGCCGGGCTTGGTAGTCCGTGGCGTTGGTGTCGGTCATGACCTCCATGAACTCGCCCGCCCCGGACATCCACACTTCCACGTCCCGCTGCCGATGGCTGGCCAGATAGCCGGCGTCGCCGTGGCACTTATCGACGACCCGGTAGGGCAAGGCCAGCTTTTGCAGGAGCCATTCGTTGATTTGGCCAAATTCCTCGTACAGAGCTTCGGACTGATCGGGCAGGCACACGGCGTTCATTTCGATTTTGTCGAACTGGTGCATGCGCTTGATACCCTTGACGTCTTGGCCCCACGACCCGGCTTCCGAGCGAAAGCAGGCCGTATAGGCGAAGAGCTTGACCGGCAACTCGGCCGCGTCCAAGGTCTGGTCCATGAAGTAGCTGAAATTGGCTGGCTCGGACGACCCGACCAAGAAGAGCTCGGCCCCTTCTTCCACGTTGTCGGTCTTGATGGCATAGACTTGGTCGCGGCCTTCGGGAAAGTGCGAGGTGCCGTACAGCGAGCGTTCCCGCACCAAAAGCGGCGGCACCAACATCTCGTAGCCACGCGCCAAAAGATCGTCAATGAGGAGTTGGCTCAGGGCGTATTGCATCCGCGCGACATCGCCGCGCAAATAGGCAAAACGCGAGCCGGAAACTTGGCCGCCTTGTAAGGTGTTGATGCCGCCTAATCTGACGCCGAGGTCGGCGTGATGGAGGGGCGCAAAGGCATCGTCTTGGGCGTACAAGGGCCGCTTGGGCATGTACTGGGCGCTGGTGTTCCCGCGGCCTAGCCTATCAGCCGCTAGGTAGCCCTGCTCTGGAATCCAAGCTTTTTCCTCGACGTTGTCTTCCTCGCCAGCACCGGCGGGCATGTTGGGATGCGGCCAGTTGGGGAACCAGTCCATGATTTCCTGCCACTCGGCGACGACGGTTCCCAACTCGTGCTCCAGCACCCGCCCGCGCTCGCGCAACAAGCGTCCCTTTTGCCGCGCTGCGTCCGGGTCGGTGCGGCCCAGCCGCGCCAGTTGCTTTTTCTCACTATTGAGCGCGTCGATGTCCCGTTGCAGCTTTTGCCGCGCCGCGTCGAGGGCCAACCAGCGGTCCACATTGGCTTTGGCCGGGTCAACCTGGCGCGCCCGTATTGCCTCGCGCATGGCGTCGGGATGAGCGCGCACGGCTTTGGGGTCGATCATAATTGTTTTTCTCCTAATAAAGTAAAAACGCCGCTGAGGTGGATTATGTCGGAATGCGCCGAGGGGACAAAGGGCGGGTTGTCACATCAATTTGTGATCAACTTCTTCCAAGAAGACTTTTGAGACCCTAAAAATCTCGTCCGTATAGGCGACCATATTCTGCTTGGCTCGAGGGCGCCTATTTCGATTGGCTGGGGAGAAATCTATGTCCATTTCGTGGACAATCTGATTACGCGCCGTGAATATCTGAGCCAGTCCGTTTGGGTTATTTGTGATTGAATTGGACGGGATATCAAAAAACGAACCTACTCTCAGCAGTTGATCTTTCGACTGCAAACTTTGTAAGGTGAGGTCCAAAACCAGAATCTCGATGAGCCGTTTTCTTGGTTTTTTCTGAGTGAGAATATCAGCAAGAAACCTATGGTCAATCTCCTCTCCCTTGCGGATTCGCCGTTCAATATCTATGCGAAACGTTCGCTCAGCGGCTTCATTGCAATTGATCACATCAGGTAAGGCGTCCTTTATCAGTTGCTTTACCAAGGAATCGAGACCAGCACAGGCGAATGTGAGCATTGCCCTGAGAAGTTCTTGGTCTTTATCAGTGGAAGTTCCTCTATCGTTGCGCTCCTTTCTCGTAGTATTGAACACTTCCAGGAAGGAACCCGATGTATCGTGAGCGTTGCGAAGAAGAGTAAAGGCGTTCCTACACTGCGGACAATTCGGCTCAGAAGGATAGTGCTTAAAGAGCGATGCCATTAAACAGTCGCCAATTTTTCGATGTCTTCAGCAAATAATGGCAATGGTGAATAGCCTTTGTAACCCGGATAACCCGGATAACCCGGATAACCCGGATAACCCGGATAACCCGGATAACCCGGATAACCCGGATAACCTCTATCGGGCCGATCGCAGAATCGATACAGTCGATTGTCTTGCGTTATTGTGCCAAAGTACTCGCCACTAGGGTCGAAAACATCTCCGTCATTCCAAGGCGTCCAGCCAACCCAGTTGCCTGCGGTGTCAAAGACATATTTATCTCGCCGAAAGGCGATCCACTGGCCAGAAGAGCTAAATAGATACTTGGTCATTTAGCCACCCTAAAGGAGTTGAGGAGTAAATAAGGCTATGTAAGAAAGGATACTACTTGCCGGTGATCTTGGCCAACCACTCGTCCCCTCCGCCGTAGGCGGCAAACACGGCTTCGAGCAAGAGCCGCACGGCTTGGCCAAAGTAGCGGCCCCGCCGCCACGCCACGCCGATTTCGCGCTCAAAAGCCACGCCGCGCACTGCTACTGTTTTGAGCGCACCGTTGGCCAGCGACTCGCGGATGGTCAGGCGCGGCAAAAACGAGATGCCCACCCCAGCCTCCACCAACTTGCGCATGGCCTCTGGACTGCGCAGTTCCATCACCGCGCCCGGCACCAAACCCGCTTCGGCGAGCTTCTCGTCAATTACCTTGCGCGAGACCGAGTCGGCGTGAAAGAGGATCAGCGGCTCTTCCACCACTTCGGCAAGGGCGACGGACTCGCACCGGGCAAAACGATGCGCTGGCCCGACGACCAAGGGCATGTCGTCGCGGTAAATCGGCACGGCGTCGATTTTGGGATGGGTATAGGGCAGATGAACCAGCGCAAATTCAGCGCGCTGCATCAGCAGGTCGTCAATGAGATAACGCGAGGGCGCGACTTGGGTCTTGAGCACCACGCCCGGATAGCGGCGCATGTACTCTTTGAGAATTTCCGGCAGGAGATAGATGACAGCCGCATCTACCGCCCCGAACTGAAAACCCCCGCCCGGCACTAGGTCGCTGCGCTGTAGCCGCTCGCTGGCCTCTTCTAGCAAATCCTCGACTTGGACGGCATAGCTCAGCAACAGACGGCCCTCAGTCGTCAGGGCCACGTGCCGATTGTCGCGGTTGAAGAGCTGGACCCCCATGCTCTTTTCCAGCTCTAAAACTGCGCTGGAAACCGTCGGCTGGGTCACGTTCATCTGGCGCGCCGCTTGGGTAAAGCCGCCCGTGCGCGCCACGGCGAGGAAGTAGCGCAGGTGTTGCAGGTTCATGAATATTTTTATTCGTGGTAAACAGTCAGCTAGGACCGGAACCGACGTATAGATTGTCCGCCTGTAGCACCAGAAGATTATCAATGAGATAGGATAACGACATGGATGCCAAGAGGAGACGGATATGGTTGTTGTTCCAATACCCAACTCCGCTAGAAGTCCAGCAATTACAGCGCATCATTGGTGGATTGGTCGAGTAGACATGCAGTATGTGAGAATCCGGAGACAATCGCCCTATTCTGCGAACTTGAAGCTCTGTTGCGAAGCGGCCAGAGAATTATCCGTTGCATCGTACTGTCTTGACTCTTGTGGTCCGATCCCGGCATCACTGAATCCGCCCATCGTGAAACGAAAGCACTTCTCTAGCGACTTCAAGCCGATTCCTTGGACTCTTGCCAACTGACTGAGCGACTGAATCTTCCGATCACGATCAGATTGCACCGCATCCCGAATTCTCCTTAGTCGATCAACTCTCAGGTCCATGGCTTTCGCCATTTTTTCCTCATTTTTTTCTGATAACACCCGTTCACAAAATTTGAGGTATAGATCGTCTCCCTCGTCGGCTTTGTAGCGATAAATTTCTATCGGTACATCGCATTTTTTTAGGTAGCTCTTCATCAAAGGTATTACTTCGTCTTCGGCAAGACCGCCATTAGCCGTGCCCAAAGTTGGAAAAGCGATTGACTCAATGTGCTGATCCCGATAGGTAGCGACAAATTTCTCCAACCCAGATTCTAAATACTCTTTCTTGGATGGATACTTCCAGTGCCGTTTCGTTGGAAAATTAAGCGTCCACCTTTTGTCCGGTTCACCTGGCGGCGGTTTGTATATCCATAGCTTTCCAATGTCGAGACGCTTGGCCTTACAGTGTTTTGCGTATTGGGCGAACATTGCAGGGCGGCGTAAGCGAAACTCCAGTGCGATGCCACTGCCCATCACACCGTCGCAATTGACGGTGTTTACTAGGGTTTGACATTTACTGGTGAAGATGTTGCCTTCCTTCACTGAAATGTTATTCATCGAAATACCACCTTGGTCGCAGTTCTACTTTTTTCGTTTTGCCTATGGCCTCATATACCCAAGATTGGGCATCTTCTGTTCGGGTAATTATTTTTAGGACGTATGAAAAAGAAATCTGGTCGGGAACCAGAACTTCAGCACAGCGCTTTCGCCTACCGTCTTCAAATTTTGGCCAGTGTTGGGCACGAATGCACTCCCAATCAAGGTTCTCAAGAGCCATTGGATTTCTAAAGCATTTGGTCTCCATAGAAGCGGCATTTCCATCGGTGAACACTGTGCCTTCCTGCAACAGCAGGTTCTTATTTAAACAAAGAATGGCGATTTTATCCTGTATCTCCCTGAGAACGAACAGCATTGGGGTCTTGGGTGTGAAATATAGGGGAACAAAATCAAGTAGTGAACGATTAAAAAAGGTTTTTCTTTGTCGCTTTTTGATGACTTCTTCGTCTGCTATGTCCTCCGCTAAATCACATTCAGGTACACGATTGCGGGAAAGCAACCCGTTCTGGCTGATTGAAGACATATTGTCAACATGGACTAGATAGTAAAGAAAATGGATTCCTCTTTTCTTTATTACGACCTGAATATCATGGGGAATAGGATCATTCACTGTTTCTCTCCTATCTCCTTTTTTTAGATCGGAAATTTACAGGCATGGACTCCAGAGTCGCCATCGATGCTATCTCCGTTCGAGAATTCTCAATAACGAACTCACGTCCTGAAATCTGTCCGCTTGTTCAAGGCTAACAGAAAAGCATGTTGGCCGTAACTCCTATACTATGACTATTAGTTCGTTACCGCCATGCAGCCGTAGATGACCATAACAGCATGTTAGGTTCATGGGTGCTGTGCGCCGTGTTAGGCAGGCTGCGCGGCTTTTGCCGCTCCGAAGGTCGAGTGGCGCAATACGGTCTGAGTGGCGTAGATGGAGCCGCCGACCTTGGCCCCGGGCATCGGCATACTCACGGGCACGTCGGCGACGCGGATGTGGCGGCTCGGCTCGCCGCGCACAAAGGTGCGGCAATAGCCCTCCCAATCGGGTACTGGCACTAGGGGCCAAGAGTCGCCAGCACAGTACTGCAAGAGCAGGAGCCGGCGCGGGTGGGGCGAGGTGTTGGGCAGGGAGGCGTGCAGGGCGCGGACGTGGTGGATGGAGATGCCACCGGCTGCTAGCTCGACCTTTTCGGCCGCCGAGTCGTCGAAATCCGTCGTGGTTACGGCACCGGCGAAATGACCGTCGAGGTGGTGGTTGTAAATCGGCCCCTTGTGCGACCCGGGGATGACCAGCAAGCAGCCGTTGGTCTCGTTCATATCGTCGATGCACACGCCCACGGCGAGCAGGTCGTCGTTGGTGTGCGGATAAAAAGCCCAGTCCTGATGCCACTCGACTGGGCTGCCGAACTCGCCGGATTTCATGTTGAGCTTGTCGCCGTTGGTGCGGATGCGCGGGCCGATTAACTGAGCGACGATGTCCAGAATCCGCTCGTGGTGCAGCGTACTGCGGTAGATCGCGTGTTGGGCGACCGGACTTTTGAGCCGCCGCAGCTTGGGGCTGTTGGCCGCGTGCCCGGGCTCTAAGTCGAATACGGCGTCGCTTGCGGTCACGGTCCGCGACTGCTCGACGAACTCATCGGTGACCTGCCGCAGGGCCACCACTTCTCCGGGGGTCAATACGCCCTCAACGCCGAGATAGCCCTTCTCGTGGTAGCTAGCGATTTGTTCTTGGGTCAGCATGGCTGTTTCTCCGTCATTTTAATCTTCAGTATTTCGCGCTGTTGCTCGGGCAATGCCGCGCTGAAGCAATAATATAGGGTTCGCCGAGGGCGATGTAGCCCGGCAAGTCGCAGGGATACTGCTGTTGAGCGTCCATGGCGTTTTTCCTACTGCCTATAATCTTTAGTTATTTTAGACACTGGCGATTGATACGCAAAGCAAGAAATTGGGTGGTGGGTCACTTTGAATTTCTTAGGACCTTCGGCCTCTTTATTTACTGCCTAAAATTTTCAAAGAGAAATTGCCCCTTGCCGGGCGATGGGGCAAGCAGCCGACCAGATGCGCCAAAGTAGAGGGCCTGCACTTGTGCCTGACGCCAATTACGACAATCCTTGGTGGCCGCTGATATACGACCAGTGGAACGAGCGAGGCGCCAGGCAGCAGACGCACGAACGCGAGTTCCACTTCTACAGCAGGCAGCTTGCCGGAGAGGCGGGTTCGATCCTTGAAGTGGCTTGCGGCACTGGTTCGATTCTGCTCCGTCTTTTGCACGAGGGCGTCGACATCAGGGGTTTCGATTGCGCCACAGGGATGCTGGCCGTTTTGCGACGCAAGGCAGCGGCTCTGGGGCTGGATGCGAGCGACCGCCGCGTCTGCTGTCAGGACATGGTTGACTTCTGCTACGACCAATCCTTTGCGGCCATCCTAATTCCGGCCAGCTCGTTCATGCTCTTGCCCAGCCAGACAGCCCAAATCGCTTGTCTCGAACGCATCCGCGCCCATCTGGCGTTTGGTGGGCGGCTGCTGATGAACTTCTACATCCCGTCGCTTGCCGACGACCTGCTTGCTCACGTCAGTCCGTCCCCGTCGCTGGAGGAATTCGGCGAATTCACGCACCCCGAAACAGGCCGACTCATCAGCGTCTGGTTCAAAAAGACCGTCGATCTGGGTGAGCAGACTGAGCACTACCAGTGGTTTTTTGCCTACGACGGAGAAACAGCGGTAGAGTCCATGACGGCGCGGTGGATCTACAAAGAAGAATTTCAGCTATTGCTGCGCTTGGCAGGATTTAGCCGCTGGCAGCTTTTTGGCACCCACGATGGCCAGCCGTACGCAGGTTCAAAAGAGGTCGGGATGACGTACTGGGTCGTCAATCGCTGAGCGGATCGAAGCGATAAATACCGCTGAAATTGGCTGCTGCCGGCCATTTCTTGCATCCAAACCTGTAAATGCAGAAATTCACGGCCGCTCATTGCCAGGAGAATTGAGGCTTATTTTGCCAAACGCGCCGCACAGAACGCTTAGTCTTTTCGTCCTGCTGTTTTTGATCTGGCTACTTTTGTCGGGCATTTACACGAGTATGCTTTTGGGCTTGGGCGTGCTGTCTTGTCTTGGGGTCGTCGCGGTCTGCCGCCGCATGAAGATCGTCGACCCCGAAGGGCATCCCATCCACTTGATCCCCGGCTTCCTGCGCTATATACCCTGGTTTTTGTGGGCAATGGTCAAATCCAATATCGATGTGGTGCGGCGGATTGTGCATCCTCGGCTGCCAATGGAACCCCGCGTAATCCAAGTCGCGGCAAGCCAAAAAACCCACTTGGGGCAAGTCATTTACGCCAACTCCATCACCCTGACGCCGGGCACGGTCACCATTGAGACCGATGAAGGCATTATTGATGTCCACACCTTGACCCGCGAAGCCGCCGAGGACGTGCGCTCTGGGGACATGGACGGTCGCGTAACCGACTTGGAGGGGAAAAGCTAGTGTTCGTCGCTGCGATGGTAGGGGTGTTAGCTACTATGCTCTTGGCCTTGGTCCGCGCCCTGAAGGGACCCACCGTGTACGACCGCGTGCTCGCCGTCAATATGTTTGGCACCAAGACCGTATTGCTGTTGTCGGTCATCGGCTTTTTGACCGGTCGGCCCGATTTTCTCGACTTGGGGTTGGTCTATGCGCTCATCAACTTCATCGGCACCATTGCCATCCTCAAGTACGTATCGACCATTGGCGAGGAGAAAGCCCAAGCCTGATGGAAGCACTGCTTTACTACGCTAGCTGGATCTGTCTGCTATTGGGGGCTGGCTTTTGCTTTGTCGGCGGCGTGGGGCTTTTGCGCTTGCCCGACTTCTACAGCCGCATACACGGCAGTGGCGTTACCGATACGTTGGGTGCTGGTTTGGTCCTCTTGGGGCTTATGTGCCAAAGCGGGCTGTCGCTGGCGACCGTCAAGCTGGTGCTGATCGGGCTGTTCTTGCTGCTGGCCAGCCCAGTCGCCACCCACGCCATCGCCCGGGCGGCGCGGCACAGTGGGCTTGCGCCCCAAGGCACCGGGGCGGAACAGTGACTGTCGAACTGGTAAACATCGCGCTGATGACGTTCCTCGCCATTATCGCCGTGGCCATTATCCAAGTGCGGGATCTTTTTGCCGCCGTGGTGCTCACCGGCATCTTCAGCTTGCTCTCGGCGTGTATCTTTACCGCGCTCGACGCCGTCGATGTGGCTTTCACCGAAGCGGCGGTGGGGGCCGGCTTGGCGACGGTCCTCTTTTTAGCGGCACTCTCCTTGACCGGGCCGGGCGAAAAGACCCAACACCAACACTCTTGGAGCGGCCTCTGCGTCTGTCTCCTGACCGGCGGTGCGCTCATCTATGGCACGCTGGATATGCCGCACTTGGGCGACCCCAACGCTCCGATCCACCAGCACGTGGCCCCGCGCTACATCGCCGACTCTCCCGCGGAAATTGGCATTCCCAACATGGTCACCTCGGTGCTGGCCAGCTACCGCGGCTACGACACCTTGGGCGAGGTGACGGTGGTCTTCACTGCTGGCTTGGCCGTGCTCTTGCTCTTATACGGCGGCCGTCCCGCGCCGGAAGCCGACGACCGCGAATCCATGCAGTACGCGATGATCCTGCGCGTCGCCTCCAAGTTCTTCATCCCGCTGATTTTGCTCTTTGGACTCTACGTGCAGTTTCACGGCGACTTCGGCCCGGGGGGCGGTTTCCAAGCCGGTGTGATTTTTGCCGCGGCCTTTATCCTCTACGCCCTGATCTACGGGGTCGAAGAGCTGCGCCGAGTAGCTCCACCGGGCCGCGTCCAATTCTTTTTCGCCTTGGGACTTCTGCTCTACATCGGCACGGGCTTGGCCTGCCTGTTGGCCGGGGGCAATTTCCTCGAATACAAGGTGCTGGCCAGCGATCCTACCGACGGCGAGCACTACGGCATTTTGCTGATTGAGCTTGGGGTTGGCATTACCGTGGCCGCGGTCGTAATCAGCATCTTCTGCCACTTTGCCAGCCGAGAGCGGCCATGAGTTCGTTCTTTGGTCTATACAACTACTGGATCGTCGTATTCCTGATGATGGCCGGCTTTTACAACGTCATCGCCCGCGGCAATCTGATCCGCAAGTTGGTCGGCCTCAATATCTTCCAAACCTCGGTCTTTTTGCTCTACATTAGCCTAAGCAAAGTCGAGGGGGGAACCGCACCCATTCTCGCCGAAGGCGCGACCGCGTACTCCAACCCACTGCCCCATGTCCTCATCCTCACCGCCATTGTCGTCGGCATCGCTACCACCGCTGTGGGACTGGCGCTGGTGGTGCGCATTCGCGCAGCCTACGGGACCATCGAAGAGGACGAAATCCACCGCCGGGAACAAGGGTCGTGATCGACGATCATCTACCCGCGCTGCAGATCGTCTTGCCGTTGGTCGCTGCGCCGCTGTGCCTGTTGCTGCGGCCGCGGCCGTTGCTGTGGCCGTTTGTCGTGGCCGTCGGCTGGGGTACGCTGGTGCTGGCCGCGCTGCTGTTGCAACAAGTCCTCGCCGCCGGCCCCATCTCCTACGCGCTGGGCGGCTGGAGCGCGCCTTGGGGCATTGAGTTCCGGGTAGATGTCCTCAATGCGTATTTGCTCCTTCTAGTGGCGCTGATTGGTGCCGTGGTCCTGACCTACGCACCAGCGAGTGCCGCGCGCGAAATTGAAGCAGCACACCGCCCTTATTTCTGCGCGATTTTTCTGCTTTGTCTCGCTGGCCTGCTGGGCATTGCCATTACCGGCGACGCTTTTAACGTCTTCGTGTTTATGGAGATCTCGTCGCTTTCGGCGTATGGGCTGATTAGTCTTGGCCGCGATCGCCGCGCCCTTACGGCGACGTATAACTACCTGATCTTGGGCACGATTGGCGCGACCTTTATCCTGATCGGCATCGGCCTGATGTACGCGATGACCGGCACCCTCAACATGGCTGATCTCGCCGTGCGCATCAAAGCGGTCGCCGACACCCGCACCATCCACGTGGCCTTTGCCTTTGTAAGCGTTGGCTTTACGCTCAAGATGGCGCTTTTTCCGCTGCATATCTGGTTGCCCAACGCCTATACGTACGCCCCTTCGGCCGTTACCGCCTTCATCGCGGCGACGGCGACTAAAATTGCCGCGTACGCCTTCTTGCGTTTTGTCTTTGCGATTTTTGGCGCGGACTTTGCCTTTGGGACTATGCACCTCGATGTCCTGCTGGTGCCGCTGGTGCTCTTGGGCATTTTCATCGCCTCGGCCGTGGCCATCTACCAGACCGATCTCAAGCGGCTGTTGGCCTATTCGAGCGTGGCGCAGATCGGCTATGTGATGCTCGGCATTAGCTTGGGCTCGGCCACTGGGCTAACGGCCGGTATTGTCCACCTGTTCAATCACGCGCTGATGAAGGCGGCACTGTTTCTGGCCGCTGGCTGCATCTTCTTCCGCATCAACTCCCTGCAACTGGCCGATCTCAGCGGGTTGGGTAAGCGCCTGCCGCTGACTTCGTGCGCCTTTGTCCTCGCCGGCTTAGGGCTGGTTGGCGTGCCGTTTACCGTGGGCTTTATCAGCAAGTGGTACTTGATCTTGGGTGCGCTGGAGCAGGGGTGGTGGCCAGTGGCGGCGCTGGTGGTGATCAGCTCGCTGCTGGCCCTGGTCTATGTCTGGCGCTTTGTCGAGATAGCCTATTTTCGCCCGGTGCCCGAAGGGGCCGCGCCGGTGGCCGAAGCCCCCCTCTCCATGCAGATCCCGGCATGGCTGCTCATCGCGCTTACCCTTGGTTTTGGGCTGCAAACCTCGCTGACGGCTGGGGTCGCCCGCCAGGCGGCGCACTGGCTCTTAGGGGCTGCGCCATGAGTGCCTCCACGGCCATTGTCGCGGCGGTGCTCCTGCCTTTGGGGGCCGCGCCGTTGATCGCCCTTGCGGGCCGCCGCCCCAACCTGCGCGAGGCCGCGACTCTGCTCGCCGCGCTGGGCACTTTTGCCGCAGTCTGCACCTTGGTGCCCCAAGTCGCCGCCGGGGCCCGGCCGGCGGTGCATCTGGTAGAAGTTTTCCCAGGTCTGCCCTTAGCCTTTGCGGTCGAACCGCTCGGTGCGCTCTTTGCACTCATCGCGGCGGGGCTGTGGATAGCGACCTCGCTATACTCCATCGGCTACATGCGGGGGCACCGCGAGCAAAACCAAACCCGCTTTTTCGTCTTTTTCGCCTTGGCGATCGCGGCTGCTTTAGGCGCGGCCTTTGCCGGCAACATGCTGACGCTGTTTTTCTGCTATGAGGCGCTGACGCTTTCGACCTATCCGCTGGTTACCCACCACCGCAATGCGGAGGCCAAAGCGGGTGGCCGCATCTATCTGGGCATCCTGCTGGCGACTTCGATCGGTTTTTTGCTCACAGGCGTGGTCGCTACCTATTACATCGCCGGAACGCTCGACTTCGTCCCGGGGGGCATCCTCGCTGGCAAGGCTCCAACGTGGGGCCTCGGGGTCCTGCTCTTTCTTTACGCCTTTGGCACGGGCAAGGCCGCGCTGATGCCCTTCCACCGCTGGCTGCCTGCCGCCATGGTGGCCCCAGCCCCGGTCAGTGCCCTTCTGCACGCAGTCGCCGTGGTTAAGGCCGGCGTCTTCACCATCCTCAAGGTGGTCGTCTATATCTTTGGCATCGATCTGCTCGCCGACACGGGCTTGGGGACTTATTTGGCCTACGCGGCCTGCGCCACGATTCTCATTGGCTCGCTGGTGGCCATGACCAAGGACAACCTCAAGGCCCGCTTGGCGTATTCCACGGTCAGTCAGCTTGCCTACATTGTGCTCGGCGCGGCCCTAGCCAATAGTTGGGGCATTCTCGGCGGCAGCCTGCACATTGCCATGCACGCCTTCGGCAAGATCACCCTGTTCTTCTGCGCCGGAGCGATCGCGGTTGCTCTGCACAAAACCGAGATCAGCGAGATGAAGGGTATTGGTCGGCAAATGCCGTGGACGATGGGTGCCTTTCTCGTCGGCTCGCTGAGCATCATCGGCTTGCCGCCGCTGGGAGGTGCTTGGAGCAAGTGGTACCTCATCCTCGCCGGCTTAGAAGCCGAGCAGTACGTGGCTGTTGGCGTACTCTTGGTAAGCTCGCTGCTCAACATTGCCTATCTATTGCCCGTGGCCGTCAATGCTTTTTTCTATGCTGCGCCCGATGCAGAAAGCGGCCTACAGGAAGCCCCGCTGGCCTGCGTCCTGCCGCTGATTTGTACGGCTCTGGGCGGGCTGGTGCTCTTCCTCTACCCCGACCCGCTCCTCGAGCTCTGTCGCCAGATCGGACGATAAGGCCATGAATTCAGACAAAAAACATCTATTCGACCAGCCGCGGAATGTCCACCGTTTGCTCTGGGTATTCTTCGTCCTCTGCGCCTTGCTCTTGGGCGTGGACCTGCTCTTTCATCGGCACTCGAAATTTGCCGAGGGTATCTTCCCGATTGAGGGCTGGTTCGGTTTTTACGCGATATACGGGTTTGTCGCTTGCGTGCTGTTGGTTTTGACGGCCACCCAGATGCGCAAGATACTGATGCGCCGCGAAGATTACTATGATTAGCCTACACCCGGCGGCCTTCCTGCTGTTGGGCGGGCTGTTGTTGCCCTTCTTGCCGCTGGCCGTCCGGCGGGTGGCGTTGCTCCTTTTGCCACTGGCCGGCTTCTACAATCTCCTCGGCTATCAAATAGGCGCTAGCCAGGTCGGCTCTCTGGCTGGTTACGAGTTGCATTGGGTGCGCGTTGATAAACTCAGTCTGCTCTTTGGCTATCTCTTTCACTTGGCCGCGTTCCTCGCCGCGCTCTTTTCGCTACACCTGAGCGACCGCTTGCAACAGGCGACCGGCTTCCTGTATGCGGGTGCGGCTGTGGGGGCCGTCTTTGCCGGTGATCTCATCGTGCTCTTCTTCTTCTGGGAGCTGTTGGCGATTACCTCAGTTTTCCAGATCTGGGCCAGCCAAAGTGAAAGAGCCATTGCCGCGGGTACGCGCTACCTGCTGATCCACGTTGGTTCGGGGCTGCTGCTGTTGGTCGGCACGGCGTGGCACTACCAGCAGACCGGCTCCGTGGTGCTGGGCCATCTGGGCCTTGATAGCTGGGCGACGCGGCTGATTTTTTTCGGCGTTGGCATTAAATGCGCCTTCCCACTTTTGCACTCGTGGCTGGTGGATGCCTACCCAGAGTCCACGCCCACTGGCGCGGTCTTTTTGAGTGCCTTTAGCACCAAGACTGCGGTCTATGTGTTGGCGCGCAGTTTTGCCGGCACTGAATACCTGCTCTACATCGGCGCAGCCATGGCGATGTTTCCCATCTTCTATGCGGTAATTGAAAACGATCTGCGCCGCGTGTTGAGCTACAGCATGATCAACCAGATCGGCTTTATGGTCGTTGGCGTCGGCTTGGGACCGGGCATGGGCATCAACGGCGCAGTGGCCCACGCCTTTGCCCATATCCTCTACAAGGCACTCCTGTTCATGTCGATGGGGGCCGTGCTCTACCGCACTGGCCGGATCAACGGCTCGGATCTCGGAGGGCTATACAAATCTATGCCTTGGACCTGCGGCTTTTGCATGGTCGGTGCCGCGTCAATTTCGGCTTTTCCTCTTTTTAGCGGCTTTGTCAGCAAGTCCATGGTCATGCAGGCCGCGGCCAACGAAGGGCACCTCGTGGTGTGGCTGCTGTTGCTGTTTGCCTCGGCCGGCGTTTTCCACCACGCCGGCATCAAAGTTCCCTTCTTTGCCTTCTTCGCCCACGACGCGGGAATCCGCTGCCGCGAAGCACCGCGCAACATGCTCTTGGCGATGGGGATCGGGGCGGTGCTGTGTATTGGCATTGGCTCGTTTCCCCACTATCTGTACAGACTGCTGCCCTACCCGGTAGCCTACGAGCCATACGACGCGACCCACATCGTCCTCCAGCTCCAGCTTTTGTTTTTTTCGGCACTAGCCTTTGTCGCACTCAAGCTGACGGGCCTGTACCCACCGGAGTTGCGCTCGGCCAACATCGACGTGGACTGGACCTATCGCAAGTTGCTATTAGGGGCGGCGCGGTTGTGCGTCCGGGTGGGGGTGCCGCTGTGGGATGGCTTGGTCGCTTGGGGCAAGCGACAGGTCTTGGCTCTCATAGAAAGGGTGCGCCAGTACCATGGCCCGACAGGCGTTTTTGCGCGGGCGTGGCCCATCAGCAGCAGCGTGTTATTGGTGACGATTTTCTTGGCGGTGTACTTGTTTGTGTACTTGGGATGACGCTCTTAATCAGAGCTGCAAAGCCGTGCGGATGGTGGCGGCAATGGTGGCGGGCGCCGGGCCGATATCCACGCTCAGCGCGTCGCGCGGTTCTTCAAGGGTGGCAAACTGGCTGTCGAGTAGGCTGGCCGGCATATAGCGGTGTTGCCGCGTTTTGAGCCGCTGGGCGATGAGGGCCGGCGG
Organism: Candidatus Latescibacterota bacterium; assembly: GCA_007571365.1. GTDB lineage: Bacteria > Latescibacterota > UBA2968 > UBA8231 > UBA8231. The sequence continues at coordinate 15,880 of RKRN01000297.1, forward strand.
GCCTTTGAGATGGACGATCTGCACGCCGGGCCGCCCGCGGACCAAGATGTCGCGGTAGCTCTGTTTGAGCGCCGAGCAGCCGAGTATCGCGCCTTGCTCGGCTTGGAGCCACTGGCTGATGGCTTGCGAGAGGGTCTCCAGCCATGGCCAGCGATCCTCATCGGTAAGCGGCGTACCGCTGGCCATTTTGCGCACGTTGGCTTGCGGGTGAAAGTCGTCCGCGTCGTAATAAGCCCAGCCGAGCTGTTGGGCGAGTTGCTCTCCCACCGTCGTCTTACCGCTGCCCGTTACCCCCATTAGTACGATGACCATGCGCTTCATCTCCCGCGTTATGCGCGGCGGGCCTGAACATATCGCAACAAGGCTAACGCGGCGGGCGGATTGATGGGCAGTTCCAAGACTACACAGGCCCCTTGGGCACAGTCTTCGACGAATAGGCGGCCGTGGTGGTCGCAGGCAATGCCGGTGCAGATGCTCAATCCCAATCCGCTGTGCTGGCTCGACGCCTTGGTCGTGAAAAACGGCGCAAAAATATCGGCCCGGATTTCTTTGGCAATGCCCGGTCCATTGTCCTCAACCTCCAACACGATGCAGCCTTGGCGGGTCGATAGTCGCAGTTCGATCCGCCCGGTGCCTCGCACCTGCTTGATGGCGTCGTGGCTATTTTGGATGAGGTTGAGCAAGACCTGCTGGAGCTGACCGGCATGAGCTTTGACATAGGGCAGGTCTGGAGCCAGGGCCGCGACGATTTCGATCTGGTCTTGCAAAAGTGCCCGACGCATCCGGCCGACTGTCTCCTGCACGAGGCGGGTGAAATTGACCTGTTCCTTCCGCGTCTTCTGTGGGCGCACATGCGCTATGCTGCACGCTTGGACGCCAGTGCCGGCAGCGGGCGGGCGCAGTCGGTTGGTCGCGCCGATGATCGCCGCTAAGTGTTGATTGGTTTTGCCGGCGAGTCCCGTCCCCGGCAATGTCTGGGCTCGGCGTAGCTGGGCTAGGTCTTCTTGTCGGTAGTATAGCCCGCAGAGGACTTCGCCTAAGCCCTTGAACAAGCCGATGTCTGCGTCGCTACAGGCGATGGCTTCTTTGCGATAAACGGCTAGGACGCCTTGATCAAAGGTCGTTTCGAGGATGGCTTTGACACGGCAACGCATCTGCTGGGCCAGCCAAGCGCATTCCCCGTGGCGGCTCGGTGCTCGATAGCAGGTCGCAGCCGATTTCCACGCCCCCAGTACCCACTGCTGTCCGGCGGTCAGCGGGGACCAATGCCCGTTGGATGTCAAGGGATGGACGCGCATCTTGCACGCGCCGGGGTCGGCTTGCACTCGGTACAACCGACAACCGTCGTAAGCGACTCCAGCGTGGTCCAAGGTCTGACGGATTTGCGATAAGACCATGAATTCGCCCTCCGGTTCTTTGTGCCGCCAAACCGCTAGCCGCAAGTCCCGCAACAGGGCCTCGTTGGCATGGCCGCCGCTGTGTCTGCTCATAGTCAGTCCCTTTTCTCCGCTGCCAGATGACCCAAGGCGTAGAGATAACTGAGCCTACAGACTCATCGGGGCTGAGTGTTTAGGTTGTGGATAAAGGCAGAGTAGGCGCTAGGAGATGATTCGCATTTTGCTGTTGAGTACGTATTTGCAATACAAAGTAACCCCACAGGTCCAACTTTTCAAAGCGGTGTTGACAAAGTGATGGGTTCTGTTTGTGTTTGATGCGCTGTATCGTCAAGTCCAAAATAAGCCCGAATGGAAGTAAATCACACGCTGCGCCAAGAACGCGCCATCCTCGTCGGCGTCGCCCTGCCCGCGATGCCAGCTTGGGAGGCCGAACACTCGCTCGACGAGCTCGGCCGCTTAGCCGCCACTGCGGGCCTCGTCGAAGCCGCGCGCCAGATCCAAGGGCGCAATCGCATCGATCCGGCCCACTACGTTGGCAAAGGTAAGGCCGCGGCCCTCGAGCAACTTGCGGCCGAGTGCCAAGCCGACGTGATCGTCTTTGACAACGACCTCTCGCCAGCCCAGATGCGCAACTTAGAGCGCGTCACCAAACGCCGTATCATCGACCGCAGTGCTGTGATCTTGGACATTTTCGCCCGCCACGCTCGCACCCACACGGCTCAACTTCAAGTCGAGTTGGCCCAACTCAACTACCTCCTGCCGCGCCTGACTCGCTACTGGACCCACCTGTCGCGCCAAGCCGGCGGCGGGGCCATCCGCGGCATGGGAGCAGCCGGCGTCCGCGGTCCGGGCGAAACCCAATTGGAAATCGACCGCCGCCTGATTCGCCGCCAGATCAACTCCCTAGAGGCCAAGCTCGACAAGATCGGCGTGCAGCTAGCGACCAACCGCAAAAACCGCGCGGATGTTTTTAAGGTGGCCCTCGTGGGCTATACCAACGCCGGTAAGTCCACCCTGATGCGGATGCTCTCCGGCGCGGATGTCCTAGTGGAGGACCAGCTTTTTGCCACCTTGGACTCGACCACCCGCGCCGTTGCGCTCGACCGCAACCACAAGATCCTGCTTACCGACACAGTCGGTTTCATCAACCGCCTGCCCCACCACCTGTTTGCCTCTTTTCGCGCCACGCTTGAAGAGGCCGTGGAGGCCGATTTGTTGCTCCACGTGATCGACTTGAGCTTTCCGTACTACGAGTCGCAGGTCGCCACGGTCGAGCAAGTCCTCCACGACCTCGGGCTTGCCGACAGCCCCACTCTGAGGGTGTACAACAAAATTGACCAAGTGACCCCCGGCGAAAAGGAGCGGATCGTGGCCGCGTATGCAGACCGCGAAGACGCCGTCGCCATCTCGGCCAGCCAAGCCATCAACCTCGACGCGCTGCGCGACAAAATACGCGCTTACAGCGTCGCCGGGGACATCACCTTGGAGTTACAGGTTCCCCAAGCCGAAGGCCGACTCTTGGCCCATTTACGCCAGCAGGGTCAGGTCCTCGCCGAGACGTACATGGGCAACGACGTGTGCTTGTGTGTGCGCTTGGCAAAGACGCGGGCCAAGCGCTGGCGTCTGGAGCGCTTTGTCGCCGCCTAAGTAAAGCGTCCCATGCCGGAACCACCGCTCGCCGTAACCACCTCTTCGCGTCCCAGCGCTCGGGAGCTTGCCAAGGCGCATGGCCTGGCCGACGAAACCGGCTACCGCTATGTGCCGCGCGCCCACCGCTCGCTGGCTGGCATGGCTGCGGACGAGGCCCTCGCCGGCCTGCTCATCGTCGAGCGCGGCAAGCTCTCCCTGTGGATCGCCGGGCGATGGCTCCGCTACCATCCCAACATGGCCAAATTGCGGCTACTCGCCTTGGAACAAGGCAAGCACGACGTTTTGGTCGACGCCTTGCAACTCAAGTTAGGCGACCGCGTCCTCGACTGTACCTGCGGTCTGGGGGCGGACGCGATCGTAGCCGCTTACAAGGTCGGGGCGACCGGGCGCGTCCGCTCCCTCGAAGCGGTGCCGCTGCTGGCCTTGCTGGTCGAGCGCGGCATGGCCTGCTACGCGCTTGACGACCCGCCGGCCCTCGCCCCGGCCATGCGCCGCGTCGAAGTCCTAAACGCCGACTATGCCGACTACCTGCGCCGCGAAGCCGACAACGCTTGGGATGTGGTTTACTTCGACCCGATGTTCAGCGAAACTCTGGCCGACGCTCAGGGCTTAGCACCGGTCCGCTACTTGGCCAAGGAGGGGAGCCCATCTGCGGCGGATTTGGGCGAGGCCCGCCGCGTCGCCCGCCGCCGCGTGGTGCTAAAAGACCGCCGGCCCGGCCGCTTGCTCGCCCGCCTCGGTTTCGCCAAAGTCGGGGAGGGCCGCCGCGTGTGCTACGGTGTGCTACCCGCTTGGTAGACGGAGGGAACGAATCGTGGAGCTGTCCTGTTGTGCTTGGGCCTTGACTGGCCCGGAAGAAGACGCCCTTACTGCGCTAGCCGCGCTCGGCTTTCGCTCCATCGACGTACAGGCGAAGACCTTTGTGAGCCCGGGGTCGCGTGGGCACCTCGACGACCTTGGCCTGTCGGTATCCTGCCTCGCGCTGTGCTTTAACATGGCAGACGGTGCGGCCCTCGACGGCGCACCCGCCGCGCAACAAGCCGCGCTCGACCACTGCCGGGAAGCCCTGGACCACGCCGCGGCCCTTGGTGCCAACACGGCGTACGTAGTCCCGGGGGCCGACCCAGCCGCGCTACCCCAGTTTGGCGACGCCTTGGGGCAAGTGGCCGACTTCGCGGCCGCCCGGGCGATTCGCCTTGGGGTCGAGCACTTTCCCGGCAAGGCACTGCCGACGGCGGCCGGGACCTTGGCGTACCTGTCGCGCCTAAACCACCCCAACCTGTACTTGCTGCTCGACACCGGCCACCTACAGATGTCCAAGGAAGCCCCGGCGGCGGTCATAGCGGCGGCCGGCGATCGGCTTGGCTACGTGCATCTAGATGACAACGACGGACGGGCTGATTTGCACTGGCCCTTGCTCGCGGGCGTACTGACCGCCGAGGAACTCGCTGCGACGTTCGCCGCCTTGGCCCTAAGTCCATACGCCGGCCCGGCGAGCATTGAGCTTAGCCCGCAACTTCCCGATCCCATAGCCGCGTTGGCCCAAAGCCGCGCTTGGGCCCGGCAATGCTGCTAACAAAAGAAAGTCGTCGATGTCTATTTATGTGTTGCTTTTAGCCGCCGCACCCTTCTTCGCCTGCGCTGGCGACGAGGGGGCCCTCAAAAAGGTGCCGCGCAACCGCACCTTAATCATGGACTGCGCCGAGGCCAATACCTGCTCTGGCCAGATCCAGGATTACAACTCCTTCAACCCGTTCATTCCGGGCAGCATCTCGCGCATAGGATACAATTTCCTCTACGAGCCGCTCTACTTCTTCAACGCCTACGAGGAAGATTCCGAGCTAATACCTTGGATCGCCGAGAGCCACCATTTTAACGAGGATTACACCGAACTGGTGGTCAAAATTCGTCGAGGCGTTGAGTGGAGCGATGGGCATCCTTGGTCGGCGCACGACTTTGCCTTTACCATCAACATGCTCTTGGAGTACGCCCCACAGCTCGTGTACTCGACCGATATGGCCACTTGGGTCGAAGAAGCGGTCGCCCTCGACAGCCTGACCGCGCGCGTCGCGCTCAAGGCCCCTAACCCGCGCTTCCTCTTTAGCTACTTCGTCCATAGCGGCGACCAAGGCGTCCCCATCGTGCCCAAGCACATCTGGCAGGGCCAAGACCCGCTGACTTTTGCCAACTTCGACCTGCAAAAAGGCTGGCCGGTGCTGACCGGTCCCTATCGCATAGTGCGCTCAGAACCGGCGCAACGGATCTGGGATCTGCGCGAGGGTTGGTGGGCTGAGAAACTGGGCTTTCAGGAGCTACCTCAAGTTGAGCGGTTGATCTACCTGACGTACATGGAAGAGCACAAGCGCGTACAAAACCTGATCGCCAACAACATCGACACTTGCTTGGAGCTGCGGCCGGCCAACATGGTCTCGCTGTTGGAGCGCAATCGCAACATCACGACTTGGACGGGCCGCCAGCCGCCGTATAGCTACATCACTTGGTGGCCCATTTCGCTGGGGTTCAATGGGCTGGAGGCCCCGTGGTCCGACCCGGCGATGCGCCGTGCGGTCAACTACGCCATTGACCGCGAGCAACTCGTAGCCATCGGCTGGCAAAACTCCGGGGCGTGGACCCGGCTGCCCTTGCCCGATCTGCCGCAGATGCAGCGGTATTTTGCGCTCGCCGAGGATTTGGTGGCCAAGCACCAAGTTGGCGTCTTTGACTTGGCAAAGAGCGCCGAGATACTCACCCGCCAAGGCTACGGGCGCAACGGGGCCTTCTGGGAAAAGGACGGGCAGCCACTGAGCATGGTCATCGACATCTTTTCCCACTTTCAAGACCTGACGCCGGTGCTGATTGCCCAGCTCAAAAAGGCCGGCATCAACGCCTCTTTCCGCATGACTTCGGACTTTTCCACGCGCCTGCGCCAAGGCACGGCCCGTGCGTATCTAATCGGCAACTTCAGTTCGATGCGCGATCCTTACTTTGTGCTGCGCCAATACCACAGCCGCTTTGTCCAGCCCACCGGCGAACCGGCCGACATGCCTTGGCGCTGGCAAAACCCGGCCTACGACGCCCTGATCGACCAGATGGGCCAGACCCCGACCGACGCCGCAGAGATGGACGAACTCTACCGCCAAGCTATGGACCTTTGGCTGGCCGAGTTGCCCTCCATCCCCTTGGTCCAATGGCCGCACCGCATCCCGCACAACGAGACCTATTGGACCAACTGGCCGAGCGCGGAAAACCCCTATATCAATAGCGCGTACTGGAGCCGCACTTGGCTGTTGGTGCTGCTGAACTTGCGGCCGCAGGTGTGAGGAATTGCCAAGCTATGAACCCCTACCAAACCAATGTCTTTATCAACGCACAAGCCCATCCGCCACCGGATTACGGTGCAACGCAGCAGGCGTTGCTAAATCGAGCTGCCTTCGCCGCTGTGGAAGCAGAGGTGACGCGCTTGCCTGGTTATCAACCCACGCCGCTGATTGCCTTGAACGGTCTTGCGGCGGCCAGCGGTGTTGAAGGCTTGTGGTGCAAGCATGAAGGGTATCGATTCGAGGTGGGGAGTTTTAAGCCGACGGGCCCCGTTTACGCCATGCTGTCCGTGTTGAAGGGCGAAGTCAAAAAAGCCACCGGGGCGGAAACAGTCACAACCCAGGACCTGATAAATCGGACCTATGAATCGGTGACGAACGAGCTGGTCGTCTCAGCGGCAACATCGGGCAACCACGGGCGAGCATTGGCTTGGGGTGCCCGTATGTTTGGTTGTCGATGCGTCATTTACATGAACGATGGTGTCAGTGCCGGTAGAGAGGAAGCCATTGCGGCCTATGGCGCAGAAGTGGTGCGGGTTTCGGGCAACTACGACCGAGCGGTGCAACGCTCCTACGCAGACGCTGAGATGCTCGGCTATTTTTCTATATCGGATGAGAAGTCGGCAGAGTATCCCCACATCTCCCGTGAGATTATGCAGGGGTACGCCATGGTCGCGGACGAAGTCGTGCGACAGTTCAGCGACGTCCAGCCGCCTACTCATGTCTTGGTCCCCGGCGGTGGCGGTCGGCTTGCTGCGGCGACCTGCGGGCATTTGTGGGAGCGCTATGAGCGCACCCATCCGCGGGTAGTTGTCGTCGAACCCACCGCCTCTGCCTGCCTATACCAAAGCGCGATTTCAAATAGCGCAGCAACCGTCAGCCGAGAGGGTCGGTCCGTTATGGACGGACTGGTCGTCGAATCCGCTTCGCCCCAAGCGTGGGATATTCTAAAGGCTGGTGCTTTTGCCTTTCTTGCTATCCCTGACGACGCGGCTGTTGATGCCATGCGACAAGCGGCGGCCGGTGTTGGTGGAGATCCCCCAATCGTCATTGGCGAAACCGGGATTGCCGCGTGGGCGGGGTTTCTGGCAACGAACCGGGACGAAAATTTGCGCCAGCAGCTTGAGCTCGATTGCGCCAGCCGCGTCGTCATCATTGCAACTGAGGGGGCGACCGATCCGGAGGTTTATCGCAACCTTGTTGGCGGAACCGAACCTCGCGGTTTCAAAACGCCCGGCTGAAGCGCCAGGACAGATCGAGGTCGCGCGTCTGATCGGCAATGGGGCGGGCCACGTACAGGCGGAAGTCGCCCGAGTGCAGCCCCAAGCCGCCACTAACTTGCAGATCGAAATCAGCCTCGCCCGCCCGCCAAGCCGAACCCGCATCGGCGAAAAAGCCCACATTTACCTGATTGCCTTGCAACCAGTGCTCGGCGTTGAATAGCACCATTCTATCGCCGCTGAACTCTTTGAAACCATAGCCGCGCAAGGAAGAAAAACCGCCCAAGTCAAAGTGATACTGCCGCGGTACTGCCGGGCGACCAAGCCCTCGGGCTGCCATTTTAGTCCTCTGTCCCACTGGCCCCACTGGCCCTGCCAGCCGGCAAAATAGCTGGCCTCTAAGTGTCGCGGGATATTGCAAAGCCCGGGCGAGCAAGTGCTCCAAGCGTCCCTCGAAACGCACTATGATTAAGTCCTCGTCGCCGAATTTGCCGTTCGTATTGGACCGCGGGTAGTTCCCGCTCTATTCCCGGCGCAGTCGGCCCAAGTCCCCAGCGCGGAAATAACCAGCTAGCCCCAACGCCATAATTGCATACAAGGTCCATTGGGTCATAGCTAGTCTTTCCGCGGTGCTTTAGGAGTCGTCGCCCCAAAGTCAATGCTGTCCAAAGGGTCTATGTCGAACTTGCGCCCAATGCGCCCCACTTGGGCTAGATCGAGGGGGCCGACGATGTTGATGAAGACCAGTTCGCGAGCGTCGCCAGCCAATCCTCTTTTTGCAGAATATCTCCAGCAATCGCATAAGTCGTCCCGTATAATCGTCTATCGCCTTGACGGAACTGTCCCCAAAAGCCTTTTATGTTGCCTATACTTCCCATACTTCAAGGGGCGTGAAGGGGGTCATATGAGACCGGCAGAGATTATCTTCCAAGTAACCGAGTCGCCGGAAGGCGGATACGACGCCAAGGCCCTTGGGCACAGCATCTTTACACAGGGAGAGGATTGGAAGGACTTGAAGGCAATGGTGAAGGATGCCGTGCTGTGCCACTTCGACAAAGACAGCGTACCAAGAGTGATCAGGCTGCATCTGGTTAGAGAAGAGGCCATCGCCGTATGAAGTTGCCTCGCGATCTCTCGGGAGCGGAGGTCGGCAACAAACAGCACAACGTGACTGTGCCTAGGCATCGAGATGTGCGGGTCGGGACCTTAGACGGAATCGTCGCCGATGTAGCAGAGTTTCTCGGATTGTCGAAGGATGAAGTGCGCGAGACGCTCTTTGAGTGAATCCACGATCACCGGCTCCAAGTGCTATCCCCACTATTGGCTTATCCGCAATTAAAGCCGCCCTTCCTTTTGCAAAATATCCCCGGCAATAGCATAAGTCGTCCCGTGCATGGCAATGACGACCAATCCGATCCCAGCCGCTAAGTAGCCGCCAATGTACAAGTTCGGGATGTCAATTGACTCGTAGTTGTGGGCGTGGGTCTGCACCTGATCGACTTGGAAACGGTAGTTGTCGCGCATGGGCGCCAGAGTCAGCGGCGCCAAGCCCTGCAGGATTGAATAGTCGGCCGTGCCGCCGATTTCCTTGATCACGTGATCAACTTCCACTACTCGGTCTCCTTCGGGCGTTTTCAGCCCGACCCGTCCGTCCTCGGCAATCTGCGCCACGCGGGTGTGATACAAGGTTTGGAGCCGCGGCGAGCGGCTTTCGAGGATTGCGGCGATGCGCTGGTAATAGGGCAGCCCGTGGCGGCTGTCGTTGATGAGCTGCCAATGCACGGCTGGCCCTTGGCGCATGGCGTAGTACACTTGCTTGCCGGCGTCGTGCAGTTCGGTGGCAGCCCAATCGCCCGAGCGCCCGCCGCCGACCACGAGCACCCGCTGGCCGGGAAAGTCGGCCGGCTTGTCGTAGTGCGCGGTGACAAAAGGCAACTGTTCGCCCGCGACGCCGAGGGAGCGCAGCCGGCCGCGCTGGCCGGTGGCCAAGACTAAGTACTTGCAGGTATAGCACTGCTCAGCGCCGGTTTGCACGTGCCGGCTGGTGAGCTGAAAGCCCCTTTCGTGCGGCTCAATCCGCTCGACCTCTTCAAAGGTGCGAATGCGCTCGGCCACCGCAAAGCGCTCGGGCACTCGGTGATAGTAGTCAATCAGATCGGTCTTGCGGATCAGGGCGTTGACATCTAAGGAGTGCCCGGTTTCTGCGGCGTGTTGCGCCAGCGGATAAAAGGCAAACTCCATCCACTGCCCCGGCGACAAGGTCAGCAGGTTGTGCGGAGCCTTGTTCCACAACCCGCCGACCGGCTCGCGGCTGATGAGCAGCGCATCCAGCGGCTCGCCGCGCCGAAAGTCCATGGCGACTTGGTCCAATTCCTCAAAGAGCTGGCGCGGGTGGTGCAAGGTGCGGAACAGGTCGACGGGCTTGATGCCGCTCTGCACGAGACGCTGCATATCTAGTCCCAACAGCGTGTGGTCGAACTGCTGCAAATAGCGGGCTAGAGGCGCGTAGCGGGCGGCAAACATGCGGCTGTTGCGAAAAAAAGGATGCCAGCCGCTCAAGACGACCGCTAGGGGGAGGCCGGCCGGCCCACCGCCGACGACGATTACGGTGTGGTGTTCAGCGTTCATGCTCTTATAGATCGTGGATCAAATTGAAGCTCAGGGCAAAATTACTCAATTGGTCAAGAAGGGTGGCGGTGCAACATCCGCAAAGGTGTCAAAGCCGACTCAGCGGCTTTTAATATAGGGCCAGCGACGTGCTGATGGGATACTTTGCTCCGCCGAGGAGTTGGTTGGTAGCCCAATAGGTGATTTCGCAAGGTAGCGCGGGCCACTGTGGCGGTGCCGACAAAATTTTGCCGCACGTCGGTTTCGTTGGGCAGACCGGCGGCTGATTTAACGAAGGCAGCATCGACATGCCGCTCCACAGCGCACTGTATTCGTTTCAATCCGCTCCCCCCGCCGAAACGAGGGGAGACAGACCAAACAGTTGTCATGTCGACAGCTATTTGGGTTTCAATCCACGCTCCCGCACGGGGAGCGACGGCCGTGTTCGACCCAACGACCATGACCTTCCGGTTTCAATCCACGCCCCCGCACGGGGAGCGACTCCGCCAAGGAAATAAATTCGAGAAGGCGTACGCTGTTTCAATCCACGCCCCCGCACGGGGAGCGACTCCATCACACGGGCGTATTGATCCAAATGATGCATGTTTCAATCCACGCCCCCGCACGGGGAGCGACGTGATTTTGTGTGAGCCGACAACTACCATTGTGAGGTTTCAATCCACGCCCCCGCACGGGGAGCGACCGCGGTGCGGCTACCTTCCGGCCAGTCTGAATCTCGTTTCAATCCACGCCCCCGCACGGGGAGCGACGCCGAAACCACGGGTAAATTTAACTCGCCAGGGGGTTTCAATCCACGCCCCCGCACGGGGAGCGACGGATCGTCCTCGCCGAACCCTTCCCCCTCAAAAAGTTTCAATCCACGCCCCCGCACGGGGAGCGACAGACGCTCAGTATCCGTAAAAAGGGCTTGAGCACGGTTTCAATCCACGCCCCCGCACGGGGAGCGACGCCACCACGCACGTCCATCTCGCCAGCAAACTTGCGTTTCAATCCACGCCCCCGCACGGGGAGCGACTTCCTCTGCCCGCTCATATTCGAGCCAGACAATGGGTTTCAATCCACGCCCCCGCACGGGGAGCGACAATAGCATCGAAAGCCATGTCAACGCTCCACTCCAGTTTCAATCCACGCCCCCGCACGGGGAGCGACGCGACGACCACACTTTGCACTATCTGGGTGGGTTGGTTTCAATCCACGCCCCCGCACGGGGAGCGACTTAATCGTAAATTCAATGTGCTTTCAGAGGACATGTTTCAATCCACGCCCCCGCACGGGGAGCGACCCATCTCATGCGCGGCGACACGTGCCCGAAAACCCGTTTCAATCCACGCCCCCGCACGGGGAGCGACGCGAGGTAGCCAATGGCAAGGTAGACGTACCCTGGTTTCAATCCACGCCCCCGCACGGGGAGCGACTCCAATTGAGATTGACACCAGGCGGCTCCATAAGCGTTTCAATCCACGCCCCCGCACGGGGAGCGACATCCCCATCGACAAGACAGGGATTTTGTGGAAATGGTTTCAATCCACGCCCCCGCACGGGGAGCGACCCGCCGGATGTGGTTGTTATTTTTAACAACACGGGGTTTCAATCCACGCCCCCGCACGGGGAGCGACTTGAACCCGAAAATCCGAGGTACATCTAATGTTAGTTTCAATCCACGCCCCCGCACGGGGAGCGACATATCTCAGGTGGGGGGCTTGAGCTTCCACAGTCGGTTTCAATCCACGCCCCCGCACGGGGAGCGACTTGGGGTCTGCTCTTCGTGGGCTTGGGTCAAGGGGTTTCAATCCACGCCCCCGCACGGGGAGCGACATCCTGCGGCCGTGTGAAGTCTGCGAGAGGATAAGTTTCAATCCACGCCCCCGCACGGGGAGCGACTGTCGGCCCTGAGCGAGTCCGGCATTGCCTGGCTGTTTCAATCCACGCCCCCGCACGGGGAGCGACCCCGAGACCAATCCTCAATCACCTCTGCGCCCAGGTTTCAATCCACGCCCCCGCACGGGGAGCGACTATTTTGGGAGAGCGCGACGGTGGTGGAACTTACAGTTTCAATCCACGCCCCCGCACGGGGAGCGACCAGCACAACTAGCAGAATCGCTAGCCCAACAAAAAGTTTCAATCCACGCCCCCGCACGGGGAGCGACTCAGTGCGCGTTGTAATGGATACCTCAAAAGCCGTTTCAATCCACGCCCCCGCACGGGGAGCGACTGTTTGAGGATGGTCCGCTGCTCCAGGCGCAGGGTGTTTCAATCCACGCCCCCGCACGGGGAGCGACTGTTTGAGGATGGTCCGCTGCTCCAGGCGCAGGGTGTTTCAATCCACGCCCCCGCACGGGGAGCGACGCCCTCGTCCGCGGTGTGATCGCCTACGGGCGTGTTTCAATCCACGCCCCCGCACGGGGAGCGACTACATTATATATATCCTCCCGTAGTTGATGCTCCGTTTCAATCCACGCCCCCGCACGGGGAGCGACTTTCCTCGTCGCTGTCGGGGATGGAGCGCGTCTTGTTTCAATCCACGCCCCCGCACGGGGAGCGACCAAAAGCCGGAAAGGAAACGAACAATGAAAACTCTGTTTCAATCCACGCCCCCGCACGGGGAGCGACATGGAAGCTGGTGGAACCTCAACCCTATACAGGAGTTTCAATCCACGCCCCCGCACGGGGAGCGACTGGGCGCCCTCCAGATCATTAAGAGGTGCTTTGAGGTTTCAATCCACGCCCCCGCACGGGGAGCGACGTTTTTTGAGTTATCCATGCTGGACGTTCTTATGGTTTCAATCCACGCCCCCGCACGGGGAGCGACCGGCCGCCAATCCACCGCCTGGCGCGGATTACTGGTTTCAATCCACGCCCCCGCACGGGGAGCGACTGATGGGGTGTGGATTCTAGTTTACACAGGAGAGGTTTCAATCCACGCCCCCGCACGGGGAGCGACCCGCATCCTTGATGAACGGGCCAACCTCGACGAGTTTCAATCCACGCCCCCGCACGGGGAGCGACTGTATTGGGAGAGCGCGACTGTGGTGGAACTTAAGGTTTCAATCCACGCCCCCGCACGGGGAGCGACATCCCCATTGACAAGGTAGGAATTCTATGGAAATGGTTTCAATCCACGCCCCCGCACGGGGAGCGACAAAAGGAGGAGGACGACCGGGAGGATTCATTTTGGTTTCAATCCACGCCCCCGCACGGGGAGCGACTATTTTCCGGATGCCCACGAAAAATCGGTTGATCGTTTCAATCCACGCCCCCGCACGGGGAGCGACGAACCCGAAAATCCGAGGTACATCTAAAATGCTAGTTTCAATCCACGCCCCCGCACGGGGAGCGACCCCTCCCATTCTAGGGCCGATAGGAGAGCCAGTTGGTTTCAATCCACGCCCCCGCACGGGGAGCGACCTACCCTGCTTGAGGATGGTCCGCTGCTCAAGCCGGTTTCAATCCACGCCCCCGCACGGGGAGCGACAGCTCAATGCGCGGAAGGCCGCTGAGCATGCCATGTTTCAATCCACGCCCCCGCACGGGGAGCGACGCCCTCTAGGCCCTTGAGGATGCCGCTATCCAGCATGTTTCAATCCACGCCCCCGCACGGGGAGCGACAGCGGCAACGGGAGCTCAATGCGCGGAAGGCCGCGTTTCAATCCACGCCCCCGCACGGGGAGCGAC
>RKRN01000162.1 GCA_007571365.1 Candidatus Latescibacterota bacterium
GGGGGCCACCGCCGACCGTGGTGGAAGCCCACGCATGGGACACCTTCCAAGGGGCCGACGGGTAGGTTTTCGGCTGGGGCCTTAGTATCTTTATCCTCAATCGGCGGCGGAAATTCAACCTTCAGCATCGCGGGAGTCGATCGTGACGCGCCTATCAATTCTTGTTTTCGCAGTATCGGGGTCGGCAGCCCTGTATTGGGCGTGCGGCACCGCAGAGCACGACCAAGACCAAGCATGGCCGCTAGGCCGCATTCACTTTCCCACTTCGGGTGCGCCCGCGGCCCAAGCCGAGTTCGAGTTGGGGGTGCTGGCGCTGCACAGCTTCTGGTACGAAGAGGCGCGCGACCACTTTCGCAAGGCGCGGGAACTGGACCCCGCTTTCGCCATGGCCTACTGGGGCGAGGCCATGACGCACGACGCACCGCTGCAGGGGCCCCGAGGAGTGCAGGATGCAAAGGCCGGCCAAGCAATTTTCAGCCAGCTAGATGCCTTGCAAGCGCAGGGGAAACTGCAATGGACGGCACGCGAGCAGGGTTTCGTCGATGCGTTGCGGCCGCTCTATCGCGAGCGGGGCAGTCCTAAAGGTCGCCGGGCTTTTGCCACAGCCATGGAGCAACTCGCCGCGCGCTATCCAGACGACGACGAAGCGGTCGTCTTTGCCGCATTGGCCCGCATGAGTGCCGCCCGGGTTGAGCGGGGATTCACTTGGGATGATTCCGCGTTTGTGGAGCCGCTCGCCGCCATTTTGGAGGAAGTGTACCAGCGCCGCCCGGACCATCCCGGCGTGGTGCATTATCTCATTCACGTGTACGACTCGCGCACCTTCGCTCATAGGGGCTTGGACTTGGCCCGGTTCTATGCGCGTTTGGCACCGGCCTCGTCGCACGCGCTGCACATGCCGAGCCACATTTTTCGCTGGCTCGGCATGTGGGAGGAGATGGCCGCTTCAAACGAGGACTCCTACGCGGCGACTGTGCAGTGGCAGGAGCGGACCGGGCGGCCCCTGCACAAGCGCGACTTCCACTCACTCGACTGGCTGTTGGACGCCTATCTCAAGCTCGGTCGTTTGCAGGACGCGCAGAGCCTGCTCGACGAACTCGACGCCGTTGCACATCAAGCCCAGCAGCGGGGCGAGGAATTGGACCTCATTCCCTATAATGCGATCATGCTCAAAAGCCGCTATCAACGGGTTGCGCTGGCCGTGGGCCGCACCGATGTGCGGCTGCCGGTCACAGAGGAGGTTGATGTGGCTTCCATGTCGCCGGGCCAAGGCGCGCGCTTTATTGGCTATCGCGCCGCAGTGGCCGAGCAGGACTCGCTGTATCGTCTCGCCGTCGGGCGCGTGCGGGCCTATGCGCGGCTGCCGGTCTTGGGGAGATTCAAAAATTATCTCGAGGCCGTGGCCCACTACCTCGAGGCCGTTGATGCTCGACAGCGCGGCGATGCCGCGGCTGCGCTGGAGTCGGCCCGACGGGCTATGGAAGGGGAGCGCCGCGAAAAAGCTCCGCCCGACATTTTGGGCAGTGCGCTGTACGCGGAACTGCTCATAGAGCAGGGCCAGGCCCAAAAGGCGCGCCCGTTATTCGCCCGACTCTTGGAGATGCGGCCGCAGGACCCGCTCTATGTGCTCGGTTTGGCGCGGGCCGCAGCGGCACTGGGCAACGGGGGAGAAGCCGGGCGTTTTTATCGCGACCTCCTCGACATCTGGCGCAATGCCGATGCCGATTTGCCCGCGCTCAAAGAGGCGCAGGATTACGTCCAACAACATGGCGCTCAATGAGCCATTGACCTCGCCCACGCGAGAGGGAGGAATCAGATGAATAGCTGGCAGAAAGCATGCTTCATCGTCGCCTTGGGCATGGCCTCGGCGACAGGCCCCAACGCTGATACCGCGATAGAGCCGCTGGCAGGAACGAACCTAGCCTTGGGCAAGAGCGCGACTTTTTCTTTAGAGCCCAACTATAGCTTGTGTGCTGGGGGCGATGAAACCGATCTGTTCGATAGCGAGTTCTGGCAGCCTGGCGACACTGGCTTCTGGACTGACGAGGGAACGGTCGGCTGGCAATTCGGCCGCAAGCCCGGCGTCCTCATCTCTGTCGATCTCGGGAATGTTTACTCTATCGATGCTCTTGGTTTTGATACCACTTCCGGCGCGTCCCAAGTCACCTTTCCCGCGGCGCTCTTCGCCTATGTGTCCGACGACGGCCAGACTTGGCACTATGTGGCCGATCTGGTCAATGAGGCAATTCCCCAGGACCAGTACGTGCGCCATCGCTTTGTCGCCCAAGACTTGAAAACCCGCGGACGCCACCTCGCAATATACGTCGCCAAGGGGGGCTTTTACGGATTTGTGGACGAGATCGAGGTGATGCAGGGGCCCGGCGATCCGGCGGCTGTTTCTTTTATAGAGGCCGGAATCGACCAAAGCGCGATCGAAAGCGACGCGTTAAAGCGCGTCGAAGGTGCTGTGCAGAAGAATATCGACCTCTACTTTGTCCAGACCGCCCGCGACCAAGTGATGTCCATGCAGGGAGCAGACGCGGCCGTTGTGTTGCGCCAACTCGAAGCTCTGGATCGCGTCGTTTTCGCCGGCAGCGGTAGCGAAGAAGTGGATTACTCCAAGGGGTTTCCCCACACCGAGATCGGCCGCAGAATTTGCGCGGCGATGGGTGCCTATTTCAGCCGCCGCGACAACCGATCCGCGATCGTCTGGCAGCCGACTGATTCGATGTGGTCGCACCGGACCAATCCGTTTGCGCGACCGATAGCCGAAGTCGCGCCCAAGTTGCACGCGGACATGATGATCGGCGAGTACGAACCGGTCGCGTTCAACGTGTCGAACAATACTGCTGAACCGCTGACGATCCAGGTCGAAGTGGGCGCATTGAGAGGGATTGGGGGAGAGGATAGCTGGCCGGACGCGCAGATCACACGACATATTGCAACCCATGTTGTGGGCAGTGGATTCCTGTTTTTCGACGACGCGTTGCCTCCCCTCGAAGATGGCAGCGCAACCTTGCCGCCGGGCATGACGCGCCAAGTGTGGCTGGTGCTCCACTCGCGGGGCCTCAAGCCGCAACAGTACGAAGGTAAGGTCGCAGTCTCCGTCGGCGATGTGCACTTTGAAATTCCGCTCAGCGCCACCGTGTTCCCGGTGGAAATGCCGGCCGATCCGACGTATATCGCCCAGTCATGGGGCTACTTCACTTGGACGCCGGCCCAGGGGTACGAGCAGCAAACCGCTGCGGAACTCGAGCGCTGCTATGCCAACGCCCACGTGCTGCACCACGCGTACATCCCTTGGCCCAAGGTCGATAAGGCGACCGGTGGGCTGGTCCGACCGATTGAGGTTGACTTCGCCAAACTCGACGAGATGCTCGCGTACCGGCCTTATGTGAGGCAGTGGCTGCTGTGGACCGGTTTTGAATTCGGCTTCATGGACCTCAATTATTACCGCGCGACTAATGTGCCAAAGGTCGGCACCCCCGAACACGAGGCCCTATTCAAGGAGTGGGTGCGGCAAATCCGCGACCACATGCAGGCGAGGGGCTTTCCAACGGATAAATGGGCCTTTTACTGGGTCGATGAGCCCGGCGACGAGGGATTTGTGGAGTACATTATTCCGTCGTCGAAATTCGCCAAGGAAGTCGATCCGACGATCCTCATTTGGGAGGATCATCAAATTTCGCTGGAGATGCTGGAAAAGCATCCCGATGCCATTGACATCCACTGCTGTCCGCTAAAGTACTACCGCCAACACCCCGAAATTCTCGCCCACGTGCTGGCGGAAGAACACGCCGGCTCCCAGTACGTCGTGGGAAGTTCTAAAGCCAGCGATCCCCACCAGTACTATCGCCTGCACCACATGGCCACCGTCGAGTTGGGGTTGGACGGCGCTGGCATGTGGGTCTGGGGAGACGACGGTGGACAGTTCAACGATTACGCGGGCCGCTATCCCAGCTACGGCATGGTCTATGCCACCGAGCAGGGACCGATCACCAGCAAGCGGCGAGAGGCTTGGCGCGAAGGCATTGAAGATGTCGAATTGTGGCGTCATCTGGGCCGCGTCGCGGCAAAAACCGGCGATGCAAGTCTGGCGCAATTCCACCGCGAAGGTCCGGCCCGCTTGGTCAACAGGCAGGATGGCCGGGCCGATCTAGTGCAGGTGGACCTGCACGGCGGTACGCCCGGAGAATTGCTCGAGCTGCGGCTGGAGGCGCTGAAGGCCGTGGCAAAATAGAAAGGAGCTAGCGTGATAACCGCAGCACAGGTGGCCCACTATCAGACGTTCGGCTTTCTGGCCCTGAGTGAAGCCTTCAATAGCGACGAGATGGCCGCTATGGGTCGGACATTCGACGAGTTGCTGGACTAGGAACGCCAAGGAAGACCTTTTGCGGGTGCCAAGCGACCTTAGAAGGGGAGAGCCGCCGATGGCGGCATGGACGCGCCGGACGTTTATCCAGCAGGCGCTTGGCGCGGGTGGTGCGCTGGCCTTGGGCCTGTCGTGCGCCCGTCCAGAGCACTTTGCCGGCGGCGAATGGCTGGAGAATCTGAGCTTCCTCGACGGCAAACAGCCTCTGCAACTAGGCGATGGACTCGACGCGCGGTTCCACACTGATTTGACCGCGCTCACGCCGGCCACCCTGATTACCCCCAATGAGCACTTCTTTGTGCGCACGCGCTGTTCCGACCTGCTCAATTTTGCCCGGCCGTGGCAGATCGCGGTGCGCGGACTGGTTGAGCGACCCGGGGAAATTGGTCTGGACGAGTTAAAGCCCTTGGTCAAACCCATGGGCCCGGTGCTGCTGGAGTGCGCCGGCAATCAGCACCGGCCCTTTGGGCTGATGAGCGCGGCCCAGTGGTCGGGCGTTCCCCTAACTGCGGTGCTGGCGCGGCTGAATATCAAAGCCGAGGCGACCCGCGTCCTGATCTCGGGCTTTGACGAGTACTCAAGCAAACCGCACTCTTCGATTCCGGGGGCCAGTTGGGTTTTTACCTTTGCGGAACTTGAGCAGTACGGTGCCTTCTTGGCCACCGAGATGAATGGCGAACCCCTGCCGCGCGATCACGGTTTTCCAGTGCGCCTAGTCGTGCCCCGCTGGTTTAGTTGTGTGGACATCAAATGGGTCAATGAGATTGCCTTGCTCGACGACGGCGCAAGGGCGACGAGTCAGATGCTGGAATTTGCCAGCCGCATCAACCAGCAGGGAAATCCCCAATTCGCCAGAGACTTCGACCCCGCGCTAATCGACCAAGCGGCTCTGCCCATCCGCGTTGAAAAATGGCGTCTCGACGAGCGGATCGTCTATCGGGTGGTCGGCCTGATGTGGGGGGGCGAGCGGCCGACCGACAAGTTGATGATTCGGTTTGGCCGGGACCGAGACCCAGTGCCGGTCAACATGCCCTACGCGCAGGAGACCAACGACACTTGGACGCTCTGGTCGCATGCGTGGGAACCGGCGCGGATCGGGTTCTACGACATTACCATGCACATTGACGACGCTAGCATCAGGACGTGGCGGCTCGACCGCGGGCTGCACCGACGGCGGATTTACATCAGACAGGTTTGATGCCGAATGTTGCGACAGGTGATTTTGGTCGCTGGCTTGTTGTTTGGGTCGGGGATGTGCGCCCTGATCTACCAGATGGTCTGGCTGCGCGAATTCCGCTTTGTCTTTGGTGCTTCTACGCTGGCCTCGGCCGCGGTGCTGTCCGTCTTTCTGGGCGGCCTCGGCGCCGGCGGGTTCTGGTTCGGGCGGCGCGTCGACCGCAACCGGCGGCCCCTAGTCCTATACGCCTACCTCGAACTGCTCATTGCGGCCTCGGCGGCCCTCACGCCATGGCTGGTGTGGATAGTGCGCGAGTTCTACGTCGCCTTGGGAGGCGTCCTGTCGTTGGGGCCGGTCGTAGCCACGCTGGTGCGGCTCGTGCTGACTGCGTGTGCGCTGGCCGGGCCGACCTTTCTCATGGGCGGAACGCTGCCGGCCGCGGCCCGAGCCGTTGGCGGCGCTGAGGATGCTGGGAGACGCCGGGTCGCCGTGCTGTACGGAATCAATACGCTCGGCGCTGTTGCTGGGGCTTTGCTGGCTACTTTCGCGCTGTTGGAACGCTTGGGGGCCGATGCGACTTTGTGGGCCGCGGCCGCCCTAAACGCCGTTGTCGGCGGTTGTGCCCTGTGGATTGGGTGCGCCTACCCAGCCGTCTTTGACAAGCAGGTGTCTGTTGCGCAAGCGGTAGATGGAAAGGGGCGGCGCTCTGGCTACGTGCGGCTGCTGATTTTTGCCACCGCCGCGGTGGCCGGGCTCGCCTTCCTACTGATGGAACTGGTCTGGTATCGGATGCTGGCGCCGCTGCTGGGGGGCACCACCTATACTTTTGGCCTCATCCTAGCGGTGGCGCTGCTGGGCATCGGCGTGGGGGGGAGCGCCTATGCGCTGTGGGGGCGCAAGCGGGCCCCGACGCTCGCTGGGCTGGCACTGACGTGCATGCTCGAAGCGCTGTATGTGGCCATTCCCTTTGCACTGGGCGATCAACTCGCGGTGCTGGCCGGCGGCCTGCGCGAGTGGGGGACCCTCGGTTTTGGCGGCTTGGTGCTGTCGTGGTCCGTAGTAGTGGGCATTGTGGTACTGCCTACGGCTATTGTTGCCGGGTACCAGTTCCCGCTCCTCATCGCGCTGCTCGGCCCCGGCGCACGCCAGCTCGGACGCGACGTGGGCTGGACCTACGCTTGGAACACACTGGGTGCCATTCTGGGTGCTTTGCTCGGAGGCTTTGTCTTGCTGCCGTGGCTTTCCGCTCCGGGCGCGTGGCAACTCGTGGTAGGGCTGCTGGCGGGCTTGGGAGGCGGTATTGCTGCGTTTTCGGGGGCGCGAGGCGGACGACGGCTTGGCCTACAGTCGGTCCTAGTCGTGGTTTTGGCCGCAGGCACTGCGTCCTTATTGTTGGCGACCGGGCCCACGGCGGCGTGGCGGCACACTCCGATTGGAGCAGGGCTGAAAATGCTGGCCGATTTGAGTGCCAACGAGATACGGGGGTGGATGCGAGGGCAGCGGCGCGCCGTGCGCTGGGAGCGCGAAGGTATTGAAAGCTCGGTGGCCATTCGCGTGTCCGACCGGGGGCCAGTGCTCTTTTTGAACGGCAAGAGTGAAGGATCGGCCGTGGGGGATGCTTCCACCCAGATCATGAGCGGGATGATCGGAGCCATGCTGCATCCACAGCCGCGTAGTGCCTTGGTCATTGGACTGGGGACCGGTTCTACGGCCGGTTGGCTGGCTGCCATCGACGCAATGGAACGCGTCGATGTGGTGGAGTTGGAGGCGGCTGTGGTCGAAGCGGCCAGTGCCTTTGCGCCGGTCAATGTGAATGCCGTTGGCCACCCCAAGGTGCATACGGTGGTCGGCGATGGGCGGGAGGTGGTCCTAACTACGCGACAAACCTACGATCTCATCTTCTCCGAGCCTTCCAATCCCTACCGGGCGGGGGTCGCCAGCCTGTACACGCGAGAATTCTACGAAGGGGTCGCCCCGCTTTTGCGCGACGGCGGCCTGTTTGCGCAGTGGGTGCAAATGTACGAGGTGGACGAGCAAACCATCCGCACCATCTACGCTACCCTGAGTTCGGTTTTCGCGCACGTGGAAACATGGCAGACCCAGCGCGGAGATTTGCTGCTGCTGTCGTCGGCCGGGCCCGTGGCATACGATATTCCGCGGCTACGCGCCCGGATCGCCGCCGAGCCCTACCGCAGTGCGCTGGCCGCCGTCTGGCGCACCGCGGACCTCGAAGGCTTTCTCGCCCACTACGTAGCCGGTCCGGCCGTGGCGCGCACTTTGGCCGGCGAGCAAGCGTTGAACACGGACGATCGCACCTTGGTGGAGTACGCTTTTGCCCGCCATCTGGGGCTGGGGCGGCATTTCAATATCGAGACGGTGGAACAATTGGCGCGTGACCACGGCCAAGATCGCCCCCCAGTGACGGGCGGGGCCGTGGACTGGGACTGGGTTACAGACCAGCGTCTCGCCTTTCTGATTGGCCAAGGGGAACAAATTCGCCCGGGCCGGTACCCGGATTTAACCCCGCATCAGCAATATCGCCTGCAGGCCCTAGCGGCTTGGTGGGAGGCGCGGTCGCGCCATGGGCTGGCTTGGTGGCAAAGGCAGCCGCGACAGCCGCGGGGGCTGCACGAAGTGTCGGCCGTGGCTTACATGATGGCGGTCAATCAGCACGAGGAGGCCGCCCAGTACATTGAGCAGTTGCGCCGCCTCCAGCCGGTTGAAGCGGATGTGATCTTGGCCATTTTGCGCACGCGCCAAGGCCGACTAGCCGAAGCAGTCGCCGCACTAGAGGCCGCTTTTGCGGGGTACGGCCGCGATCCTTGGGCTTGGCCGGCACTCGTGCAGCGCGGCTTGGCGCTAGCGGTGGACCTCGGCGGCCGGGATGCGACCCATGCCGAGCGGTTGTACGCGGCGTTGCGTTCTCCGTTTGTCATGGATTACGCTCGAGAAACGCGGCTGAACGCGTTGTTGAATTTGGGCTATGCGCTCAATTTTCCGCACAACTGCCTAGCGGTGCTCAACGAGTTGGAACCGCACGTGCCTTGGAAACGCGACTTGCTCGAAGCGCGCGTCAGATGCTACCAAGCCGGAGACCATCCATATCTCGACCGGGCGCGCCGCGATCTGGACCAGTATCTCGCTTTAGAGAAAAGGTGAACGGACCAAAGCCACGCGACCGCGAGAGCGGATTTATTGGTCTTTCAATTAAATTCTGATGGTACGCCGCGTTTGTCCGGCCGCTTGTAGAGCCGCCGGTTTGCAGCCGATGCGGGTAGGCTGGATGCCCGCGGGCACGGGAATATAGGGCCGCCCGTTCGGGGCACAGCACCGGCGGCGGATCCTTTTGGGACAGACACGTTGGGGGGACAGACACGTTGGGGGGACAGACACGTTGGGGGGACAGACACG
>RKRN01000007.1 GCA_007571365.1 Candidatus Latescibacterota bacterium
CAGCGGCTGGGCCAGCGGAGTTGAGGTCTTTTTGCAGCGGCGCACCGGGGCCCTCACCGGCTGGGTGGGCTATACCTTGGGCTGGACGCGGCGCACCTTTCCCGAACTGAATGGCGGGCGCACCTTCCCCCCCAAGTACGATCGTCGCCACGACCTGTCTTTCGTAACCTCGTACCAAGCGGGGAAATGGCGTCTTGGCTCGAATCTCGTGTACGCCACCGGGCAGGCTTTCACCCCGGCCGCGGCCCGCTATTCGCTGCGCGAGCCGATCACCGGGATAGAGGAAAACCACGTGCTGCCAGCCGAGCGCAACAGCGCCCGCTTGTTGCCCTACCATCGCCTCGATGTCAGTGCTAGCCGCGAGTTTGGGTTGTGGGGTTTGGATGTCGAGTTCTTCTTGCAAATTTTCAATCTCTACAGCCGGCAGAATGAGTGGTTCGTGCAGTATAATACGACCAATCCCGAAACCGAGGCGGAGGTAGTCAAGCAGTTGCCCATCGTGCCGACGCTGGGCTTCAATTTTTCGTTTTGAGGAGAAACAAAAATGGCGACACAATGCATTCTCAGCGACTACCTTGAGTACGCCATGGCTGTTGCGGCTTACGACAAGTTGGAGGACGGCTCCTTTGCCGGGCGTATTCCACCATGCAAGGGCGTCCTCGCCTTTGGAACCACGCTGGAGGAGTGCGAAGGCTTATTGCGCTCCACTTTAGAGGACTGGTTGCTCCTCGGTCTAAGGCTTGGGCATACGCTGCCAGTTCTTTCGGGGATCAATCTAAACAAGGAACCAACTCGTGAGCCGTTGGGTGCCGTGTAAGCGCATTCTTTTTGTTCGACGCTTGCGTGGCTTTGGCTTCGACGGCCCCTTTTCGGGATCGCGACATCAGTTTATGCTCCGTGAGAATCACCGCTTAGCTCTCCCGTCAAACGAGGAATACTCGGTTCCGCAACTTCGCATGATGATTCGCGAAGTAGAAAAAATAATCGAACGCAGGATAACTTTAGACGAATGGAGTCGTCTATAGCCCATCGTGCCGACGCTGGGCTTCAATTTTTCGTTTTGAGGAGAAAATCGTGCGCTACGTTTTCGTGATTCTCTGTTTGACGGCCTGCGCGGCCGAACGCCAGCCGGGGGAGCTTTTCGGCCCGGTAGAAGACAGCGAGTTGGTGGTGGATGGCGTGCTGATAGTCGATCAGCCCTTGCCCGAATTGTTCGTGCGGCGCACCCTGTTTCCCGGCCAAGCCTATAGCCGGGAAGCGGCGGTAGTAACCGACGCCCAAGTGCGTATCTTCCAAGGAGATCAGGTCTTTGAGTACGCGCCCGATTCGGCTACACCCGGCCGCTATTTGCCCCCACCGGAAGCCCCCCAAGTGAATACTCTGACCGAGTATCGGCTGGAAGTGGACGTTGAAGGAAAAAAGGTGACAGCCCGCACGACCACGCCGGAACGAGTGCAGGTGCAGCAGGTTGAGCTACTTGACGAAGACACGGAAGAAGTGATCCAAACGCTCAAGTTATTTGCCGAAGTTGGCAACGGCGTGTACACAGCACCGGAAAACCAGCTTACTCATCTAGAAGGCCTGCTTGCATTTCGTCTGGACGGCGTGGCGGCGGCATACCAAATGGCACTCTTGCCGCTAGAAGAAAACCCGCAATTGCTCGACGAAGACTTGGACTTCGACGACGACGAGGACTCCGGGACATCGCCGCCCTTGGCCGTCAGCGACGGAGTCGTGCGCTGGCCGTGGTTTGCGGTGACTTTCGCTGGGCGCTCGCTCCTGAAGGTGTACGCGCTGGACCACAACTGGTTCGAATACGCCCGCTCAAGTCCCGACGAACAAGAACAGGGGAACTTTGGGGGGCTGGCCGGCGACAGTTTCGAGCGACCGTTCTTTGAGGTGGAGGGCGGCATTGGGCTGTTCGGCTCGGCGTCGGTGGATTCGGTGGGGTTTGTCGTCCTGCCGCGACCATAACAGCTACGGAGGCGACTCGAACGGATTATTGGTCGCAGGAGGTATCTATGCAGACAGCAAAACTGTTCAACTCTGCGCATACACCTTTGCCGCCGAAAATAAAGAAAATTGGGCGGAGAGGTGGCGGTAAGGCGGGTTTAGGGGTTAAAGAAAACGGTGCGTTTCGCAGGGGTCTAAAACGGAGAAAACATGGCAGTTTTCAGGTATGGGATAGGGGCTCTCTTCGCGGCGATGTCTTGGGCGACGCCAGCCTTGGGTGCTACTTTGAGCGGCTTTGTCACCGATGCCGACAATGGCGAAGCTCTCAGCCTCGCCACGGTGGTGGTGGAGGGGCTTGCGCTGGGCGCTTCGAGCAACAACAGCGGCTACTACGCGATCAAGCAGGTGCCGGCGGGTACGCACGTGGTGAGCACATCGCACATCGGCTATCAGACCCGCTGGGACACCTTGCGCTTTGGCGCAGACGAGGCCGTGCGGCTCGACGTAGTGCTGGCCTCCAAGCCGGTGGATATTGGCGAGGAGGTCTTGGTCGAAGCCGAGCGTCGCGCAGCGCTAGAGCAGGCCGTCCAGAGCAGTTTTATCGCTCTGCAGGTGGAGCCGTTGCAGCAGATGCCGGCCCTTGGCGAGGCCGATCTGCTCCGCA
>RKRN01000148.1 GCA_007571365.1 Candidatus Latescibacterota bacterium
AGTACCTAGGCGTCGACGGCTCTGGGGCCGACGCCGACGGCAACTTTACCTTTTTTACCACCAACCCCGGCAATTCGCGCAACTTCGACCTGCCCTTTGGCGACAATCAGTACCGCTTGGCGCAGGCGGGCTTCTACTTCGAGGAGCTCAACCGCGACGTGATGCAGCTCAAGGCTGACATCACTCATCAATACAATTATCACCACCAGCTCAAGGCCGGCCTGCTGTACCGCGGCCACACGGTCTCAAAGCTCATGCAGCGGACGCAGATTACGGTGGGCTATTCCAACCTGCCGTACGAGATTTCCGACTACGAGCGCAATCCGAGCGAGTTGGCCTTTTACGTGCAGGACAAAATTGAGTACGAGGGCATCATCCTAAACGCCGGCTTGCGGCTCGACAGCTTCAACGCCGACGCCGAGCAACTCGCCGACTTTTTCCGCCCGTCCGCAGAGGCCGAATACACCTATGAAAGCGGCGAGACCCACACCTACCGCGCCCCAATTCGCAGTGGGGCGGTTGAAACGCGTTGGTACTTGCAGCCGCGGCTGGGGATCTCGCATCCGATCAGCGAGCAGGCCGCCATGCACTATTCGTGGGGCAAATTCTACTCGCCGCCGTCGTTTTCGTACCTCTATGAGGACTACGACAGCTTCACCAACCCAGCGTGGCCGAACGTGCCCGATGTCGAGGCCGATCCGACGACGGCCACGGCGTACGAGATGGGCCTGCAGTACAGCTTCGCGCCCGAGTACCTGTTCGACGTTACGGCCTATTACCGCGATATCGAAAACTACGGGCGGCTCGGCTTTACCCTCAGCCCAGCCGACGCTGGCTTTGCCACCTACAGTCTCAACACCAGCGGCGGGTACGCCGACAGCCGCGGTATTGAGTTTGGGGTGGAGCGCCGGTCGCAGAGCAAGATCAATGGTCGCGTCAACTACGCGTACAGCTATATCAAGGCATCGCGCAACGGCAACAATTCGACGCCTTTCCCAGACAAGAGTTCGTTTTCGGTCAACGCCGCAACCGATGTCCAAGCCTTGGAGACGGCACTGGCCAACAAAGAGCGGTTCAACACGTACGAGGCCAATGTCAACGGCGGTGGCAATCCGCTGGTCACTGGTTATGACCGGGCCCATCGCATCGCCATTACCCTGCTCGCCGAGTTGCCAGCACAGGTTGGTTTGACCCTGATCTCGACGGCGGAGAGCGGTTTCAACTACAATGTAACGGCCACCACCGACGATCCGCGCGAGCGCGAGACCCGGCAGGCCCCGTGGAATATGCGCACGGACCTGCGCTTCCACCGCGGCCTTGCGCTGGGTGGCTTGTCGCTGGGGGCCTTCTTTGAGGTGCGCAATCTCTTCGACCACGAGAACATCCTTACGTGGGACAATCGCAACATCCCCTCCACCGCCAAATGGGAGGAAGATGGAGACCCGACGGGCAATCTCAACCGGGCCTTTACCGGCCAGAGTCAGGCGATTTACGACATCCCGCGCATGGCCAATCTCGGCGTCACCGTGGATTTCTAGGAGGAATACTAAGATGATTAAACGCATGAAAATTGCGTCCCGGCTGGCGACCGTGTTGGTGATCGCCACGGCTGGGACGATCGCTGCGCAAGAGGGCGGCGTATTCACGGCTGGCGATCTGTGGGAATCCTTCTTCCCCAGCAACGCCGGCTCCTGGTACCGCGAAAGGGATGACGATCCGACCGCTCGCTTTACCCTCTTTCGCGTCGGCAACTGGGATCGCCAGTGGACGACGCCGACCCAGACCTATCCGGGCGGCGAGAATCTGCACCTGCCTTGGGGCCAAGACTTGCAGATGATGGAATACAGCCCGGACGAGATCAACATCACCACCGACAGCAACGCGCCGCGGGCCAAGCAGTACTTGCACGGCTTCTACACCAACAACTTGGCCGGTGCCGGCGATGCCGGGCGCAACTTTACCAGCCCGGGCGCGTACTGGGCGGATGAAGGCCGCAACGAAATGCGCTACGAGGGAGCCATGCCGACCAATCTAGGCGTGGATGTGCGCTGGCGGATGCGACAGTTTGCCGCCAACCACGGCAATCTCAACGACTTCATCATCGTCGAGCTGGAATTGACCAACACCGGCGTGCTCGACGCCGATGGCGACGGCACGGCCGAAAAGACCGACAACCGCATCCACGCGCTCGCCCTGCATCTGCAAAACGAGCCGATCAACTCAATGACCAACCGCAACCACGGTCGGCGCGGTGCTTCGGGGTGGTTTACCGGCCCGACCTCTGGCTACGATGCCACGCCCGACGCCGATGGTGCGCCGTGGGACGTGCCGGTGGTGTTTACCGGTCCGTCGCCGAGTACGCTTGGCGAGCCGCATCCGGTTTTTGGTTCGCCGACCGGTTGGTCGGCCGATGGCGCACGCCTGTTGGGCGTTACCATGCGCAGTCGGGGTTACTACTACGACATCTACAATGGCATGCAGTGGATCGCCGCCAAACAGGGCGCGTTACCAGCAAGTGGCAGCAGCGCCAGCGCGGAAGACAAGCGCACCATCTACGACAGCCATCCAGTTGGCGTGGATGCCGAGCGCGGTTGGTTTACCTCGGTGCTCAAAGACGACGGCGGCTACGCCAATCCGCGCGAAAACCACATCTATGCAATGGCCGCGTTTTTCGATGGCGACAAGATCGGTAGCCGCGCTTGGGACAAGGGGGCGTCTATCCAGAGCGAGGGCAACTTGGTGCCCGATCCCAACTGGTTCGATCCCGATCATCCAGACATCGTTCCCGGCGACCCGCTGTCGTTTGTCGATGCGGTGCGCCCCGAAGGCGAGCGCGGCCAGCCCGTGGGCGACATGAAGTACAACAACACCTTCATCCAAAACTGGGAGGTCGATCCGAGCCGTGCGCTGGATGACCAACCCGATTGGGCGTGGACGCACGGCTACGCGATTGACCACAACTTCGACGGCATGTTGCAGGTGGGCATTGGCCCGTTCTCCTTGGAGGTGGGCGAGACCATCAACTTGGTGCTCATAGAGTACGCGGGGTTTCGCTTGCATGGTGCTCGCGCTGCTCGCAGCACCGCGCAGTGGGTCTATGACCACAATTTCGAGATCCCGGCACCGCCGCCGACGCCCCACATCGAAGTCGCGCCCAACACGGATGTCAAAGTCGACGTCAAGTGGGACGACCGCGCCGAAGCGGCACCTGACTTTGCGGGCTACAAGGTCTATCGCTCGACGCTGTTCCCGCGCGTCAATTCGCTCGATATCGGCCTGCGCATCATCGACCGCTACCACCACCAGACCGAGGTCAATCCCACGGACGCGCAACTCGCCGCCTTTGGTGCCGACAACAACCCCAACATCAGCTCTGGATCCTACAAGCCGCAGGAGCCAGCGGCGTGGGGGCCTTATCGGCTCGTTGCCCACGTGCCTAGCAGCGAGTTGGGCAACTATCTCAACGACGGGGCGGACAGCGACGTGTTCAAGTACAAGTTTGCCGACAACAGCGACTTGGTGACCTTTGGTTTTACCTATTACTACTATGTCGCTGCCTACGACGACGAGTCGGGCGAGATTAACGGCCAGCCCTTCAGCTCGCTGGAGACGCATCGGCACAACTTCAACGGGCGCGATGGGTTGTGGAAGGGCACGTACCACTATGCGACGGCTAGTTCGTTTTTCCCCGGTACCTTGGCGGGGCAAAAGGCCATTGGTGCGCCGTTTATTCTCAAGGCACCGCTGGCCAATGCCGACGAACTCGTAAGCGGCGATCTCGCCATCCGCGTGGTGCCCAATCCCTACAAGAAGGGGGCGCTACACGATACGGGCACCGAGCACAAGATGCTCTTCATCAACCTGCCGACCGGCACCAAGATCACCATCTTTGACGTGGCTGGGCAGGTCATCGACGTGCTCCGCTTCGACAGTACCAACCCGTTCGACGGCACGCTGTTTTGGGACATGTTTTCCAAGGACGGCATTGAGGTAGCCAGCGGACTGTACATCTACGTGGCCGAGTACCCGGGTGGCGCGCAGACCGGGCACTTTGCCATTCTGCGCTGAACCGAACAGGGGAGACTTGAAAATGAAAGTGTTAAAACTCATTGCAGTACTAGGGTTGGCCTGCTTGTTGGCGCAACCCGGGGTTGCCGATGTGCGCAAGTCTGGCCTGACTGGTGCCGCGTTTCTCAAGGTTGGCGTGGGAGCCAGACCGGTCGCGCTCGGCTCGGCCTATACGACTGTGGCTGGCGACGTCCACCAGCTATTTTGGAACCCAGCCGGTGCGTCTCTCAGCGGCGGCGAAAGCCAAATACTGCTGTCGCACAACTCGTGGATCGCGGATTTGTCGCACGACGCCATTGGGTTCGCACGCGACATGGGCACCTTGGGCACCTTGGGCCTTGGCATAGTGACGCTCGGGTTGAGCGACATTGCCGCCGACCGCGACTTGGTGCCGCAGTTCGTACTCGACGCGGGCACGTTCGATCCCAACGACACCGAGACCTCGGGCGCGTATAGCTACCGAGATGTGGCCGTGGGCGCGACGTGGGCGCGCAACATCACCGACCGTCTCAGCTTAGGAGTGACCGGCAAGATCGTCAGTCAGACCATCGACGGCGTCAGTGCCGCCGCGTATGCGGCTGATTTCGGTGCGCTTTACCGCATCAATCCCACGTACACCCTTGGTGCGCGGATCAACAATCTGGGCAGCGATCTGACGTTCTACGACATTGGTGCGCCATTGCCGCTGATATTCAGCATTGGCGCGGCCGCCGCCATCCTCGACGACCCAGACAGCGGCATGAAGGTTACTCTGCTGGCCGATGCCACCAAGCCGCAAGACGCCGAGCAGCTCGTGTACGCGGCGGCCGAGGTCAAGCTTTTCGACATGCTCAGCCTCCGCTCCGGCTACAAGTACAACTATCAGGGCGTAGAGGACGAGAAGGTCGATGAGGTCAGCGGCGCGGTCGTCCCGGCTGGCCGCAGCGAGGAGGGCCTAACGGCTGGGCTGGGCCTCGGATTGAGCATGGCCACGGTCGATTACGCCTTTACCTCGTTTGGTATCCTCGACAGCGTGCATCAGTTTTCCTTGCAGTTCCGCTTCTGAGGCTGCGCTGCACTTAGTTGGGCAAAAGCCCCCGAGGCCGCTGGGCCTTGGGGGCTTTTTTTAGAACGGCATACTTGAAGGGAGGGATTTTATGCCCACCAAACCCGTGCCACACGAAGTAATTCCCTGCCATCGGTTGCCGGCCGGGCAGTACCGCGACCTGCCCGAGCCGCCCCACTGGCGCAAGCTGGTCGGCCCGAGCATCCTGCTGTTGGGACTTTCGCTGGGCAGCGGCGAGTTCGTGCTCTGGCCCTATATAACGTACAAATTCGGCTTCGCGGTGTTTTGGGCCTGCATGGTAGGGGTGCTGACCCAGTATTTCATCAACATGGAGATCGCGCGCTGGACACTGGCTACGGGCGAGACCGCGGTGACCGGGTTTTGCCGTCAATGGTCGGGCTGGGCCGGGGTTTTTCTGGTGTGCAACGTGGTTCCATGGATGTGGCCGGGCTGGGCGTCTGGGGCGGCGACCATGCTGACTTGGGAGTTCGGCGGCGACGAAAGTACGCGGGTTGGCTATTCGATTGCGAGCCTGTTGGTGGTTGGATTGGCACTGAGTTTGGGGCCAGTGGTGTACCGCACAGTCGAGCGCATTCAGACGGTGATGATTGCCGCGGTGCTGGTTTTGCTGTTGGTCATTTTCTTTTTAGTCGTAGAGCCAATTCACGTGTGGGACCTGTGCAAGGGCATCATCAACATTGGCTATATTCCAGAGCAGATGGAATTGCCGCTCTTTTTAGGGGCCTTGGCCTTTGCGGGTGCTGGCGGGACGATGAACTTGGCACAGAGCGATTTCGTCCGCGACAAAGGCTATGCCATGGGCGCGTACGTAGGGCGGCTGACCAGTCCGCTGACCGGGCGAGAAGAGGCCGTAGGCGATATTGGCTACCACTTTGAACAGACGCCGGAGAACATGCGGCGCTGGCGCGGCTGGTGGCAGGCGGCCAACCGCGAGCATTTGCTCACCTTCTACGCGCTGTCGGTCCTGTCGCTGATACTGCTGTCGCTTATCGCCTACGCCACCACGCGACAGGCCCCTGGGTTGGAACAGGGTTTGGGGTTTGTCGGGATCGAGGGCGACTTTATCGCGCAGGAGCACGGCGGCTTTTTCAAACACCTCTTCAACTGGATGGGCATTGCCATTTTGCTGACGACCGAATTGGGGTTGTTGGACGCCTGTGCGCGCATCTCCACGGACATTATCAAGACCAACTGGCTGCACACGCACGCTACGTGGACGCGGGATCGGCTCTACTTCCTCCTGCTGTGGGCGCAGATTCTCTTCGGCGTACTGATTATGCTTTCGGACTACAACAAACCGGTGCAGTTGCTGGTCTTGAGTGCCTCGCTCAATGCGGGAGTCATGCTGCTATACTCGGTATTGCTCTTGTGGCAGAACAACCGCGTGCTCAAAGGGGCGCTGGCCATGCACCCGGTGCGCTTTGTGGCCTTGCTGTGGGCCTGCACCTTCTTTGGCTATTTCTCATTTATCACGCTGCGGGAGCAGTTGCCCAAGCTCTGGGGGTGAGGATGTTTAGGAGTGCTGGAATACAGCGGCGGCGATGTGCCACAGGATTTTGTTAGTGCTGCTAAAAGTTGTCCTTACAGATAGCCCCAGTTAGGTTTTTAGTGGATTCTTTATAGAAAAAGTTAGAGCATGAAAGAATTGTCACGGATTACTCTCGACCCTGCCATCATGGGCGGCAAGGCATGTATTCGCGGGTTACGGGTGACGGTTGGAACCGTCGTGGGACTTTTGGCTGCTGGTCGGTCGCCCGAGGAGATTCTACAAGCGTACCCGTACCTTGAACCGGAAGATATAGATCAGGCTCTGGCCTATGCAGCGTGGCGAGTCGAAGAACGAGAAGTTGCCTTGGACACCCTATAGATGTGAAACTTTTGATCGACATGAATCTGTCGCCCGATTGGGTGCCGATACTGAAGTGCCACGGATGGTCGGCAGTCCATTGGTCCACAGTAGGCGATCCACGGGATAGCGATCAGGCGATTATGGATTGGGCGATGAAGCACGAATATATTGTATTTACGCACGATCTGGATTTCGGCACCATGCTAGCTTTGTCCCACGCGACCGGTCCAAGTGTACTTCAGGTTCGTACTGAAGATGTGTTGCCGGACCGTCTGGAAAGCATTGTAATCGCTTCTCTCAAACAGCACTATACTGATCTAACTTCTGGATCTTTGGTCGTCGTGGAGGAGAGTAGAGCTAGGGTCAGAATTTTGCCAATATGAGCCGCTGTGTTGTCTCCAATAGCCTGCGCTAATGGGCCTCCGGGCAGTCTTGGGCACCGGAGGCCCGTTTTTTGTCTTAACGTCTGATGTTACGCATCCTTTGTCCTGCCTGCGAAACAGGCATCGAGAACGTCCCATGGACGGTCCGTGCTCAGCCTGGATTCCCGCGTATGCTGGGTGCGCGGGCGTCTCGCCCGCATGGTGTGCTGGATTCTCGCTCCGTGTCGGAGCACGGGGTGACGTTCTTGCGCAGGAGATGACATTGCGGTGGAAATTCGCAACGGCCAGCGCATCGTCGCGCTTGCTCAAGAGGCTTTTACATATGCCGAGCCGCTGTTGGCCGAGATCGAGGGGGTACGCGGCCGGTTTTTCTCCAAAAGGCTGCATCGGGCGGTGGTGCGATTTGTAACCGACAACGGTGCCGGTAGACATGCGCTAAAACGCATCCTGCAAGAGCACTACGCCGTCAGTCTAAATGTTCCCGACTATCGCGCGTTGACAAAGTACACAACCGGCGAGAACGCAGATCGGTTCACGCCCTTCAAGAATGAAGAGCTGATGGCCCTAGCGTCGATGCTGGAGGAGTTCCCGCAAGGCATGCACCATACGCCGGGGTTGGACTATCTGGTGCGTCGTTTGGATGGCACACCGCATCCGCTTTATCCAGCCGCTGGGGCGGTGGCGCGGACGCAGTCGGGCTATATCGAGTTTATGGAATCGGCGTTCAAGGGGTCGGGTTCGGCATTCATTCATCGCCTGATTCTGCATGAGAAGGCGCACTTTTTGTGGGAGCATCTGTTTGATGAACAGCTCAAACAGGACTGGATTGAACTCGGCGGCTGGTATAGAATCTCAGAGAGCGACAAGCTAGATGCTGAAGCAGACGCAACGTCGGCCTGCGAAGAGGCGACGGATTCGCTGTTTGCCCTGCTTGAGCAGGACTGTGTTGAACTCTCTGCCAGCTATGCGGCCCCAGACGAGGCGGATGCCTGGGCAACCACGCAACCGCGAAGGGCGTCCGATGGCCAGCGGCGTCTATTTGTATCGACTGGTGACCGCCGAGAGCGTTCTGACGCACAAGCTCATTCTGCTGCGATGAGCGGACCGTCTAGTTAGGTTCTTATGAGTGCGGGCCAGAGGCGGCTCTACTGTCGTGTACTTAGGGCTGCGACTTGCTGGTCCCCGTGCCGCGGGCATCCAGCCTAGCCGCACGGCCTGGCAAACGCTGCGTAACGTCAGTTAGGGTTCTTTATGAAAATTTTGCTGCTCCTGTTAGCCTCGCTTGCCAGTCCAGCCCTCGCCGCCAGCGCGACGGAAGCCCATCTGCGGCGCACAGTAGAGACGCTTTCCGCATCTGACTCGCGCATGACCGGCTATCCGGGGGCTGCGGCAGCCCGCGAGTGGCTGGTCTCCGAGCTAGAGCGTTTGGGGATAGCAGAATTCTACCGACACGAGTTCCCAGTGTTGGTGCCGATTGACGAGGGGTTCTGG
>RKRN01000045.1 GCA_007571365.1 Candidatus Latescibacterota bacterium
CCACAGACTCAACCCGGCCAGAGCAACCCATGTGATGTAACGCACCCGCATCCCATTACAATCCGGCGTAGATGGTGATAAAGCTAGTGGTCTCGGTCCGGCCTTTGGTAAGCTTGTCGAAGACCCGGGGTTCGACCTCCCGCACCGTCTCGGTGAAGGTTCGGCCGATGCGTAGGCCGAGTTGCGTCGTCAGCTTGTAACCCAAATAGTTCGAGTTGTTGGTTAGCTGCACCGCAAAAACCGCCGAGCGCAAATCCCCGGTCTCTTCGGCGATGCCCTGCTCAACCAGCTCCTCCTCCGGCTGCACCAGCTCGTTGAACTGGGCCAACTCCACCCCGAAGTCAATTACGCTGCTATTGAGGAGAGGCACTTGGGCCAAAAGCGAGACAATCCCAGTCCATTGTTTTCTATTTATTTCGGCCAGTACAAAGGCGTCTTGGCGGAAGTACTCACTTTTGAGCCTAGGCTGTAGGATAAAGTGGCCTAGGTGCAGCTTGTACTCGAATTTGTTGATCAGGCCCAAAAGCGAAGGCGAACCAGCCAATATCCGGCCGTCAATGTCGCGCAGCTCGTCTTGGACCTGGTTGTAGTGCTCGTATTTGAGTTTGTTGACGATCTCAAAATTGGCAATGGCGGTGTAGTCCACCCCCAACCACGCGGTGTTGATCCAAGTATCGGGAAAGAACAGCATATCCGACACCAGCGGCGGCGTGGGCGCGTCGAGGAAGGGCAGCGGTGCCCGCCGGGCATCGGGAATAGTGTCCGCGACCCGCTTGAGCATATCGAAGACCCGTACCCGCCCGAAACCGGGGTAGTCCTTGTCGAGGGTGAACATGGCATACGCGACTTGATTGTCTCGATCGTCCGAGAGCATGCGCTCGTCGAGCCGCCCCACCAGCAAGCGCATCTCGGGGCGGAGGTGAACGCCTAAAAAGACGTTGTAGCCGCGCCGATCGGGCTTGTAGGGATAATCCGCCAAGTCGTCGTCCTCAAAACGATCAATCCAGCCGTTGTTGTTGAGGTCAATGCCAAAGAGGAGTTCGGGCCGATCGACGTGATAGCGCAAAAACGGCTCTTCGTAGTCGGGAATGGAGTTGGGTACTGAGCGGTTGTCGTTCTGGTTGAAGTCGGAAATGAAGTCGAGGTTCTCGTCCCAGCCGGGGAACACCTCCCGATCATTCGCCTGCGAGCCTACCCGGGCCCAATCGGGCTGACGGTCTTGGTCGTCGTTGTCGGCGACAAATTCGTAAACCGAGCGTATGGGATCGTCGTAGAACACGTCCCCTTGAGGCAGGGAGACAAAAGCCGAGGTCGAATAGTCGGCATCCACCGAGTAGGCTTCGCCATACGTAAAAAACGGGTAGGCTTCTTTGGACCAATTGAAGATAGCGGCCTGACCACTCTCGGTAGCGATCTCGTGCCCTTCGTTGGCGTTGAACAGGGCGGCATTCGGGTACTGGAAATAGCGCAAGTTGTTGTTCCATTCGCCGTAAAAATCAAAGCCCCCCACATTCTTGCCCTCAATGGTGAATCCAGCCACCATATTGGCCGAGGGCAAGCCGTAGTTAAAAAGAACCCGTTGAGCGTTGGATATATCCCTTATATTGCCGGAGGCCCGACTTATCGCGATGAGCACCGGCTCGGCTTCTTCAATGACTTGGTTGGTCAGTGGCGGCGGCGGCACCGGGCGCGTACCAGTCTGTAGATTAGACCACATTTCGACTTTGAAGTCGTTAGCTAGCACATAGTCGAACTCCACCTCGACTATGGTGGTTAAATCCGGCCCTACATACGCCGGATCTGTAAAGTCGTAATTGAGGATAATGCGCTCGGTGCCATCGGCGGCCAAAAAGCCAGTGCGCGGAAAGCCGCCGAATACGGTCGGCCACTCGGCGCCTTCGCGCACCACCTCATCCAACGTCAGGACGGTTTCTAGACCCGTCTCGAAATCGCGGCTCCTGATGCGTATATCGTGGCTGAACAGGGCCGCGCCACCGGCTTGGTCTTCCGGGCTGTCGTCGCTGAGGACGATAGCTATGGCCGTAACCGGCGTACTGGTCTGTCCCGAGGTGAGGTTGCCGGCTAGGAGATTGCCTTCAAACATGTCTAAGGCGGTATTGGCGTTGTGGGCGTTGACCACGGTCCCGCCCACCGTAATAAAATCACCCACCTGAGCGAGGGCGCGGCCCCCGAGCAGGGAGGTCGAATTGGATTGCCGTCTAGAATTAACGGTCACGCCCACGGCCGGATCGTTGATCCGCGAGGCCAGCACGGTGGCCGCGTATTTGTCCGCGGCGAAGTCGATCTGGACTCCGTTGAAATTCGGCTTGGAAAAGGTCATCGGCGTAAGCGTGGTGCGGATCGCGTTGCCCACCGTAATGGCGTAAGAGTACTGGCCCTTGGAGTCGCCGCTTACGGTCACCGAACTGAAGAACTGCTCGAACTGGCTACCCTTGAAGATACCGCTGCCCAGCTCTTGGGGCTGGTCTTGACGCCAGTCGTACACCAGCCAACCGCGGTTGATATAGTTGCCGAAAAAGTCGTAGAAGTAGTCGCCTTCTAAGTTGGTGTTGATATAGCGCTGGTACTGGTCGCGGGCGTAGTTAGAATACTCCCATTGGCGCCACCTGAACTCGTAGTACAGCTCTTGGGGAACGTACCACTTTTGCACGGCGGGATCGAGGGCTCCAAACAGCACACCGGGCCCCCGGGGCTCAAAACTGACTTGGCCACCGCGCTGGATCCCTAGGCGAGTGCCGTAGTCTTGGGCATGGAGCACGGTTTGGAACGCGACTAACAGGGCCAGTCCAATCGTTAAAATCGCTCCGCGGACATTCAATGCCACACCCTCCCAATTCTGCATGGTAAAAATCCAGCGCGAGGGGTTTTCTCCGCTCCCGGTATCAATACGCTACCCCAACAACCCCCACTCGTTGCTCTTCTCCGGTCCCCGCCGCCAAAGCAACAGAAAAGATATAGTGTCCTGGGGGGACTGCGTTGTACTCATCGTCGCGCCCGTCCCAAAAACGAGGGAATCGACCGCTCATATCCAAGCCTTCGTAGAGGTTGCGGATCAGCCGGCCACTCAAATCGTAGATCCCCAGCCGCACCCGGGTCGGGTCGGCTATATTGGTTATATCGTAGGTAATAGCCGCACGCTCGTTGATTCCGTCGCCATTGGGGGTAAAAACGCTGGGAATAGCTGCCACATTGACCAGCAATTCGTCGGTGATTGGCACGTTGACAAAGAGGTTTTCTGGATCGAGGGTGCCCACAACTTTGCGGTCGGGATCATCCATGCCCTCCCGACTCAAATCCGCGGCATTACCGGCCAACACCGCTTGCCCTAGCACCTCATTGTCGGCATTGAGCACCCGGCCGGCAAAGCGCGTCCCCAAGCGCAGGACTGTATTCTCAAATTCTAAGGTCAAGAGCACCCCATTCTCGGCAATTCGCGGAAAGGCCATGACAAAGCCGTCGTCGCGCACGTCCACCACGCTAAAGCCATTCTGTTCGACCGGGAGCGTCGCGAGGGACGCGCCGGAAAAGTCCGCAGTTACTGCCGTGCCATCGGGCCGACGTATCTCCACTTGACCAATCGACTCGGTGCGCAGCGGTGTGCTGATTTCAAAGCGGTCAAACCCGGCATTCTGAGGAGAGGATTTGACTAGGACGCCATAGGTGAAGCGAGTGGCTTGGCCTAAAATGGCGGTGCGGGGCAAGATCTCGGCGATGAGGGAGTCGGCGAAGACGGGCTGAAAAATATCCCAAGCCACTCCGCCGATGCCCGTAGCGGCAGCGACATCGGCGTTGAAGAATTCGATCATAACTTGAAAATAGCGCCGCGGGCTAGGCGATACGATCAGCGTCCCTGCTCCTTGTACCTGAAGCTGGTCTGGGGCGACCATACCCTCGGGCGAATAGGGGGGGGACCAAGGGCTCCAATTGGTGAGGTCTGCGCGGATCACCGATTTTTGGTCGCTCGCTAACTTGTTGTAGTCCGCTTGGCCAAGGGTGATCTGAGTGCGCTGTTCAAAAAGCAACTGGCCAAAAGTTAAAAGCGCCTCGCGCCCGTCCATCTCTTCGTTGTCGAGGACGTTGGCAACAAAGTTCTTGAGTTCGCTGTCTTCTACATCTTCGGCTCTTTTCCAAGGCGCGTCGATGGGGATGTCGAAAACAGTATCGCCCCGCTGTTCAACTCGGCCAGAGGACTGCTTGCCAATTCGGGTAAACTCGACCGGCTGGGGATCGTCTCCACTGCGGGTGCGGACCTGCACTCTAGAACGGGTTGGATCGCCCACTTGCTCTGCGACCCAGCGCAAACGGCCCAAAAGCGCTGGGTCGCCAAAGTCGAATACATTGGAAATGTACACAGCCTGCGGCACAAAACCCTCGCTGAACACTTGGAACTCAGCGATCTCAAAGTCGGCGGCCGTCAGGGATTTGAGCCGCAAAAAGCGCACGAAGCGGGTGGGGATTCGCACATCTACCACCGCTTCTTGGTTCTGCCCCTCAAAAGCGACCGTTTCCCAGATCAGGCTGCCCTCGCGGCGCGATTCGGGTTGGCCGTCGTTGACGAAAATTTCGTAGCCCTTCAAAAAGTCGTCTTGGGACTGAAAATCAGGGGCCGGAAAAGCCGGGTCGGCGTTGCGCGGAAAAAACTTGAAGCGATTGACGCCAAAGATGGCCCCCAAGTCGAACTCGATGAGTAAGCCAAAAGCTCCGGTCCCCCCCGTGCCCGAGGATTTCAGGGCCAAGGCGGTATTGCCGTCGTCGTCGAACATCTGCGGAAAGTCGGTTTCGAGAAAGCGGAAGGAGGGGATGGGCGTGATGACGCTGCCACCGCGTTCCTTAGAGTTGACGCCGATCAATATGTTGTCTGTCGTATCGGCCTGCTGCGGAAAGATCCAATGAGTGCGCTCAAAGGGAGTAAAGTCGATGACGCCGCCGGGCGTATTGGACTGATCGACAGTCGCCGGATCGAGGATTACTAGGGCCGGAATCGCCCCGCCGCCACTCTCCCAAGACAACCCACCCTCGCCCCCTAGTTGGACGACCTCCATTTGGGCCCCAACGGGCAATGCTACAAGCGTTGCGAACAGGATAAGAGACCTAAGCGAGAGTCGGCGTTGCCTGTGATCTTTGCGACCTATCTGGAAATGTAGCACGGTTGACCTGCTTTTGGCAGCTTCCAAGGCAAGTAACTGTATGAAATACGCGGGGATACAGCAACCAAGTTAGAGCGGCGTGAAGCCCAACCACT
Source organism: Candidatus Latescibacterota bacterium (assembly GCA_007571365.1). Classification (GTDB taxonomy): domain Bacteria; phylum Latescibacterota; class UBA2968; order UBA8231; family UBA8231. The sequence continues at coordinate 5,264 of RKRN01000045.1, forward strand.
AACGGTCACCGCCCAAGGCCGTTGGCTTCAAGCCGCATCTCGCCCGTAAACCCAGCGGCGATCAAACGGTCCGCTAGGGCCTGCGCCGCGGTATTCGGCAGGTTTCTATTGGCCCTAATGCCCAGCCGACCGCCTACTTTTCCTAGCTTTGCCAAGCCCGCTAAACTCTGCAATTTCTCGTTAAACTGGACAAATAAATGGCCTTCAATGGTCCTGAGTTCGCCCAGCCCAGCCGTGCCGACCAAGGCACCGTTGCGCTCCAAGAGCAGGTTTCCCCGCACCTCTTTGAGGGCCTGCAATCCACTGAGCGTCTTTAGTGCGTTGTTATTGCGGATGATTAGGTCGCCGCCTAAGTGGGATAGAGCCCCCAATCCCTCCACGCTAGCCAACGCCGCGTTGCCTTCGAGCAGTAGCCCATCCTCCACGATCTTGAGGCGGCGCAAGCCCTGCAAATTGACCAGCGACCTATTGCCGACGATGGCCAGCCTACCCCCTATAGTCGCAAGTCGGTGCAGCCCTTCCACGCTAGCCAACGCCGCGTTGTCCTGCAGCAGCATCCCTCCCTCCACGCGCTCCAAACGGCCCAAGCCGGCCAAACTTTGCAGGGTGCCGTTGGATTGAACGAGCAAATCGCTTTTCAGGTCGACCAAGCGGCGCAAGCCCTGCAAACTGACCAGCGACCCATTGCCGACGATGGCCAGCCTACCCCCAACTCTATCCACCTCGTGCAGACCCTCCAACGTCGTCAGTGAGGGATTGTTTTCAATCCGTAGGAACCCTTCTACGGCACCCAATCTACGCAGCCCCATCAGCCCCGTCAGGGTCCGGTTGCCGACGATGGATAGCACCCCCCGTATCCGACGTAGGCGGTGTAGCCCTTCCAATCCGCGCAGTGCTCCATTGTCGACGATCAGCAAATCGCCGCCGATGTAGTCTAAGCGGCGCAGGCCCGCCAAACTTTGTAGCGCACTATTGCCGAGGATCAAGAGGAGTCCTTCAATGCGGGCCAAGCCGGCCAACCCCTCGAGATCGGGCAAGGTGCCATTGGCCTGAATCAGCAGATCGCCGCCGATGCGCTGGCACTCGGCCAAGCCCGCCAACGATACCAGCGCGTCGTTTTTCTCGACTCTCAGACTGCCCCCGACCCGACGCAGGCTACCCAAGCCGGCCACGCGCTCCAGACGGGCGTTGCCGATGACCAATACATTCCCCGCGACGCGCTTCAGTTGTTCTAGGCCCGCTAGCTCGACTAAGGCTCCATTGCTCTTGATCCGCAAAAAGTCGCCCACGTCCTCCAGCCGCCGCAGTCCCCCCAATGCTTGCAACGCCCGATTGTGCTCTATGGCCAACCCGCCTCTTAGGCGTTTGATGCCGGCCAGACCGGCCAGGCTTTTTAGCGTTCCATTGCCGACGACGAGGACCTGCCCCTCTATCGCCTCCAAGCGTTCTAGCCCCTCAAGGCGGGCGAGGCGGCGATTGAATTGAATCCTCAGCGACCCGCCCAGACGACGAACCCGACGCAACCCCGGCAAGCCGACTAAGGCATCGTTGCGCTCGATTATTAAGCTGCCCCCCACTTCCTCCAAAGACCGCAACCCCTCCAAGTCCACAAGTTTGGGATTGCGCCGAATCGTCAGACTGCCCCCAATCCGCTTTAAGTGCTGCAGGCCCGCCAAACTTTGCAATGAATCACTATGCTCAATGCTCAGATTGCCTTCTATGTACTCGAGCCGCTCCAACCCGTGCAGCATTTTCAGTTGGTCGCTCTGCACGAGCAGGTGCCCGGCCACTGACCGGGTTGTCAAAGCGTGGAGATCGGCAGCCGAAGCGATGACCAATCCTTCTACTCGTTTATTCGACTCAGCCGCTTGGCTCCAACACAACACCCAAAGCACCGCTACAAGCGCTCTATGATCCATTGGTCTCTGGCCGATCAACGCAGAAAACTCAAAGTCAGCGAGTAGGTTGAACGACCCGTACAATCTGGTTGGCGTCCACAGCGGCCAACGTCTGCACTTGGCCGTCGGGCCAGTGAATCGTTATATCCGCCTTTGTCGCCCGACCGAGGCCAAAGTGCAGGCGGGGATCGTGGCCGGATAGATAGCTTCCACCCGACTGACGCTCCCGCACCTGACGCGCACCACCAGCGATAACAATGACGCGGGCACCCAGCGCATCTGGCTGACCAGCACCGACCAAGAGGAGTTCGAGCCAGTGCTGGCGATTGCCCCCGTCGTTGCGCAACAGACGAGGCCGACCAGCCACGGTGGTTGCCAAAATATCCAGGTCGCCGTCGTTGTCGAAATCGGCCGTCGCCGCGCCGCGCACTACGCTCGCCGCGCCAAAGTCGGCCCCCAATTGGTCGGAGGCCTCTTCAAAATGGGCACCGTCTTGGTTGCGCAGCATAAGGTCGGGCTGGGCGTAGCGGAGGTCGGCGTCGAGTTGCTCGATATTATTCACCACGTGTCCGTTGCCGATATATAAGTCGAGGTCGCCGTCGTTGTCGTAGTCCATAAATCTGGTCCCGAACCCCAAGGGTAAATAACTGGGGGCTCCCAAGCCGAAGTGGTCGGTACAATCGGCAAAGCGCCCCCGACCATCGTTCCAGTAGAGCGTGTTGGTCTCACGCGAGTAATTGGTTACGAAAAGATCGGCGTATCCGTCGTTATCGAAATCGCCGAAGTCCACGCCCATACCGGCTTCGGCGTGCCCATCTTCGTTGTATTGCACCCCAGCTTGCAGGCCGATTTCGACAAAGCGCGTCCCTTGGTTTTCGTAGAGAAAATTCGGCGTACCGTCGTTGGCCACGTATATATCCGTATCGCCGTCTAAGTCGCTATCGGCAAAGGCCACGCCCAGCCCGCGTCCCACGGCATGGATGCCCATGCTCTTAGTCACGTCGACAAAACGCCTCCCATCGTTGCGATAGAGCACATCCCCAATGGGTGCGTAGGTGCTTGGCTCACAGTAAAAGCGAAGCGCCCCCCGCTTGCACTCGACATTGCCTTGCAAGCTGAAACGCACATAATTGGCCGCAAAAAGATCCAAATCCCCATCGTTGTCGAAGTCCAAAAATCCGCTGCTGGTGCCCCAGCGCCCATCGCCCACACCGACCGCTTGCGTGACGTCCACAAAGCGTCCTCCGCCATCATTGCTCAAAAGCACATTGGCACCGAAGTTGGTCGCGTAGAGATCTTGATCGCCGTCGTTGTCGAAATCGCCCGCTGCACATCCCATGCCGTAGCCCCGGTCGCCCGCTCCAGACGCGGCACTGCGATCGGCAAAAGTTCCATCGCCAGCGTTGCGATAGAAGCGGTTGCTGGGCGGGGTCGGCGGCAGAGGCCCCGAGAGATGGGCACCATTGATTAGGTAGATATCCTGCCAGCCGTCTCCATCGGCGTCGAAAAACGCCGCGCCCGCGCCAAAGGTCTCGATATAGTAGTACTCGCCTTGGGCGCCGTTGTAGTGCCGGAAGTCAATTCCGGCTTCTTGGGCCACTTCCCGGTAGCGCACTTCGGCCGCGGCTGCGCCGACGCAGGCGCACAAAATGGACAATACTGCACATCTTCTCATATACTAACTGCTCGTCTAACCACAAACCGGGGCACTCGTGCAATTACACCTAAAAAACGGGCGATCCACGCCCGGCCCTTGGCTGGGGGCCGCCTTTTGTCTCCTCATCTGTGCCTGTGGTCCCAAAGAACGCGATCCCTTAGTCCGCGCCGGGATGTATGCCTTTGCTCAGGAGCACTACAGCGAAGCTATCGTCGCCTTTCACAAGGCGCTGGCTTCACGCGCTGACGACTACGAGGTTCACCACTATCTCGCGCGCTCGTACCTAGCATTGGGCAAATTCCCCCAAGCCCTGCGTGCGATCGAACACGCCATTGACCTAGCCCCGCCAAAAAACCAGACGCGCGCCGAGTTGTACGAAGTCCTCGGCATCATTCACACGGCCCGCTACACCTCCAGAGCGTACAGCCAAAACCAGCACCGCGATGTCGAAGCAGCGCGGACCGCCTTAGAGCAAGCAACCGCGCTCGATCCCCACCGCGCTACCGCGTACTACAACTTGGGCTTGTTGCACGGCTATCGCCAAGAAGTAGATCAGGCCCAAGCAGCGTACACGGCGGCCTTGGCGGCGGATTCCACTTTGGCACCAGCCTACAAGAAGTTGGGCAAACTCCAGCGGGAAAAGGGATTCCCCCCCGAGGCGGCTGACGCCTTCAAAAAAGCGGTGCGCTTCGACCCGCAAGACGCCGAAGCGCACTTTCTTTTAGGCCTAGCCCAGCGCGATATGGGCGATAATGAGGCGGCTTTGCAGGCACTACTCAAGGCCACTGAACTCAACCCTGACTCGCCCAAGCTCCGCCTCAATCTCGGCAATGTCTATCTCCGCTTGGGACGCCGCCAAGCGGGCAAGCGGGAGATGGCGCGTTCTGAAAGCCTGCGCCAACAGCATCGAGGTCTGCACTCTGAGATCTCCCCGCCGACGCACAAATCACTCCCCATCGGCTCGGCGCGGGATCACTACAATATGGGATTGAAGCACCAAATGGCCGGCGAAACCGACCAAGCTTTGTTAGAGTTTCGTCGCGCGGTCGAAATCAAACCCGATCACAAAGACGCCCATATCGGCCTCGGCCTCCTCCTCGCCGAGCAAGGCCGGCAAAAACAGGCGGCCCGGTATTTTCAGCGGGCTATTGAGCTGGATCCAGAAAATCCCGTTCTGTACGCGCATCTGGGCAAGGCTCACTATCAGGCGGGATCGCTCGAAAGGGCGGCCCAACTCTTCGCCAAAGCGGCCCAACTCGACACCTCCCTCGTCGAGCCCCCCTATATGCTCGGTTTGATCGCCGCCCAAAAGCGCCAGTTCAAAGAAGCCGTGCGATTCTTTGCCCAAGCCACGACCCTCGCCCCCCAATACGCCAAAGCCCATTTCAACTTAGGGGTAGCCCATGCCCAGCTCGGAGACTTTGCGGCCGCCCGGACTGCCTACCAGCACTTTGTCGAGTTGGAGCCCGAAGATGGACGCGGACACCTCTATTTGGGCGATGCCTGCGCAGCACTCGGTCTGCTCGCAGAGAGTCAAAAGCATCGAGCGCGTGGTCAGCAGCTTTTAGCAGGAGACGGGCACTAATAGGCCACGGCTAGCGTGCGGACTAATTCCTCCGGCCCTAACTCAGCGCCCGACGTATTGGCATCTAGCTGCAAGTGCATTACGTACAGACCCGGCGGCACGAGCGTGCCCTCTTCGTTCCTGCCGTCCCATCCCATTTGGTACATTCCCGAGGCAAAGTCCCGCTGCTCGGCTAGCTGGCGCACCAAGCGCCCCGGCAAATCGTAGATAGTCGCCTCAACCCGCTGGCTGCCCTCTACCAACACCACTGAAAAGTGCAACGTCACCTCGTCGTTGACCCCATCCCCATTGGGCGTCAGTACCGCTGGCTCAACCACCAAATCGGCAAAAATTGAGCGCTGCTGCGGCTGCCCACCACCAATAGCCGATTGCTGCCGACCGCCTCCACGGCTTCCCCTGGGTCGACGCGCTGCCAGATCCCCTCCCCATCTGCTCGGCGACGCAGTTGCATTTTTAGCGGCCCCCCGCGGGAAAACAGACGCCCGGCAAAGTCTATCCGCAACACCGCTGCCTCGCTCCCCGGCTCCATCGGGGCAAAAGACAAATGCACCCGGTCTGCGGCCGCGGCCAGCACTTCCGCTGCCAATGGTGAAAAATCCTCCCCGTCCGCACTCCCCAACAACCCGTCATACGTCAACTCCATACCCGCCGGTGCTTCCAACAACAATTCGTTGAACCCCCCGTCCCCGGCACCAAACTCGGGTCGCAGATACACCGAAAAAGGGGCCTCGACCCCCAAGCGATCCACCTGACTAGGCACGACTTCCCCCAACAGCCGCCGCGCCACCGGCTCGGCAAAGTTCAGCCGCAGCCCTGACAGACTCGCCGCCACATCCGGCGCGGCCGAGCGCAAGGTCGCCCGCACTTTGAGAAACTCCCGCGGCGACGGCGAGGTGATGGGACTACCTCCCGGATTGTCGTAGGGCACACTCCACGGCTCCCAGTCTGCGCCGGCGACTTCCTCAGAGACAATCTCGCCGCGGAAAATGCTCAATAGTTTGTTGTAGGCCGTTTCGGAGATTTCGGTCCCATCCTTTTTGAAGTAGTGCAAGATCTCGCCCAAGGTGTCGCCGGTGCGGGTCTGGAGTTGGACCGCGGTCCCGGGCGGCGTATGCACATCCCACTCAAGAGAGACCAAGTTACGGCTGCCGCCCAAGCGAATTAGGTCTGACTCTAGCTGCACTTCTGGCAAAAACCCCTCGCCGAAAAGTTGTATCTCGCTCAACCTAGTCGCACTCCGGTTGGGACGGCGCACATGTTCTACTTCAAACACCAAGCGAAAAAAGCGCCCCTTTACCGGATCGAAGTCGTTGCCATCGACGTTGAGGGCCCCCGCGACCCCCCGCTTTACTTGCTCGCGCCGCACGGCCGTGACCCACTTGAGACCCCCGTCCACCTCCCGCGAACCGTCCGAAAATTCCAAGCGATAGTTCCCCAAGGCGTACTCGGTGAAACTCATCCGGTGGCTATGGACCCAAAAGAACGAGCCTAAGTCGATGAACAACTCGTCCTCTAAGCGATTCTCGATGTTGAATAGGGACAGCCCTTCTACGCTGGTCACATTGCCGTCGATCATCAGTTGGGGATTGATGCTACCGGGCACCGTAGTAGAAATGGAGCCATTGCGTCGCAAGGCCCCACTGGCTAAGTCGTCGCCTTGGGTCCAGACTTCAAGTTCGGCCAACCGGGGCCGCTCGCGGCGAAAGTAGCGCATCGTTCCCTGTCGCTGTGGGTCGAGGGCCTCGTACACTTCCCGTTTGACCACGATTTCCCGCCCGTCGGTTTGGCGCTTGTTATATTCGATAATCCCTCGGTCTTGGGAGGATAGTTGGTCGTACTCCGCTGGGGATACTTCTCGGCCGCGGCCAAAATCGCTGGCTTGCACGACCACTTGGACGAAGCGCCCTACAGCCCGGCGCTGGTCGAGCCCTACCGGGTCGAGTTCGACCTCAAAGGTCCGCTGGCTTTTGTTGGGCTTTAACGTCTGGAGCACCGGAAAAAACTCGATACTCGATCCGCCGATAGCCTGTACCGGCTTCTGTCCGTCCGACACTAAAACATCAAATAAAAGAAAGGGATCGCCCATTCCTTCCTCGACGAATTTTAGCGCGATTTTGTCGATGAAGACAACGCGGCCCAAATCCACCGTAAACCACCACTGCGACGACAGATCTACATGCTCATCAACCGAATTGGGCTCCCAGTACGTAGTCAAGTCGCCATCTAGGGCGGCGACGACCCCGGCGCGGTTGGAACCACCCTGAATGGCGTCTAGGAGGACGATGTCTTCAGGGTCTTTCTTGGAGAGGTAGTCGGGGGGGTTGTAGCGCAGAAAATCGACGATGTCCAGCGCGGCGTTGGTATTTTTGGCGACGCGGTTAGGCCGCACCTCTCCAAGTGGAGAAATCTGGATGGTACCGGGCGCAAATTCCCAATGGTTCCAGTGGTCAGCTCCGACGACGACTTGGTTCGCACTGCGGTCGATCCGATGCCCTGCTTGAGCCAGCAAATCCTCGGTCCCATTCGACCAAAGCACGGCACTGACCAGCACAAAGCGCGCGAGGAGTTTCGGGCGGCTATTCATCGGCGATACCTTTCAAGACCGTGGAAAATCCGAGTTTTAGCGGTCCATTTTGGGGGGAATCTAACGCTCCTTTGGTCGCGGAACAACATTTGCATATTCTAGGGGTCAACGGCCAGCGATCGGCGATCAGCCCCTAAGACTGGCCACTCACCACTCACCACTCACCACTGAAAAGGAACGCGATGGAACTGAATTGGCGCGAAATCGACCGCTGGATTTTTGGCGAGGCTTGGACCGGCTCGCAGATCAGCGAACACGTGGAGGTATTGTGCGAGCAGATCGGGCCGCGCTGGGCTTCTTCGGAGGGGGAGTGCCAAGCGGTAGAGTACCTGCGGGAACAGTTTGCACGGGTGGGACTGGCCGATGCGGCACTGGAGGAGTTGGCGCTGAATACTTGGGCGTACAAACGGGCCGCGGCAACGGTGGGGGATGTGGCGATCGACCTCTTGCCCTACAACCGCTGTCCGCCGTGCGACCTCGAAGCTCCAATCGTCTATGCAGGATATGGTACGGAGCGCGAAATCGACCGGGTGCGCGACCTACTCAAAGGGAGCGTCGCGGTGATGCACCTCGCGCTAGAGCCTTTTACGGCGCCCTCTCCGCCCAATGTGCGGCTCGCAGCACTGTGGGACGCTGGCGCGGTGGCGGTGGTGGCGATTGATCCAAAAGACGGGCGGCGGGTAGAGTACCACAACGGCGGCGATTGGCGCGAGCCAGAAACCGCCGAATTGCCCGTGCCGGCGGTGGCGACCTCGCGCGAACACGGGGCGCGGTTGCAGAAGTGGGCCAGCGCGGGCAAGCAGCTCAAGCTAACCGTTGAGAGCCGGTTTTACCAAGCCTCAGCGCACAATGTGGTCGCCTCGATACCCGGGGCGCGGTGGCCCGAAGAGCGGCTGGTGTTGGGCGGGCACCACGACACCGTGTACGGCGCACCCGGGGGCAACGACAATGCCTCGGGGACCATTGCGGTGCTGGAAACAGCGCGGGTACTGGCCGGGCTGAAATCGGCGCTAGGCGTCGAGCCGGGGATGAGCCTGTGCTTTGCGACGTACAGCGCCGAGGAGCAGATCTTCCAAGGATCGCGCGAATACGTGCGGCAACACTGCGCCGCCAAGCCGCGACTGGCGATCAATCTCGACGAGTTATCGACCGGGCCGATCAAGGGGGTAGTACTGGCGTTTGGGCATTTGCGCGACTTGGTGCAGGCCCAACTCAATGCCATGGGCGACGGACTCAAGTGCCACGTAATGTCCCAACTCGACGCGACTTCAGACCACTTTCCCTTTTTGCGCGCGGGCATTGACGCGGCGCATCTGTGGCGCTGGCGCTTTAGCGGCCGACACGCCGACTCCAACTATCACCACGAACCAGCCGACACCGCCGACAAGCTCAACGTGCGAGAGTTAAAAGAATACGTCGGGCAGCTAGCGCGCCTGTTGTTGCGGCTGTCGCATGTCGCGCCCGAGGCGTGGCCGGAGAATCCGCTGACCAGGGAGGCGGTAGAAGAGCGGCTGGCGGCCGAACGAGGGACGGTGGTGCGGGTGTTTTAGGCGGGGACCGTCGAATGCTCTATGGGATAGGAGGGAGAAGCAGCCGGGTGCGTCGACTCATCTGAGGGCACGAGAGAGGCTTTTGTGTGTACGGAGAACGGATTCAACTGATAGCCTAGCTGGGCGAGGACGGGCTGTGCCTTCTTTAGGAAGCATCCGGTGCAATGCTCTTCGTAGATCTCGGTCTGCTCAAACGTGCTTTGGGCAAAGACCACATCTTGTATCACACTTAGGAGCGCATCGACATCGCGATCTTCAGTATATGTCTCTAAAGCTGTCTCTAGGTATTCCTTGGCGTACTCTGCATCCTTGAGCTTTGGGATGAGGTAGTTTGCAAAAAAGAGAGTAGAAGGACTCATGGGATTTGCTCCTCTTGGTACTCTTGCCAAAGCCGTTGTGCTCGGGCAATGTCGCTGGACTGCGAGACCTTGGTGCCGCCGCACAGCAGCAGAATCACAGTACGACCTATCCTTGCAAAATATATGCGATAGCCACGTTGATCGCGTAGCTCGAATACGCTACTGCCCACAGAAGCATAGTCGCCTAGATTGCCGCGAGCGACTCGTGCTATCCGCTGCTCTATCCGCTGCTGAATCCGTACATCTTGGTGCTGGAGCCACGTTCTGAATGGCTGCCGGCCGCGCCGGTCTTCGTAGAACTCTACTCGGTACTGTATCGCCTGCATCCTAGGGATGGCTCATCAAGACCAGACGTAAATCTCGTCGTCGTCCGGGGACATGGCAAAGAAGATGGCCAGCACCGCCCGGGGCTGCTCGCCGACGATGGCGGGCACCTCGTGGATATTCTCGCTAAAGAAAAAGTAGAGGTCGCCGGGTTCGAGCTGGACTTGGACGCGCTCAATGCCTTCACGGGCGACGTAAGCGGCAAACTGCTCGCGCCCCAGATGCTCTGTCAGTGCCGGGCGAAAAGGACAGTTGTACAGGTACGGCTCCCCGGTGCCGCCTTCCTTGGTGCTATTCTGCAAGCAAAGTACGCCGGCGAACTGGTATTTGAAGCGCGAAATCTGGTATGCAAGAGCCTTAGTGCGCTTGGCGACCGAGTCGTAGTGCGGGCCGTGGCCGGTTGCGCGGTGATAGACGCGGAAGATGGCCGGCCCGTAAAGGCGGCCGTCCGGCTCGCGGGCGGTCTCGACCTGTTTGCCGGGTGCTAGCTGAGCTAAGGCGTCGTACATAGTGCGGACCGGATCGTCATAGCCGTCGAACAGGGTCTCAAACAAGGCCAGCGTAGCCGCGGAGTGGGCGTGGAACTTTTCGCGGTCGCGGTGGTGATGGCCAAAACTAGTGCCAATATCGACGCGACGCGCTTGGCCATCGCCTACCTCGTGGGGGTCGTAGAGCAGGCTGCGCTCGTAGAAACGCCGCAGCAGCGCCCGGCAATGGGCGGGGTTGTAGTGCTGGCGCAGCACAAAGGCCGGCACCTCGCCGCGTGCTAGGGCCAGCAGTGGCTCGGGGTACTGAGCGAGGATTTGCTCAATAGAGGCTTCGACTGGGATCCAGGGCGCAGAAGTCATGGCGACAAACTTAAAAGGCGCGTCGGGCTATGTCCACGCGCTCCCCCTATTCATCTTCCGCGGCGAGCGTCTCGATAGCAAAAGCCGCCGCGATCAGTGCCCGCGTGTAGGGCTTTTGTGGCGCGGCGAAAATCTCCTGTGTCGGGCCTTGCTCGACGACCAACCCCTCCTTCATCACGATCAGTTCACTCGCCAAGGCGCGGACCACCTTCAAATCGTGACTGATGAACAAATACGCCAAGCCGTGGCGCTCTTGTAGTTGCAGCAGCAACTGGGCGATTTGGGCCTGCACTGTTTTGTCTAAGGCACTGGTCGGTTCGTCGAGGACCACGAGGCGCGGCTTGAGGACCATGGCGCGGGCGATGGCGATGCGCTGGCGTTGGCCGCCGGAGAACTCGTGTGGGTAGCGGTCCATGGTCAACGGGTCTAGGTTGACTTCGGCCATGGCCTCGGCTACTAGCTGCCGACGCTGGTGGTAGTCGCCGCCGATTGCGTGAATCAGCAGGCCCTCCTCGATAATCTGAAAAGCCGACAGCCGCGGGCTCAGCGAAGCGAAGGGATCTTGAAAGACGATCTGCATCTGCCGGCGCAGCGGGCGGATATCCTGCTGGCGCCAGCCTTGGATAGCGCGGTTGTCGAATTCGATGGGGCCTTCGCTGGGCACCAGCCGCAAGAGTGCCTGGCCCAAAGTGGTCTTGCCCGAACCGGATTCGCCGACGACGCCGACGGTCTGCCCCGCGCGGATACTGAGCGAAACTCCATCGACTGCTTTTACATGGCCCACGGTGCGGCGCAGCAGACCGCGCTTGATGGGAAAGTGGACCTTGAGGTTGTGGGTGCGGATGACTTCGGGCGCGGTCTCGTCGAGCGGCGCAGGGTCGCCTTGGGGCTCGGCGGCTAGGAGGGTGCGGGTATAGGGGTGTTGCGGAGCGGTGAAGAGAGACGCAACGGTATTGTGCTCGACGACCTCGCCGTCGCTCATCACATAGACGCGATCCGCTGTGTGGCGGACGATGCCCAGATCGTGGGTGATGAGCAGAATCGCCATGCCTAACCGGGCCTGTAGGTCTTTGAGTAGCGCGAGGATCTGCGCTTGGATCGTCACATCGAGTGCCGTAGTAGGCTCGTCGGCGATGAGTAGGTCGGGCTGGTTGGCCAAGGCCATGGCGATCATCACCCGCTGGCGCTGACCGCCCGAAAGCTGGTGCGGCCAAGCGTCGAGGCGCTTGTCGACATTCGGCAGGCCGACTAGCCCTAGCAGCTCCATAGCCTGGTTGCGCACTTTGGCACGGCTCAGACCCCGATGCAGGACGAGCGTTTCGCATAGTTGCTGTTCGATGGAGTGCAGCGGGTTGAGCGAGGTCATCGGCTCTTGGAAAATCATGGCCAGGCGATCGCCGCGCAACGCCTGCAACCGCGCCGCGCCCGCGCCCAACAGCTCTTCGCCGTCGAAGCGGATGCTGCCGTGGGGATGACTGGCGCGTGGGTAGGGCAATAGCTGCAATACCGAGAGTGCCGTCACCGACTTACCCGAGCCAGATTCGCCGACCAGCGCCACGGTCTCGCCGCGCTCGACATGCAGGGACGCACTGCGCACCGCCTCGACAGTTTCGCCCTCGACGTGGAAGCGCACCCCCAAGTTTTCGATGGTCAGCAAGCTCACGTGCGGTCCTCCCCGGCATAGGTCTTGCGCGGATCAAAGGCGTCGCGCACGGCCTCGCCGATAAAGACCAACAGCGAGAGCATTACCGCCAGCGCGAAAAAGGCCGTAAAGCCGAGCCATGGTGCTTGGAGGTTGCGCTTGCCTTGGTTGAGCAACTCGCCCAGCGACGGCGAACCGGGCGGCAGGCCAAAGCCGAGAAAGTCGAGCGAGGTCAGCACTGCCACCGAGCCGGTGAGCACAAAGGGCAAAAAGGTCAGGGTGGAAACCATGGCGTTGGGCAGCACGTGCCGCCAGATGATGCGGCGGTTGCTCTGGCCGAGGGCGCGGGCCGCCTTGACGAAGTCGAAGTTGCGCGCCCGCAGGAATTCGGCGCGCACGACCCCAACCAAACCCATCCAGCGAAACAGCAGCAACAAGCCGAGCAACCACCAGAAATTCGGCTCCACCACGCTGGCGAGGATGATCAGCAAGTAGAGCAGCGGCAAACCTTGCCAGATCTCAATAAAGCGCTGGAAGAGCAAGTCCACCCAGCCGCCGAAGTACCCCTGCACCGCGCCCGCGGCAATGCCAATCGCCGCGCTGAACAGCGTCAGCAGCAGGCCGAAGAGCACCGAGATGCGGTATCCGTAGATCACCCGCGCCACCACGTCGCGCGCTTGATCGTCCGTGCCGAGCCAGTTTTCAGCGTCGGGCGGCGAAGGAGCGGGCTGCTTGAGATCGTAGTTGACCGTGTCGTAGCTGTACGACACCAGCGGCCACCAGATCCAGCCCTTTTCCTCGATCAGCTCTTGGACGAAGGGGTCGCGGTATTCGGCCTCGGTCGCAAAATCGCCGCCAAAAGTCGTTTCGGGATACGTCGCCAGCACCGGGAAGTAGTAGCTGCCGTCGAAGTGGACCATTAGCGGGCGGTCGTTGGCGATGAACTCAGCCGGCAGGCTCAGGGCGAAGAGGCCCCAGAAAATCCAGCAACTCCAAAAGCCGCGGCGGTTGCGGCGAAAATTGGCCAGCCGCCGCTGATTGAGCCGCGACAACCGCAAGCCGAAAAAGCGCGGTGGCGGCGGTGGAGCGGATACAGCGTTCATAACTCGCGGCTTTCAAAGTCGATGCGGCGGTCGACCAGCGTGTAGGTCAGGTCGCCCACCAACTGCATCAGCAGGCCCAGCAACGCGAAGAAATACAACGTGGCAAACATCACCGGGTAGTCGCGGCCAATAGCCGCCTCGTAGCCGAGTAAACCCAACCCATCTAACGAAAAGATGATTTCCGTCAGCAGCGCCCCGGTGAAGAAGATATCGACAAAAGCACTGGGGAAACCGGCGATGACAATAAGCATGGCATTGCGAAAGACGTGGCCGTAGAGCACCCGGTTTTCGCTCAGGCCCTTGGCGCGGGCCGTGGTGACGTAGAGCTTGTTGATCTCGTCTAGGAAGGAGTTTTTGGTCAGCAAGGTCAGCCCGGCAAAGCCGCCGATGACCATCGCCGCAACCGGCAGCGCCAGGTGCCAGAAGTAGTCGGCGACCTTGGCGAGCAGGGTCAGTTCATCCCAATTAGCCGAAGTCAGGCCGCGCAGCGGAAACCAGTCGAAGTAATGCCCACCGGCAAAGACCACGATCAGCAAGATGGCAAAGAGAAAGCTGGGGATGGCATAGCCGACGATGACCAGCCCCGAGGTCCAGACATCGAACCGCGAGCCATCGCGCACGGCTTTGGCGATCCCCAGGGGAATGGAGATGAAATAGACCAGCAGCGTCGTCCACAGCCCCAGCGAAATCGACACCGGCATCTTCTCTTTGACCAAGTCGACGACTCGCTGATCGCGGTAAAAGCTCTCGCCGAAGTCGAAGCGCACGTACTGGCCGATCATCTGCCAGAAGCGCTCGTGTACCGGCTTGTCGAAGCCGTACATGCGTTCGAGTTCGGCAATCAATTCCGGGTCGAGCCCTTGCGCCCCGCGGTATTTGCTGCTGATTTCGCCGCCCGGCATCGCATCCGGGTCGAGGGTCTCGCCCATGCCCGAGCCGCTGACCCGCTCGGTAGCGTCCGCGCCAAAGCCCTGAATCACCGCGATGGTGCGCTCGACCGGGCCGCCCGGGGCCGCTTGGATGATGAGGAAGTTGATGGTCATAATGCCGAATAGGGTCGGCACCATCAGCAGCAGGCGGCGGAGGATGTACGTGCCCATAAAGCAGGCTAACGGCCCTGTTCCAGCCGCGCCGCCTTCTCGGCGTCGTACCACCAAGTGTAGGGCACGACGAAGTAGTCGCCGGTATAGGGGGCGGACGAGGAGGGTTTGCCGAATTTGTCCCAGTGAACCACGCGGAAATGGTCGCTGTACCAGTGCGGGATGGTGTAGTGGCCCCACAGCAATACCCGATCCAGCGCCCGAGTCGTGGCCACTAGTTCGGCGCGGCTAGGAGCCTGAATCAATCGCTCGACCAATTCATCGACGACCGGGTCTTTAATGCCGGCGACATTGCCGCTGCCCGACTCGTCCGCAGTGGTGCTGGTCCAGTAGTTGCGCTGCTCACTGCCGGGGCTGTGGCTTTGGCCGCGGACTAGGACGATGACATCGTAGTCAAAGGCTTGGACTCTGTTTTGGTACTGGGTCTGATCGACAATGCGGATCGTCGCTTTGACGCCGAGACGCTCGAGGTTGGGGATCATCGGCGCGACAATGCGTTCCCACGACGAGCTGGAAAGCAAAAATTCGATTTCCATGACCTCACCGCTCTCGGCGTGAGTCAGGATATTATCGGCAACGACCCAGCCCGCTTCTTGCAACAGCTTTTTGGCCGCACGCAGGTTTTGCCGGACCTGGCCCGAGCCGTCGGTGGTAGGTAGCTGAAACTCAGTGGTGAACAGTTCGTCGGGAATGCGGCCCCGGTACTCCTCTAGGATTTCCAACTCACGGCCCGAAGGCCGCCCGGCAGCGGCCAATTCCGAATTGGCGAAGTAGCTGTTGCTGCGGATGTAGAGGCCGTGGAACAAGTTTTTGTTGGTCCACTCAAAGTCAAAGGCATGGCCGAGAGCTTGCCGTACCCGGGGATCGGAAAATTTGGCGCGGCGCGTATTGAACCAAAAAGCCTGCATGCCAGCGGCGCGCTGATGGGGCCGTGGATCCTTGACCAACTTGCCAGTAGCCAAGGCTTTTCCCTCGTAGGCCGTTGACCAGTCCTTGGACGAGCTTTCGCGGCGGTAGTCGAATTCACCGGCCTTGAGCGCTTCGATGGCCACGGTCTGATCGCGGTAGTAGTCGAAGTGGATGCGGTCGAAGTTGAAGCGGCCCTTGTTGACGGGCAGGTCGCGGCCCCAGTAGTCTGCGACGCGCTCGTAGGTTATGGAGCGCCCGGCTTCGACTGCGACGATTCGGTAGGGACCGCTGCCCAGCGGCGGGTCGAGCGTGGTTGCCGCGAAGTTGCGGCCCTCCCAGTAGTGTTTGGGTAGAATAGACATCTGGCCGGCAATCAGCGGCAGTTCTTTGTTGGTTGCTGCGCTAAAGATCAACCGGACTTGGTGCTCCCCGACCTTTTCGGCGGTCTCAATGGCCGCAAAGTAGTTGCGTAGCCCGGGATGCCCCTTGGTCTTATAAGTCTCCAGCGTGAAGAGCACGTCCTCGGGGGTTATGGGCTTGCCGTCGTGCCAGCGCGCCGCCGGTCGCAGCGTGTAGAGCACCCAAGCGTTGTCGGGCGGGACTTCGATGCGCTCGGCGAGGCGGCCGTATCCGGTGGCGATTTCATCGTCGGAGCGTTCAGTGAGCGTGTCGTAGAGCAGGCTACTCAGGCGCGGCGGCTCAAGGCCCTTGAGGATGTGGGGATTGAGGTTGTCGAAGGAGCCGATCGCGCCTAAGCTCAGCGTACCACCCTTTGGAGCCTCGGGATTGGTATAGGCAAAATGGGTGAAGTCCGGGCCGTATTTGAGGGGGCCGTAGAGTGAGATGCCGTGGCCGACGTAGTTGTCGGCACGGATGGGAAGTGCCGTCAGGACGGCGATTAGGGCGATGCGCTGGAGGTTCATTGGGCTTCCAAGAGCGCCGCTTTTTCCGCATCCCACCACCACGTGTCGGGAAAACCCAACCCATTGGGGGCCGGCTCTGACATCCGCCCGAACTTGTTCCAGTAGGCCAAGCGATAGGAGCGGCTGTGCGAGCCGGGGATTACGTAGTGATTCCAGAGCAAGATGCGGTCGAGGGCGCGGGTTAATGCTACTTGCGTTGGGCGATCAGCAGCGGCGATCTGGCGCTCAATCAGTTCGTCGATGACCGGGTCGGCAATGCCGACGTAATTGCGGCTGCCCGCAGATTGCGCGGCCGTACTCGACCAGAAGTTGCGCTGTTCATTGCCCGGGCTCAAAGTCTGACGCCACGAAGCGGCGATGATGTCAAAGTCGAAATTTTGGACGCGGTTTTGGTACTGGGCCGCGTCGACCGTGCGAATGGTCGCCTCAATGCCGAGGCGTTCGAGGTTTTGCACAATGGGGCTAAGGACGCGCTCGTACGACGAGGCCCCCAGCAAGAACTCAAAGCGCATGACCTCGCCGGCGTGAGTCAGCTTGCCATCAACCACCGTCCAGCCCGCTGCGGCGAGCAATTTTCTAGCCGTGCGCAAGTTTTGCCTAAGCTGACCCGAGCCGTTAGTCGCCGGCGGCGCGTAAGCAGTGGTAAACACCTCGTCCGGTATCCGCCCCCGGTACGCCGCCAAAATTTCCAATTCCCGTCCGTCCGGCAATCCCGACGCCCCAAGGTCTGAGTTGCCCCAATAGCTGTTGCTGCGAGTGAGGAGGCCGTAGAACAGATTCTTGTTGGTCCACTCAAAGTCGTAGGCGTAGGCCAGGGCCTGCCGCACCTTGGGGTCTTTGAACTTGCCGCGCCGAGTGTTGAACGCAAAGCCCGACATGCCGCGGATGAGCCGATGCGGAATCTGCACCTTGAGCATCCGCCCCTCGGCGATCGGCGCAAAGTCCTCGTAGTGGGTGGCCCATTCCTTGGCGTCGCTCAACAGGCGATAGTCGTATTCCCCGGTCTTAAAGGCTTCGATGGCCACGGTCTGGTCGCGGTAGTACTCGTAGCGGATGCGGTCGAAATTGTGGCGACCTTTGTGTACGGGCAGGTCGCGGCCCCAGTAGTCTGCAACGCGCTCGTAGGTGATCGAACGGCCCGGCTCGAACTCGGCGATCTGGTACGGGCCGCTCCCCAAAGGCGGCTCAAGCGTGGTCGCGGCGAATTCGCGCCCTTGCCAGTAGTGCTTGGGCAACACGCGCAACTGGCCGATAATAAGCGGCATCTCGCGGTTGGTGCCCTCTTTGAACTCGAACTTCACTTGGCGCTCGTCGAGGGCAAAGACCGTGTCGACGTCGGCGTAGAAGGTGCGAAAGAACGGGATGCCCTTAGTGGTGAGGATGTCAAAGCTGAAGATCACGTCGGCCGCCGTTACGGGGACGCCATCGTGCCAACGCGCTGCCGGGTGGAGTTCAAAGATGATATAGGAGCGGTCCTCCGGCATCTGCATTTGCGCGGCAAGTTGGCCGTATTCGGTGAACGGCTCGTCCTGGGACTTGGTGCAGAGCCGGTTGTAGAGCATCAGCGAACCGGCCGCGGCAACGCCCTTGAGGGTGAAGGGATTGAGGTTGTCGTAGGTGCCAAAGGCGGCGAGGCGGATTTCGCCGCCCTTGGGGGCACTGGGATTGACGTAGTCGAAGTGGGTAAAATCAGGCCCGTACTTGGGGGTGCCGTAGAGCGCGAAGGCGTGGGCGCGGTCCGCCGCATGAGCAACCGCGGCGAGGAGCAAGCAGAGAATTAGGGCCTGCATTAGAGTCGTCATTGTGAGGGTGGTCGGACAGCAAAAAACTAATCTGAAACGGCATTTACGGCCACCGACGCGGTTGGTCGCAGCGCGGCTCTGTTCTATCTTGGCGACGTACCATTCGCTAAGCGAGGAGATTGGCCGATGCTAACGCCCCGACAAAAAGAGCACTTTGACGTCTTTGGCTTTTTCTGTTTGCGCCAAGCGTTTTCCCCGGATGAGATGACCGAGATTACCCAAGCCGCCGACCAAGTGTGGCGCGAGGATCGAGGCGGCCAACCCGACGAAGGCCAGCACCAGGGCCTGGCGCCTTTTGCCGAGCGCAGCCCCCGGCTTTTAGATGTGGCCGAGGACGACCGAATTCTCCACGTGGTCGCCGACCTTTTAGGCCCCAATTTTTTGTGGTCGGGATCGGAGGGCAACAAGGAGGGGCATACCGACAAGGGGGAGCACAACTGGCATGCCGATCGGCCGGGGGCCGCGGAGACCGAGTATCGGCGACTCAAGGTGATGATCTACCTGACGCCCACCACCAAACAGCAGGGTGCGCTGCGGGTGATTCCCGGTTCGCACCGCATGCCCTTCCACGAGTGGTTGTGGCCCTTACAGGCCCACCACTTCAAGGACGGCACGATCGGCGACAGCTTTGGAGTGCGGGGCGAAGACATCCCTTCCTGCACAGTGGAGACCATGCCCGGCGACGTGGTCTTTTTTCACCACAGCCTCTTTCACGCGGCCTACGGCAAGTTCCCCGAGCGACGCTACATGGCCTTCAAGTTCGTCACCCGGCCCGACACCGAGGCCAAGCTGCGCTCCATGCAGCACTACGCATCCGGGGCCTTCGACGTCGACCCGGTGCTCCTAGCAAGGCCCCGGCTGCGCTCCATTGCCGAAGACTTGATCGCATTCGGGCAGCAGGTGCAGGCTTTAACAGGTCGTTAGAGGCATCTTGTACCATCCGTTTTGCTCATCGCGGGTCCTCTCGAAGGTCCCCGCAGGAGTCGCAGGCGGCCTGCCACCCGAACAGTAGGACATCGGGGCTCCATTTAGTGTTAGGCGTTGACAGGATTCTCCCGTTCCGCTAGCTTCAGATTCATTCTTTAAGCCTGTCCACTGCCAGCGTAACCCAATGTGGCTCAGTCAATTAGAATCCTAAGCAAGTCGGCCTGTCCATTGAGGTGGAGTTAGAAAAAGTACATGAACACGAGCCAGTCAAAGCTTGACTTTGGCATGGGCGAGAGCACGACACCATCGGGGCGGAAAAGCCCAGATGGAAACGCCACGACCAATCTAGTATTATCCGCTCATATAGGAAATAACGCGGATGTATTCCCGGCTATTTTAAGGCTGCACGTTGAGGAAGGCTCCAAGATCGCCGATGTGACGTTTGGTAAGGGCGTCTTCTGGCACCATGTCGATACTGCAAAGTACGACTTGCATCCTTCAGACATCGCGGACGGCATAGACTGTCGCGATCTCCCCTATGAAAGTGAGTCATTCGATGCGCTCGTCCTCGACCCGCCCTACATGGAAGGGTTCTTCCGCAGTGGAAACGCAATCAAAGCAGGGGCTGGGACTCACAACGCATTCCGCGACCACTATTCCAACGGGCATGAGGCACCCAAGCGCGGCGGCGGGAAATGGCACGCTGCGGTTGTAGAACTCTATGAGGATAGCGGACGCGAGGCATGCCGAGTGCTGCGCGACCGCGGCGTATTGATCGTGAAGTGTCAAGATGAGGTCAGCGCGAATCGCCAGAACTTAACCCACGTTGAGATCATCAATGCTTACGCCGAGCTTGGATTTTTCTGCAAAGATCTATTCGTCGTCGTTCGCCCCAACAAACCTGGAATGAGCCGCGTTCTCAAACAGGTCCACGCCAGAAAGAACCATTCCTACTTTCTCGTGTTCGTGAAAATTCCAAAAGGAAAGACTGCAAATCAGATGCGTTTCTGAATAATCTCATTCATAAGCGTGAAAGGCTCGTCGCTGAATGGCGGCTTCGGAGGCCAATGGACGGTTACAAGAGTCGCCAAAAGATGCTGGCACTGATACGGAGTGTACCGGCGATAACTAGACGTGGGAAGGTCCGAATTTTTGGCGAAGACAAATCGCCATTTCTCTGCAAACGCAAATACGTTGACGGCGAGAATATCGAACTCCCCCTTTAGTAGACACGTTGTCGTTACGCGGCTGTTATCTGGAAGCACTACCTCGCGGCGATCGCTCGCATCGACTTGAGCCTTTCCCAGCCACCCTTCTTTGGTCTTCTCGATCATCGCGCTCTGTAGCGATTTCGATTCAAAAATGAACTCCTGTCCCTTGTACCGAATGACTCGGTCGCCTTTCTTCTTTCGGTCGTGATCGTCGTGCTTGACAACCTCTGAAACGTCGTCACCCGATAACCAGAGCTTTTCGAGTTTGAGTTCCGCCAAGTAACCCAAAAGCATGCCGCGGAGGCTGGGGTTTTCCTCTACTAGCTGCGTAAGTTCTTCTGGGGTCACATCCCATCTGTCGAGAATCGTCATACCGACGGCAATTGCGGCACGACTTGGTTGGCGAGCAAGTCCATTGAGCGTTCCCACAGCGACCGGTCGTCCCAGTCGTGGGCGATCATCAGCAGCGTGTCAAAGCCCCCGGTCGCATCCCACAAGCCCGCTAGCTGATCTACGCACGATGGCACATCGCCTATTATGCACAAGTTTCTGATCAGATACTCAGGCGTGACCTCGGCGTCGGGCACCTGCGGGTCGTGCTTTGTAATGTGAAGCATTTTGGCCCCGCTGAGCACGGCAATCAGATATTCAAAGGCGCGGTAGAAAGCACCCTGCTCGTCGAGGGCGTAGTCCCAAGCGCGTACAGCTTCGTCCGCGACGAGGATGCTGCGCGAGATGCGCCAGCGGGTGCGCTCGGGCTCCGGCAGACCAGCCTCAACGGCCCCGGCACAGTAAGTCTGCCAGTGTTGGGTCAAGATCGAAGGAGCGACGAGGTTGGTGCTGATCGGCAGATAGCCCCGCTGGCCGGCCATAGTCGCGGCCATGGAGTCGCCTCTTATCACGCTCATGCCAATAGGCGGGTGCGGCTGCTGGTAGGGCTTGAGCAGTTCGCCGATGCCAAGCTCGGGGTTGGCCTCTTCAATTTTGATGCGATAAAAATCCCCCTGAAAATCGAACGGAGCCTCTGCCTGCCAGAGCTTGAGGACTAGGTCGATGCTCTCGACCGTCATCAGCCCCTGCGTCTTGGGATCGGGCAGGTCAAAAAGGCCCCAGTCGGTGGCGACGCCACCCTGACCGAAGCCGCAGTTGAAACGGCCCTTGGACAGATGGTCGAGAAAGGCTAAGCGCACCGCGACATTGACCGGGTGGTGCTGCGGCATGATGGAGACGCCCGTGCCCAAGCGGATGTTTTGCGTTAGGGGCAGGACGTGGGCGATGAAGAGGTCGTTGGACGGGATCGGCTCCCACGCGACGGTGTGATGCTGGCCGATCCAAGCCTCAGAGAAACCGAGCTGATCGGCGCGGACGACGAACTCGACGTCTTCGGCAAAGCATTCGGTGCGGTCTTTTTCCGGCGGATGCAAGGGCATCATAAACGTGCCGAGTTTCATGGTAATCCTCCTCTAAGGCCACATAGATGGCGGTGTTTGCTCTGATTCAAAACCCCAGTTCCCGCTCCACTTCCCCTACCACAGCGGCGATCACCTGCGCGACCTCCTCGACCTGCTCTTCGCTAATGGTAAAGGGCGGGCTGATGGCAATGTGATCGCCGCTGACGCCGTCGATCAGCCCCGGCGAACCCGGCATAATCAAAACGCCTTTGGCAAAGGCGCGTTGGACTACAGCGGCGGTAATGCCCTGAGCGGGGTCAAAGGGCGCACCGGTCGCCTTGTCGCGGGCAAATTCAACGCCGGTGAGTAGCCCCTGGCCGCGCACCGCGCTGACTATGGGCGAGTCCATCAGCGGCATCATCTTCTCCAGCATCAGGTCGCCCATCTGCGCGCAGCGAGCGACCAAGTCGTGGTCTTGGATGTAGTTCTGCACGGCCAAGGCAACGGCGCAAGAAAGCGGATTGCCGCCGTAGGTGTGCCCGTGGACATAGTGGTTTTGCTTTTGGTAGATCCCGTCGTAGATCTCGTCTCGGACCAAGGTGGCGGCAATGGGCGTGTATCCGCTGCTGAGGCCCTTGCCAGTAGCCATGATGTCTGGAACGGCGTCCCAGTGCTCAATGCCGAAGTTGCGGCCCGTGCGTCCGTAGCCGGTGACCACTTCGTCGATGATCAGCAAGACGTTGTAGCGGTCGCAGATCGTGCGGATGGTGGGGAAGTAGGAGGGCGGCGGCATCAGACCGCAGCAAGAAGTACCTGAGATCGGCTCGGCGATAAAGGCGGCGATGTACTCGCTGCCCTCCTGCTTGATAACCCGCTCCAGCTCTTCGGCGCAAGCCAGCGTACAGGCGGGCCGGTCTTGGCAGTACGGGCAGTGATCTGGGCGGGGAAAGGCGATATGCGGGAAGTCGAGCAAGTAGGGCACGTAGTCCTCGCGCCAAGTGGAGCGGCCCGACATAGAAAGTGCGCCGATGGTGTTGCCGTGCCAGCTCTGCCAGCGGGTGATGACTTTGTACTTCTTTGGGTTGCCGGTCTCGACGTGGTACTTGCGGGCTATTTTGAGCGCGGACTCGGTGGCTTCAGACCCGCTAGAGACGAAGAAGACGCGATTGAGGTCGCCGGGGGCTATGGCGGCGACTTTGGCGGCGAGATCGATTTGTGGTTGGGTGAGGAAGCGTGCGTACGTAAAGCAGACCTTGTTGGCCTGTTCCCGCATGGCTTCGGCTATCTCCGGGACGCCGTGGCCGATGGAGACCACGTGGACGCCAGCGCAGGCATCGAGGTAGGCGCGACCGTCTGCGGCGTAGAGGTAGCAGTCTTTGCCGTGGGAAATCTGCGGCCAGTTGTCGGTAATGACGCGGTGGAAGATGTGGTCAGTGGTCATGGATTTTGTCCTTTGGATAGTAGTGGCAAGGGCCTGAAGATACAAAGTGGCAAGAGGCCAGCATAGGGCGCGACCGATTTTAGCGACGGTCCGAAGTGCAACCCGCCCCATATCTCGATATGTTTCACTACATGCTGCCGCAAAACGTCCGTTCTGTGGTTTAGACAAGCGCAAGGTAGTTCTTATACCGCGTTGCTACTACCAATCAGACATAGCAATCTTGCATTTATATTTGAACACTAGGCCGGGCAGGCAGGTGATTGCCAACACAGGCGAAGGCGGGGCGGGCGAGACGCCCGCGCTCCCAGGGGGCTATTTTTGGATATTGGATGCAACATTAATTCATACGATTAGTATAAGTACGCGCCCCTTGCGGTGCATGGG
>RKRN01000331.1 GCA_007571365.1 Candidatus Latescibacterota bacterium
ACCGCACCTCGGGGTGATAGACGCCGACCTGAGCCACGACCCGGCGATATTGCCCGAACTCGTCCGCAGCCTGCGCGAGTGCGATATTGCCATGGGCAGCCGCTTTGGCGCGACCAGCCGAGTCGAACAGTGGGCTTGGCACCGCAAGCTGATTTCGCAGATGGGCGTGGGTGCCGCTCGCTTGCTAACCGGGGTCGAGGATCCGCTGTCGGGTTATTTCTGTCTGCGCCGCCACGTGATACAAGACCTAGTGCTTACGTCTGCGGGCTACAAAGTTTTGCTCGAAATTTTGGTCAAGGGCCGCTATCGGCGGCATCGCTCGGTGCCTTTTGTTTTTCGCAACCGCCAGTTCAGTTCCAGCAAGCTAGACCTGCACGAGTACCTGCTCTTTGCCAAACAGATTCTCTACTTCAGCGGCTACAAGCTCATGGGCCGCCACCGCGGAGCGCGATCGTGCGACTGAGTGTCGTCTTCCTCAACTACAATACCCGCGACCTGACCCGACAGGCCCTGAATTCGGTGCTCGCCGCCGCCGAAGGGCTGGCAGTGGAGATATTCGTCGTCGACAATGCCTCGGTTGATGGCAGTGCCGACATGGTAGCCGCCGAGTTCCCGCAAGTGAAGCTGATCCGCAACGCGGCTAACGTGGGTTTTGCGGCCGGCAACAACGTGGCCTTGCAGCAGGTAGCAGGAGAATATGCGCTGCTGATCAACACCGATACCATTGTGCGCGAGGATGCGTTGCGCACGATGGTAGCGTTCTTGGACGCGCACCCGGAAGCCGGAGCCTGCGGGTGCAAAATCCTCGACCCGGACGGCACCTTGCAACTCGACAGCCGTCGCGGCTTTCCGACGCCGTTGGCGGCCTTCTGCAAGATGTCGGGCCTGAGCCGCCTTTTTCCCCAGCACCCGCTCATCGCCCGCTACCACATGACGTATCTCGATCCCGAGCAGACGGCCGAAGTTGAGGTGCTATCTGGATCTTGCATGATGGTGCGCAAGGCGGCCATGGACCAAGTCGGCCTGCTCGACGAAGACTACTTCATGTACGGCGAGGACATTGACTGGTGCTATCGCTTCCACCAAGCCGGTTGGAAAATGTACTACGTGCCGACGACCTCGATCATGCACTTTCGCGGCGAGAGCGGTCGGGGGACGCCGCTGAAAATTCTCTATCGCAAGAGCCAAGCCATGTCGATTTTTGTCAACAAGCAGATGGCGCGGCACTACCGCTTCTTCCCGCTGTGGCTCTTGCAGGTGGCCATTGCGCTGCACGGAACGTTCCGCCTTTTTGCCCGGGCCGGGCGCACCTTGGCCATGCCCCTGATCGACGCCGGCTTAGTGCTCTGTGGCTTGAAGGTGGGATTAGCGGTGCGCTACCACCCAGCGTTAGTGCCTTTTATTGACCGCATTGAGCAAGTCGGCAATCTCTTCGGCCTCGACGTCCAGCCGACGCGCTGGGTGCTGCCGCCGCCGTATTCGGATTTGCAATGGGCTGCTGTGTACGGCGCTTCAACTTTGGTCTGGTTGTTGGCGTTTTACGCGTCGGGCCTGTACGACCGCCGCCGTTATTCGGTAGCGTGGTCGGTCGTGGGGGTGACGCTGGGGTTTGCCTGCATCGCGATGCTGGTATTTTTCTTTAAGGCCTACAATTTTTCACGGCTAGCTGTGGTCGCGGCTTGGTTTTGCAACTTGCTGTTAATCGCCGGTTGGCGCTTGGCCGTGCGTTGGTTTTTGTACCAGCGCGGCCGCGAGAGCCGCTTGCGCACTCTGCTGGTGGGAACCGATGCGGTGGCCGTGCATTTCGTCGAGCAGCTAGAGCGCATGGGCATGGTCCACTGCGATCTGATCGGGGTGGTAGGAGATGGCTCCCAACAGCCGGGCGGTCCGCTGGCTGGTCGCCCGCTGGTTGGCCACGTTGGCGAACTAGAGGCGTTGATCAATGCCTTTGCCATCGATCACCTCGTGTTCACGCCGAGCGCCATGGCGTCGTTCTTGGCGCAGCCAATGCAGTCGCGGCGGGCGCGGGATTTGCGCGTTAGCATGGTGCCGGTCGCTTTTGCCGAGATGATTGCCGAGCGCGGCGCCCACGACTCGGCGCCTTTACCGCTGGTGGAAATTAGGGCGGGTAGTTGAGTGGGGTAGTGTTGATTTTTTACCTTTATTTACGTATTGTGAACGCGAGCATACGCTGGGAGAAAAATCATGTCTGAAAGGCGTTTGGCAGGCGGTCGGGAGATCGTGCTGCCGATGAGTAAAGCAGTCGAAATTAGTTTTCGCAGCCTGAAAATTCGCTTTGGCCGCTCGCTGATCACCACTAGCGGCGTGATTTTGGCCATCGCCTTTTTAATGTCGGTGTGGAGCAGCAACGAAATCGTCAGCAGCCTGCGCAACGCAGACAAAAGCGAGATCAACTTGCTGTTGCAAAAAAACGGCATTGAGACCGGCATCACCGAAGCGGGCGACGCTTCGGCCGAGGCCAAAGCCCGCATGGAAGAAGAGCGATCCAAGCAAACTTGGCTCATCAGTCTTTCGCTGTTGGTCTGCGTCGTTGGCATTGCCAACGCCATGTTGATGTCGGTGACCGAGCGTTTCCGCGAGATCGGCACCATGAAGTGCCTCGGGGCCTTAGACACCTTTATCGTCAAGCTCTTCCTGCTCGAATCGACCTTTCAGGGGTTGGCGGGAACTTCGGCCGGGATTGTCATTGGCTTTGTGCTGACGCTGGGGTTGGCTCTACTCGATTACGGCGGTTACACGTTCACCTATTTCCCGCTGAGCGGCATCGCCGAATCGGCCGGTTACGCCTTGGTGGTGGGAACCTTGCTTTCGCTGGTCGGTGCCATGTTGCCAGCGTACCGCGCCGCCAAAATGGAGCCGGTCGAAGCGATGCGCTCCGACACTTGATTCCTTAGAGGAGATCTTAAAATGACCGAAACCGCCCCGGCCGAGGTCGCTGTTCAAGAAGCGGAAAAACGCACGGTAGTACGGACCCAGCAGGTCAAGAAAACGTACGTGATGGGCGAGATTGAGGTTCACGCTCTGCGCGGCGTCGACATGGAGATCTACACCGGCGAGTACTTGTCGATCATGGGGCCTTCCGGCTCGGGCAAGAGCACTTTTTTCAACATGGTCGGCGGTCTCGATAAGCCTTCGGAGGGCAAGGTGTACATCGACGAGGTAGATGTCGCCCAGCTCGACGCGTACGAACTCGCTTGGCTGCGCTGCCGCAAGATCGGCTACATCTTCCAGTCGTTTAACTTGATTCCGGTGATGACCGCGCTCGAAAACGTCACTTTGCCGATGGTCTTTGCCGGCCTGACCAGCGACGAAGCCCGCGACAAGGGCATGGAACTGTTGGTCAAGGTGGGCCTTGGCGAGCGGTACTCGCACAAGCCCTACGAGCTTTCGGGAGGCCAGCAGCAGCGCGTGGCGGTCGCCCGCGCCTTGGCCAACGACCCGGCCGTCGTCCTCGCCGACGAGCCAACGGGCAACCTAGACCTGCGCACGGGTACCGAAATTATCGAATTGCTCAAAGAGATGAACGAAAATTCCGGTGTGACCGTCATCTCGGCGACGCACGACCACAAGATGCTCAGCGTCTCTGACCGCGTGGTGTGGGTCAAGGACGGCCAAGTCGATCACGTGCGCAAGCGCGAAGAGTTGGATATTGAAGTAACCCACGTAGAAGGCGAGTAGTGCTACCGTCCTACCCGCCGGCGTTTTGGGTCTGCGCGGTGGGGGCCGTGTTGTTGATGGGGGTGGCCAAGGCCGGCTTTGGCGGCGGCATCGGGATTTTGGCCACCCCGCTTTTGGCCCTGACGGTTTCGGTGGCCGATGCGGCGGCCCTGTTGCTGCCGCTGCTGATCGCCTGCGATGTGTTCGCCGTCCGGCACTACCGCCGCACTTTCGACCAAACGAGCGTCCAACGGCTTCTGCCCGGTTCCGCCTTGGGAATCGGCGCGGGGGCCTTTTTTTTCGGCTACTTCAGTCAGCACGAGCGCGTTCTAGAAATGGGCTTGGGCTGCTTGGCCTTGCTGTTTGTCGCTTTTCAGTGCGGGCGGGCGGCGATTGTCGGGGCCGTGCGGCGGCAACGTCCGGGGATGCTCGCTGGCGTACTGATGGGCGCGATTTCGGGCTTTACCTCGACGATTGCCCACGCCGGGGCCCCGCCGGTGGTCATCTATCTGCTGCCGCAGCAGCTACCGCGCCACGTGTTTGTCGGCACGACGGTCATCTTTTTTGCCATGCTCAACCTGCTCAAGCTGCCGCCCTATTGGGGCTTGGGGCTTTTTCACGCCGATATTTTTAAGACGACATTGCTGTTGGCACCGCTGGCGTACGTCGGGGTGAAGTTGGGCGTGTTTTTGCTCCAGCGCTTTAGCGACGTGTGGTTTAATCGGGTGGTGTATGGGATGTTGCTGGCGACGGCGGTACAATTGATTACTGGAGGGATGGTTTTTTAAAAGGAGGCCAAAATATGGCGATATCGATTCAACTTCTTGCTGACGCGGAACAACGGCTTGATTTCCTGGCGGTGCAAACGGGACGCACTAAGGATGTCTGTCTGCGCGAGATTATTGAACGGGGCCTTGAAGACATGGAGGACTATTATCTCGCAGCCGAAGTCTTGGAGCGCGTCCGAAGCGGTAAGGAGCAGGTGTATTCCGCTGCTGAAGTGAAGAAAGCCCTTGGTCTGGACGATTGAGTACACCGAAACGGCTAGTGATCAGCTTCGCAAGCTAGACAAACAAATGGCTCGTCGTATTGTCGATTACCTCGACGACCGGGTGGCCGTGCTTGACGATCCCCGGCGTTTGGGTAGGATGCTAACAGGGCCACTGGGTGGGCTTTGGCGTTACCGCGTTGGAAGCTATCGAGTAATCTGCGACATTCAGGACGGTGTCGCACGGATTGTAGTCGTCAGGATCGGTGTTCGTGCCAGCGTGTATCGTTGATGGTAAACGGTTTTATGCTACAGTATGATTACGCGCTATAGCGTCTTTATTTTTACAGGAGACCATACCCAATGAACGATAGACCTTACTCTCGCCGCACCTTTCTCAAGCTCTCGACCGCCGCGGCCGCCGGGCTTTCCATAAGTGCGGCGCCCAATCACCGCGACATGCCCCACCGAATTTTGGGCCGCACCGGCGAATCGGTCTCCCTGCTCGGCTTGGGCGGCGCCCACATGGCCGACCACGGCCATATAGCGGAAAAGGCGGCCATCGCTTTGATGCATGCGGCCATCGACGAGGGGATCAACTTTTTTGACAATGCTTGGGGCTACTCCAACGGCGAGAGCGAGTTACGCATGGGCAAGGCCCTCAGCGGCGGCCATCGCAACCGCGTGTTTCTAATGACCAAAGACGCCAGCCGCCATCCCAAGCGGGCGATGGCTCATCTCGAAGAAAGTTTGCGGCGACTGCAAACCGACGTGATTGATCTGTGGCAGTTTCACAGTATCAGACAGCCCGACGACCCACAGCGGATTTACGAGCGGGGCCTGCTAGAGGCTGCGCTCAAAGCCAAAGAGGCGGGCAAGATCCGCTACATCGGCTTCACCGGCCATACTTTGCCTGCTCTGCACGTGGAGATGATCGAGCGCGGCTTTGCTTGGGACGCCACGCAGATGCCGGTCAACGTGTTCGATCCGCATTACCTCAGCTTTGTCGAGCAGGTGCTGCCGCTCGCGCTCCAAAAAAACATCGGAGTCATCGCCATGAAGACCTTAGCGGGTTCGCCCGGAGCGATTCTCGCAACAGGGGTGGCGACCGCGGCCGAGTGCTTGCGCTACGCCATGAGCCTGCCGGTGGCTACGGTGTGTTCCGGCATGGATTCGCTGGAAAAACTGCGGCAGAATGCGGACCTCGCTCGCCAGTTTGCGCCCTTGGCTGACGACGAGCGGCTGGCGCTGTTGTCGCGCACCCAAGCACTGGGGATGCAGGGTACGCAAGAGTCGTACAAAGCGCGCCAGCCCTGACCGCCGTGCGCCATACCTTCCTTTTTCTCCTTTTTGCCATGCCCCTGTGGGGCCAAGACCTCGACGTCGCGCCCGCCAAACCCGTCGGCCCGCCCAAGGTAGAAAGTGCGCTGTGGGAACTGGCCGCGCTTGCGGCGGCCAAGCCGACCCGCGCCGCCGACCGCTCAGCGGTGGTCGTCATTTTAGTGCCTGCGGCTGGGGCGGCGGCTACCATTGACACCACGTCGTTGGCGGTCCTTGGCGGCCAAATTTTGGCCCAGTCCAAGAGCCTGATGCGGGTGTTGGTCCCGGCCGCAGCACTGCGGGCAGTGTCTGAGCTGCCGAGCGTGGCCTTTGTCCGCCGGCCGCACCGGCCACACGTGCAACAAACCCGGAGCGAAGGCGTAGAGCGCATCGGCGCATTGGCAAAACACGCGGCTGGCGCAAAAGGCCAAGGGGTTAAGGTGGCGATTATCGACGGCGGTTTTAGAGGGGCCGACCGGTTGCCCCAAGACCTGCCGGCGCGTAAGTGGCGCGACTATACGGGCACGGGGATATACGCCGGCCCGGATGCCCACGGCACGGCGTGTGCCGAGATCATCCACGACGTGGCTCCAGAAGCCGAGCTCTATTTGTACAAGGTCGCCGACGAAGTGGACTTGGAGAATGCCAAAGACCGCAGCCTACAAAACGGAGTGGCCATTATCAACCACGCGGCCAACTGGGTGGGAACCGGCTTTGGCGACGGGCGCGGGATCGTCTGCGACATTGTCAATGACGCGGCCGACCGCGGCATTTTGTGGGTCAACGCCGTCGGCAATGACGCCCGAAGGCATTACACCGGCTTGTGGCACGATAGCGATGACGACAATCGGCACAATTTTGCCGCTGGCGACGATATGATGAATTTTGTCGAGGAAATTGAAGTCGGCAACGCCATACGAGTGACCCTGACTTGGGACGACTGGCCCACCACCACGCAAGACTACGACTTATATCTCTACCACCAAGACGAGTTCGGTGCCATCAAAGAAGTCGCCAAAAGCACGGATGTGCAGGGGGAGGAGGGGGGTGCGCCCATGGAGTTCCTCGAACACTTTGCCGGGCGAGCGGGCACCTATGGCATTTCCGTGGTCCGCGTCGGCGAGGCCGAGCCTAAAAAGCTGCGGGTGTGGTCTTGGAACCACGACATCGAACATTCAGTCGCGGCGGGTAGCGTGGGGATTCCGGCCGACGCCCGCGGTGCGCTGAGCGTTGGGGCAGTCCACCACGGCCAATGGGACTTGGGCATCCTCGCAAGCTACAGCTCGCACGGCCCTACGGCCGATGACCGCATCAAGCCCGACTTGGTCGCGCCTACAGACGTGACAACGGCTTCTTACGGTGTGTTTGGAGGGACCTCGGCGGCGGCTCCGCACGTGGCTGGTGCCGCCGCCCTGCTCAAATCGGCCAACCCGTCGCTCGCTCGCGACGATCTGTGGCAGGCCCTCGTCGAGTCCACGGTCGATTTAGGAGCCCCGGGCAAGGACAATAGCACGGGATACGGCAAAATCGTGCTGGTGGTGCCCGCGCCGCAAATTGCGGACGTTTCGCCGCGCCGCGTTCAATACGGCCAAACAATTACCATCGCCGGCCAAGGTTTTGCGGCCATCAGGGGGCTGGGCCAAGTGGTCTTTTTCGCAGACCAGGAGCCGAGCGATGCGGACTATCTCGCTTGGAGCGACGCGCAGATCCAAGTGCGCGTACCGACCGGCGTACGCACCGGCGCGGTGCAGGTGATAACCGGCGGTGGCCGCGACAGCGCACAAGTGGTCGTCGCGTCGCCGTACATTGACGCGATCACCAACAGCACGCGCTTGGATGAGGCGGCCAACACCGACGATCTCATCGAGATTGTCGGCGACAATTTCGGCCTCGTGCAGGACAGCAGTTCGGTGCGGATTGATTCGGTCGCGGTGTCTTCGTTGGAGGCCTGGTCGAATGAGACGATACGGTTCCGCGTTCCGCTCAATGTGCCTGCGGGCGATGTAACTGTTGGGACGGCTGAGGGCACCAGCAATGCCGTCCGCTTGGAAATTGCCAGCCCGTACTTGGCGCAACTTTCGCCCCCGCAAGTACAGGCCGGCGAGAACTTGACGCTGAGCGGCGGCAACTTTGGCTCTGAGCGCGGCATGGGATACGTGTCGTTTAATCCGAATGTGCAAGCCGAGGCCGACGATTATGCGGTTTGGTCTAACGGCGTCATCGTCGTCCGCGTTCCGGCCGAGGCTCGCAGCGGTGGGGTGCGGGTTTTTACCGCCGTTGGGAGCACTGGGGCCGCGCAAGTGGAGATTGGCGGCGAGGGGATAGAGCCGCTGCCGAGCAGCGGAATTTTCGGCTACAGCCCGCCCGTAGTTAGCAAGAATCCCAAAAGCGTCAAATTCGGCTTTGCCGGCATCAATCGCACGGTCTTGTGTCAATTTTCGGCCAAAGAAATAAGCAACGACGAAATCGTCATTTTCCTCAACGAACAAAGATATGAAGTACTCGCGGGCGGCGAGGACTGGCAAACTTGGTATCTCCTCCTCAATGAGACCTACCTCCAGTCCGGTCAAAACGTCCTTGAGTTCCGCAACATCATCAACCAAGACCGCGCCGCATCTTTTGTCCGCTGGCAGTTGAAGGACGTGGCGTTGTGGAAGCCGTTTAGTGCTAAGCGGGCGGCCGGGACGCGGCTTTTGTCGAAGTTGCCGGATGGTTTGGGTACGCCCTTTCCCGCGCCGTTCAATGCGGAAGTGACGATTCCCTTTGCTCTGGCTGAGGCCGGCCCGGTGCGGCTTACCGTCTATAACTTGCTGGGCCAACCGGTGCGC
>RKRN01000088.1 GCA_007571365.1 Candidatus Latescibacterota bacterium
CTTCTCCTTTTTGGAGAATATGAGATATGTCAAGATTGTCGCAACGCTTTTAATGTATGGCTTATACCTCGCCTGTCAAGCCCAAAAGTTCTTATTGCGGACTTTTATAAAGACTATTGTACTGATCACATACCTTCTAAAGAATACAAAATTGAAAAAATCAATATTGAGAAAGAAGAGGAACGCAAGAGAAAAGCACAGCGAAAAGAGAAAAAACGCAAGAGAAAAGTTCGGCGCAAAAAGTACGCCTTACTCAAGTGTCTGAGGGAGCACTTTGGACAAGACTTCCTCACGGCTTATGACTTCTACAAAGCTCGATGTACTGATCACATATCTTTTGAAGAATATGAGAAGAAAAAAATTGATTATGTGCAGTCTTGGGCAAGGGATCACTTAGATACCAAGCCAGACCGAGAACAAGCGGCAGCGATTGGGGCTGTCGAAGGTCACGTGAAGGTTGTAGCCCGAGCAGGCAGTGGCAAAACGACCACCCTGGTCTCTCGTGCGCTGTTCTTACAACAGCACTGTGGCGTAAGGCCTAACGAGATATTGCTTTTAGCTTTTAATCGTAAGGCAGCAGAGGAAATACGAGAGCGTCTTGACTCGGATTTACAAGGTTCTATTCCCCACGTAATGACTTTTCACGCATTGGCTAATGCCCTAGTTCATCCTGAAAAAATTATTTCCGATAGTGAACGTGAACAAAGCCAGAGTCGTGCTATTCAGGACGTGATCGATAACTACCGGAGTAAGCCTGATTACTACGAAAAAATTCGTGCCTTGATGATGGCATATTTCCGTGCCGATTGGGAACGTATCGTTTCGGGCGATAAAAGAAATCCGGCAGAGATGCTGCGTTATCGTCGCTCACTGACTAGGGAAAGTCTTAACGGAGATTACGTGAAATCGTATGGAGAGAAAGTCATTGCTAACTTCCTGTTTGAACATGATATCGAATATAAGTACGAGCGGAGTTTTCCGTGGAACGGTATCAACTACCGTCCTGATTTTACCATTGGCAATGAGCGTGGAGTAGTTATTGAATACTTCGGACTCAAAGGTGATCCTGATTACGATGCTAGGTCGGAGGAGAAACGCAACTATTGGAGAAACATATCCAAGTGGAAATTGCTCGAATTTTGTCCCGACAATCTAAGTAACGGAATGGAGGGTTTTCACTCTTTACTAAAAGAAAAACTCGAAGCCTGTAAAATCCCGTGCAATCAACTCAGCGAAGATGAGATATGGGACCTAATCAAAGATGGTCGTCCCATAGATCGCTTCACCAAAGTTACAACGAGTTTCATAACACACTGCCGAAAACTATCCCTGACTCCAGAGGAACTCTCAGAAAGAATAAATAATCACAACTGCGACAGAGATGTCGAGCAGCCTTTCTTGAATCTTGCACGGGAGTTTTATAAGTCCTATTTGGAATATCTTCAAGCAACAGAGGAAGAGGACTTTGATGGACTAATGCAGAAAGCCGCAGAGCGCGTTGCGGTGGGCAAAACCGAATTTCGGAGTAAACTTGGTCCCGGCGATCTGAAACGGATTCGGTATGTGCTCATCGATGAATACCAAGATTTTTCGGAACTATTCTATCGCCTAGTACAAGCAATTCAAAAACAAAATCCTCGCGCACAATTTTTCTGCGTCGGTGATGACTGGCAGGCCATCAACGGTTTTGCTGGTTCCGACCTTCATTTTTTTAAAAACTTTGAACAGTCTTTTGAGAACTCTCGCAAACTTTCTGTGGCTACAAATTACCGCTCGGCTAGGGCGATTGTTGATGTTGGTAACGCATTGATGAAGGGGCAAGGTATACCTGCCCGAGCTCACAAAACAATTATAGGGATAGCTACGATTGCCGATCTGAGTACTTTTGAACCGACTCCCCAAGAGGAGAAGGAAAATCCCGGAGATAATTTAACGCCTGCCGTACTACGCTTGGTTAAAAAGGCTATTAACGATAATAAAAATGTCGTCTTACTCAGTCGGAATAACAGACTAAATAGCCTACCTTGGTATGTAAATAATAAAGATAATGAACTCTGTCGCTTTCTTAGATTACTACGCAATCGTCTTCCCAATGAACTAGCGGAGAAGGTCACCATATCAACAATCCATAAGTACAAAGGGCTTCAGGAGGATGTTGTTATTGTACTTGATGCCGTTCCTCGATGTTATCCGCTAATACATCCCAATCTAGTTTTTACTCGCGTTTTTGGCGACAGTATTGAGCGCGTTGTCGCTGAAGAGCGTCGTCTCTTTTATGTAGCACTGACCCGGGCTGTGGAAAATTTGTTCATCCTGACCAAGAGGGATAGTTTCTCGCCATTTCTTGAGGATTTAGAAAGAAATATAGACCTAGATAGGCTGGAATGGTCAGATTATCCACCGTTAGAGGGTAGAGTTCAGTATATCACTGTTAGGGTAGGCAATCAGGAGGAAGATCTTAGAAAAGGTACTTATGCGATCAAAGACTTACTCAAGGCCGATGGCTATCGCTGGAACCGTAAACAAAAAGTCTGGTGCTCCGTAAAAGGGTTTTCAGAAAGAAAATTTGTTGGACAGGCTGATTGGATTAAGAAAGCTGATGGAGTCGAAGTGTGGTTTTGTGACTACTTGGACTGCGAGATTGCGCGGTATCACATCAATGGAGGGCAGTGGAAGCACATCAGCGGCAATATCTGAGAATCGGACGCCTAAACTGTACCGTCAATAGTAAGAAAAGACGATCGTCGTCCCAATTTTCTCCTAAACGCAATATGCGCTTCTTGGCCTCGCTCACAATAGAGTGGACGTCGGATATGCCCATGGTCTGATTGTGTAAACACGCTGTCAGTGCCGCAGCGAATGAGCATCACCCGTATGCTCGCGTTCACAGGCAGGACATATCTTACATAGATGCCGATTTAGGAGATGTGCTGCGGCTAGCAGGATGCCGCCGGCTACGTGGAGAACGACTTCAAGGATTCCTTCAGCCGCAGTGTGAGCGGTGGCGATAAACGCTACTGCCACTACGAGGATGAGAAATGCTCTCCAACTGCTGTGATGCCTAATTCCCCAAACGACGCTACCCAACGCGAGCGCAACGGCGCCAATAATAATTAATTCGGCGCGTTCACTGGCGAGGAACCCAAGCCCCAGTAACGGCAGGATTGTTACTAAAAGCGGCATTGCCAGGCAGTGGATCGCACACGAAAAAGATAGAAATGATCCTATGATATCTACTAGTTCGTGGTCAAAATAGTTTTTCACTTTTTCCATAAGTCTCTGCGCAGATTGCCCACGGCGCACTTTCTCGCATAGGGTCGTTGGACTGGTTGGACTCGAATGGTTGTGGCTTGGTTATCGACACGCACGTAGTAATCCCCTCTTTATGCCGCCTGACGCACCGCAACATCGCGGGGGGCGCGGGCGATCCACTGTTCGGCGAGGAGGAGGCCGAGGGCCAACAGCAGGAATTCGCGCCACAACTCGCGGCCGTGTCGATTGCCCAAGACCGCCAGACGCAGGTCGTCCCCCGGGTGGAGAAAATGGACTTCCGCGTCCGCGAAAATGCTCCGCACGTACTCGGGCACTACGGGCGCTAGGGCGGATTCGCGGGCGTCGAAGTTGACGGCGAACGCATCGACCTCTGCGCCGGCCGCGCGCAATCGCCAGATGCCGGCTTCGCTGACGAGGGGAATTTTCCACAAGTATTGGCCGCCGATAGGCTCCGGCTCTAAGCGCCGGCGCTCGCCCGATGGCGTCTCGGCCTCTACGACCGCTTCCATCGGCACATCGGCCAAACGGCGATAGACCGTTTCTCCCACCAAGTAAGTGGCGTGGCGCTCGGGCGGCAGGCTCAACTCGCGCACCAAGCGGTGCAGGAGGGGGGCAAATAGCCCGCGTCGGTGCAGGTCATTCCACGCCGGGTTGATGGGGAAGGCCGCGAGTACGACGCGCCCTTCTTCTTTCCAAGATAGCGCCATGGCGAGTTGTCCGTCGCCGAAGCGGACCAAAGGCAAAAGGTCGGGTGTGGGAACCATGGCGAAATAGGAGTAGAAGCGCGGTTGGTCGCCATCGCTGGCGAGGAGGTCGTTAAAAAGCGAGTGATGCGGCTCGTCTGCGTCTAAAACTTGATAGTTGGCTGCGTTGCCGGGTGCGCCGATCCGGTTTTTGAAGCGCCCCGCAGTCAGGCCGGGCAAGAGGTCCCGGTTGTAGTAGCCGAGGTCGCTGTGCGGCGCAGGAAAGAAGATCGCGCCCCCACCACGGGCGACGAACTCGTCCAAGGCGGCCTTTTGGGCCGCGTTTAGCCGCGCGAGATTGCAGAGCACGAGCACATCTACTCCAGCGAGGGTGCTGGCGTCGAGGTTGGCGGAAAGATCGGTGCGAATTTTTACGACCGGATCGGAAAGGGCCGCCGCCCCGAGTGCCCGGCGCACATAGTACGCGTCTTGGTACTGTTCGCTTAACAGCAGCACGGTGATGGAGGTGGGCAGGTCAAGGGTGAAATAGCGGCGGTTGTCGAGCGCGAGCGCGTCGTCGGCCAGCGCAACGTGCCCACTCAGTCGGCCCGACCGGCGCGGCGAAAAGCTGAGTGCTACTTGGGTCGTGCCCGGTGCTCCGGGATCCACGCTATGGCGGCGCACGCGCTGGCCACCGACAAACAGGTCGAGTGCCGTGCCCGCACCGCTGTGCGCGATGGCGGCTTGCAAGGTGGCTTTGGCGTCGGCCGCGAGCATCCAACTCGGGGCCGCGACCCACTCGACGTAAGCATTGGGTCGCGGCTGGGGTCGCGGGCCAGCGACATAGACGCGTACGCCGGCAAAGGACGGGACCGAGTCGTCGAGTTGATCCCAGTTGTATTGGGCCCAATCAGTAAAGAGGAAAAGCTCGTGTGCTGCGAGTGCAGATTCTCGGTCGAAGCGTTGGGCCGCAGCGTACAAGGCCGAGCGCAAGTCGGTCGCCTCTTGCGTTGGCGCGAGCTCGGCAAGGTGCTTGGCTAAGTAGGAGCGGTCGCCGGCAAAAGGGGCGTGGGGTCGTTGGGCAAAAGGCTGCACGGCCACTTGATCGCGCGGGGGCAAAACGGCCAGCAGGTCGCCGAGCTGGCGCTGGAGTTGGTCGAAGACAGAAGAGCTAGCCGGTCGTTGGTAGCGGGTGCTATACGACAGGTCCAAGAGCGCGTGAACGACCACCGGACGATCGCCACTTCCCCATCCGCCGCCGGTGGTTGGTCGGGCAAAAGCGCAGACGATGAGCGCGATGATGAGCGTGCGCAGCAACAGGACCAGCCACTGGCGTAGTTGCAGCCGCCGCATGCGGTTTTGCTGTAGCTGGCGCAGAAAGGCGAAGTCGCTGAAAGGGTGGGGCTGGGCACGCCCGCGATGCAGCAAGTGGATGGCTAGGGGCAAGGCAGCCGCGACTAGCCCGAGAAGGACCGCGGGATTGAGAAACTGCAAGATGGGGTAGGAGCCGCGTTAGTTCGCAGCGGGAATATCGCGCTCGGCCGCTTCGATGGTGGCGATGATTTCCTCGGCTGAATTCGCGTCGATGAGCTTCTTTTTGAAGGCTTCGTTTTTGAGCAAGCGCGAAATCCGCGCCAGGGCCTTGATGTGGGGACCGGAGACATTGGCCGGAGAGACCAGCAGGAAGAACACATAAGCTGGCTCGCCATCGAGGGCGTCGAAATCCATGCCCCGCCGCTGGGTGCCCATGGCGGCGACCAGCTCGGTCGCCGCGGCCGACTTGCCGTGGGGAATGGCGATGCCGTCGCCAATGCCCGTGCTCATGATCTTTTCGCGGTCGAGTACAGCTTGCAATACTTGGTCGCGGTCGGTGATCGCGTTGCCGACTGGAAGCGAGTTGACCAGTTCGGTAATGATTTCCTCTTTGGATTCTCCCTTGAGGTCAACTAGGGTGGATTCGAGCGACAGAATGTCCAACAGGTTCATGCGCGTTATCTCCGGGTGATTTGTCAAAAAATAAGCCATCCCCGCGACATTCGTCAACCTAATTGGTGGTCAGGGGGCAGGACTGCTTTTACGAGTCGCGGCACCACGAAGTAGAGCAAGCGCCCGCGACTGATTTCTGCCCAAGCGTGGATGCCCAATTCGACTGCGGCTAAGCCGGCAGTGGGCAGGGCGATGTGTGCGCCTGTCAGCGCGCCGATCCACGCTTCTAGCCCTGGGTTGTGGGCGATGATGAGGCTGGTCTGGGCGCTGTCTGGCAAGTCGGCTGCCGCTTGGGCCAAAGTGCTGGGGGATGCGAGATAGAGCGCGTCGTCCAAGTGCAAGGCGCTCGGCCGCAGGCCGAGGGCAGCGGCTAGGCCGGTGGCCGTCTGCTGCGCCCGGCGCGCGGCCGAGGCCAGCACGAGATCGGGACGCGGGCCGTGTGTTGCGAGCAGGTGGGCGATGAGCGGCAAATCGGCGCGGCCGCGCTTGTTGAGCGGGCGGTCGAAATCGTCGCTTATCCCGGGCGGATAAGCCGACTTGGCATGGCGCATGATTAGCAAGGTTTTCATGGGAATTGAGAATATTGAATTGGCAATGTCTTTGGTTGCGTGGGCATGTACTAGAGGGTATTTTTAAGCAGCAGCAAGATAGTGTGTGTCGGCACTCTATACAACACGGAACTCGGGATTTACAGTTCATATATGGCTCCGCAACCTGTAGAACTCAACCTAACCATCCGCCCCCAGCGACGCTTTGCCCTCATCGACATTTCCGAGCTGATCCGCCAGCAAGTCGACGACGAGTTGCGGCTCTTTCGCAAAGTCGCGTACTGTTCGTTTCACACCACGGCCGGTTATATAGAGCAGGGCATGTGTCGGCGCTTGGGGCACAGCCGCAAGCAGATTGACCCATTCATCCGCGCCGTCAAAAAGATATTTCCCTACGACGCCGGCTATTTTCATGACCGCATGCAACTGCGCGACGAGCTTAGCGAGGGCGAAAAGGAAAGGGAGCCGGTCAACGCCGATTCGCATCTGACCTTTATCGCCGCGGGTCTCAAAAACTGCGTGACCTATATCCACCGCCCCGCAGAGCCGGTGTACTTCATTGAGCTAGACGGCATCTACAAGCACTACGTGCGCAGTCGGCACACCGCGGTCATGGCCTACAATCGCGCCGAAATCGTGCATCGTGGTCGGGTGGAGATTCCGGTGGGTGGCAGCCATGCGATCGACGCCTTCAACCTCAAGGACCCGCGCTACGGCCTCTTTGCCACGCTCGCCGAGCGGTTGCGGCAATGCGGCATCGACAAAGGCTGCATCGACATCCGCCTCGCTCCAGAGGAAAAGCACGTCGGCATGACCGTCAATGAGTACGAGACCCTATTGATGCGCAACGACTTGCCCCAGGCGCTTAGCGATCCGCTGCGCTACGTGCTCCAGCGCGGCAAGCGGCTGCTGTCGCACCCGGCCTCCATCCCCGGCAAGATGCACGCGTACGCGGCCTACGATTCCCTCCGCTTCTACAACGAATTGCTCGACCAAGTTCCGGTGGGAAGGTCGGTCATCGACCGCATCTTTTCGGTGTTGTCGACGCCAGCCCAGCGCATCTTGCGCCTGAAGCGCCACATCCGGCTGCTGGTCTCAGACAGCGCGGGCACTGGGGCCGAGCGCATCCTGCAAGGCACGTACCAAAGCCCGATTTTGGTGCAGCACCAACCGGCTGCGGGGGGGGGGCGGACGCTCGATGTCGCGCTGCGCCGCTTCGTCTGAGTATGCAGGTCTCGCCTTCCATCTTCAAAGCGTACGACATCCGCGGTATCTATCCCGATCCCCTGAGCGAAGAAGTAGCCTACGCCCTAGGCCGTTCCTTGGTGGCTCTGCTGAAGTGCGCCGAAGTCGTCGTGGGGCGCGACATGCGCCTTTCGAGTCCGGCCATCAAAGAGCACCTCTTGCGCGGTCTGACCGATCAAGGCGCGGACGCTATCGACATCGGCATGGTCAGCACCGATCAGTACTACTATGCCTGCGCCACCTTGGACCGTCCGGGTGCCATGGTGACGGCTTCGCACAACCCGCCCGAATACTGCGGCTTCAAGATGGTGCGCCAAATGCCCTATCTGCTCAGCGGCGAATCCGGGATCCAAGACCTGCGTCGCCTCGTGGCCGAAGAAAGCTGGGGAGAAGGGCCGAGGCCAGGCACTATTCGCACTGAGGACGTGACGGCGGGCTTTATCGCTAAGGTGTTGAGCCTCGTAGAGCCGGCCCGCATCAAGCCGCTCAAGGTGGTAGCCGATACGGGCAACGGCATGGTCGGGCCGATTTTGCAAGAGGTGTACAGGCGATTGCCCATTGAGTTTGTGGGCATGTATCTAGAGCCAGATGGCCACCTGCCCAACCACGGCCTCGATCCCATGCAGGCGGAAAACCGCGCCGACTTGGAGGCCCGCGTCCTAGCCGAAGGTGCAGACGTTGGCTTTGCTTTTGACGGCGACGGCGACCGCTTCTTCATCATCGATGACCGGGGTCGCTTCGTGCCCGGCGACTTTGCCACCACGCTGATGGCCTGCTACATGCTAGAACGCTTTCCCGGGGCCAAGATCGTGTACGACGTGCGCTGCTCGTGGGCCGTGCGCGACCTCGTAAAAGCAGCCGGCGGCACTCCGCTGATCGAGCGCGTTGGTCATTCGTTTCTCAAGCCGAGGATGTTTGAAGAAGGAGCCGTTTTCGCCGGCGAGCTGAGCGGTCACTACTACTTCCGCGACTTCTTTGGCGCGGATTCGGGTATCGTGCCGTCGCTGGTGATGCTGGAGTTACTGTCGCAGCGCGGGGTTAAGCTCTCCGAGCTACTCGCTCCGCTAGAGCACCAGTACTTCACGTCCTCTGAAATCAACTCCGAGGTTGCAGATCCCGCGGCCAAAATCGCGGCCCTGGCCGACCGCTACCAAGACGGTCGCATCCTGCGCCTCGACGGGATTTCGGTCAGCTACGACGACTGGCACTTCAACGTGCGGCCCTCCAACACCGAGCCGCTATTGCGACTCAACCTAGAGGCGCGCTCCGCGGAGCGCATGGCCGAGAAGCGAGATGAGGTACTCGCCTTTATTCGCGCGTGATGTGCCATGACGCAATTGGTCCAACAGGGTGGCTACAAAGGGTTTGCTGTTTTTCTTTTAGTCCAAGTAGCCGTTTTGGTCTCGGTGCTGTTCTTACCACGCGAACAGGCCTTGTGGGGTTTGGGGGGAGCCGGGCTGGTCATTGTGTTGTGTCTCGCGTTATTCCTCCTGACCCTATATCCGTGGCTCGCGATCCCAGCAATCATTGTCACCACGGCCTTGGATTCGGCCGGGCGCGTCAGCCAAACAACCGCCCTCGGGGTGTCGGTCACCGGCTTTCACCTGTCGTTTATCCTGCTCTTTATTGCGTTAGCCAGTCACATTTTTCTGCAAAAGCGCCGCACTTTTCCGCCGCTCGAAATACAAGCACCGCTGGTGCTGTTTCTCGGTTGTATGGCGGTTTCCCTCACCTATTCACCGAACCAACCAGAAGCCACGATTAGTTTCTTCCGCATCGTCTTTTTGTCCTTGTTTCTCTATATGACCCAAGTGCTCATAGACTCGCGTCGCGTGCTCAACCTGACGATTGTGTCGCTGGGCGTAGTCTTGGCGAGTGCGTCTATTCTAGCCGTATTCCAGATTATCTCGGAACAATTCTACCTGCCGGCGAGCGTGGTTTCTAGCGTGGGAGCCAACACGCCGCGCGCTTCTGGGACCTATCACAACCCCAATATCTTCGGCACCTTTCTCGCCGTGAATATCCTCTTCATGGCCGGGATCTTCCTAGTGCCCAAGCTGCGCTGGTGGAAACGGCTCTTATTGCTGCTGGCGATTGGGTTGGGCCTCGTGGCTTTGGTCATCACCTTCAGCCGCAGCAATTGGATCGCGCTGTTCGTGGGGGGGGTCGTGCTGCTGTTTTTGTCGGGTAAATTGCGCTATCTCTTTTACGTCACCATAGCGTTTTGCGTCGCCATTTTGGTAATCAAGAACTACGTCTCTTTTGCCGAGTACATTTTCGAGCGGTTCTATTCGATCTTCTCGCTATTTGTGGAGTTTGGCGCCGACAGCCGGGCTTCAAGTACCGCACGAGTTTACTTCGCCATTGCCGGATTTAAAATGTTCTTAACGCACCCCTTGCTCGGGGTCGGTTGGCGTGCTTTTCCGGTCGTCTTTGAAGACTACAAGCCAGAAGGGTTTCCCCACTGGCTGCCGACGCGCGAGTCGCATACCCTGTTTGCGACCATCATCGCCGAGCTCGGGATCGTGGGGATGCTGGCCGCTATCTGGATCGTCTGGCGCATTTTGGCTTTTGCCCTCAAGCATATAAAGCACATGCAGGACGAGTACTTGCGCAGTGTGATGATTGCGCTCGTGGCGATTTTCGTCACCTTCCAAGTCAGCCTCACCTTCACCGGCGAGTTTGCCAACAATTTCTTGTGGATGTTCACCGGAATCATGTTTGCCGTGCCGATGCTTGAAGAGCGCGAGGATCCATCGTGAAAGTTTTGGTGCTATCGCACCTGTACCCCAACGCCATATCTAAGATCTACGGAAGTTTTGTCCACAATCAGGTGCGCTTCCTCAAAGAGCATTGTCAACTAAAGGTAGTGGCACCTGTGCCTTGGTTGCCCGCGCCGGGATTTGGGTTGTGGAGTGCCTACCGCCATATCCCGCGTCGCGCCGTGCTAGACGGCATTGAGGTGCAGCATCCCCGCCGCTTTGCTGTACCCCGGCGGATTTTCTTTGCCCAGCAGTGGCGTTTTCACCTCCGGGCTTTGCTCAACGCGGTTGAGGGGGTGCCGGACCTCATCCACGCGCACTGCGCCTATCCCGATGGCCGGGCCGCTATTGAGTACGG
Source organism: Candidatus Latescibacterota bacterium (assembly GCA_007571365.1). Taxonomy (GTDB): domain Bacteria; phylum Latescibacterota; class UBA2968; order UBA8231; family UBA8231. Next base: position 10,856 of record RKRN01000088.1, read on the forward strand.
TGCGCAAACCGGCCGGCCCGTCGTCATTACGGTCCACGGTTCCGACGTTAAAATTTTGCCCAAACTCAAACCCCAATGGCGGCAGCGGATCGTGGAGGCCCTAACGCAAGCCGCGGCCGTTATTGCCGTCAGCCAAGAGTTGCGCCGCGAGGTTATACAATTGGGGGTCCCGGGCGACAAGGTTCGCTGCATTCCCAACGGCGTTGACTGCCGGCTCTTTTCGGCGGCCGGGTCGCGCCAGTCTAATAAAAAGGAGTGGCACCTGCTTTATGTGGGCCGATTTGTCGAGGCCAAGGGGTTGCGCGTCTTGCTAGCGGCCCTAGCTGAAGTGCGCGGTCAGGGCCGCGATGTTTCGTTGACCTTGATCGGCGGCCACCCGGCGACCGGGACCGCCGATCCTTTCCGGCCCCAAGTCAACGCCTTGAACCTGTCCGAGCATGTGTCGTTTGAGGACGCGGTGCCGTGGGAAGAACTACCGCCCTATATGGCCGCCGCCGATGTGTTCGTACTGCCTAGTTTTAGCGAAGGCTTGACCACGTCGTTGGTCGAAGCTATGGCTTGCGGTCTGCCGGTGGTCGCCACGCGCTGTGGGGGGCCGGAGGAGGTCGTCAATGAGCAGGTCGGACGGCTCGTGGCGGTCGGGGACGCCGCGGACTTGGCGGCGGGCATCCTCGCGGTGCTAGGCGAATACGACCGCTACGACCGCGAGGCCATTCGCCAGCAGGCTGAGTCGCGTTACGACTATCGCGCGGTGGCGGCGCAGATTCACGCGCTGTACGAGGACGTGCTGCGTTAGGTCGGCGTCAGAGCAAGGCGCTAGACTGCGACGAAAGACAAGGGCTGTGGGCGGTTGCACAAATGGATACAAATGACGAAAATATAACGAGATAAGATATATTGTAACACGGTCTTCTACCGCTAGAATCCCATGCTCGTCGCCATTTTTTGGGCCGCTTTATTCCTCGTCGTCTATACCTATCTGATCTACCCGGTTTTGCTCTGGCTGTTGGCCGCCGGCCGCAAAATGCCCGAGTACGCCCCGCTGAGCGAATGGCCCGAAGCATCGTTAATTATTGCCGCGCACAACGAAGAAGCCGTCTTGCGCGCCAAGCTAGGAAACGCGCTGGCCATGGACTACCCGGCTGAGCAACTCGACATCATCGTCGTCTCCGACGCCTCGACCGATGGCACGGACCGCATTGCCGCCGAATTTGCCGCGTGCGGAGTGCGGCTGCACCGGCAGGAGGTCCGCAGCGGCAAGACCGCGGCGCAAAACGCGGGTGTGCGCTTGGCACGCGGGCAGTTTGTCGCGTTCTCCGACGCCAACAGCATGTACGCGCCCAGCGCCCTCAAGCGGCTGTTGGCCCCCTTTGCCGACGAGCGGATCGGCTGCGTCTGCGGCGAGCTGCAATACGCCAATCCAGACGAGCAAGGCGCGGGTAAGGGCGAAGGCCTGTACTGGCGCTACGAGCAATTTCTCAAGCGCCGGGAGAGCTTGCTCTGTTCCACGCTGGGTGCTAATGGGGCGATCTACGCGCTGCGGCGCGAGCTATTCGTCGAACTAGGCGGCGATATTATCAGCGATTTTGTCGCGCCTTTGCATGCTTGGCGGTGCGGTTTTCGCATTGCGTACGAGCCAACAGCCATTGCCACCGAGTACAGCAGCGGCCGCTTTGGCGCCGAGTGCCGCCGCCGCGGCCGCATTGTCTCGCGCTCGCTCTACGGGCTGTGGACCGAGGCTGGTGTGCTCAACCCGTTGGCGCACTTTTTTTTTGCGTTTCAGATGTTTTCCCACAAGTTGCTGCGCTGGCTCGTGCCGGTGTGGCTGTTGGTGGTGCTGGCGGTCAATATCCCGTTGGCCGTCGGCGAGCCCTACGGCCTCTTGCTCGCGCTGCAAGTGGCTTTCTATAGCTTGGCTGGGTTGGGCCTCTTGCTGCCGGAGCGGCTCGGGGGCTATTGGCTTTTCTACGTGCCGGCCTATTTCACGGCTACCAATTGGGGTACTCTGCTGGGGTTGCTGAGCTTCCTAAGGGGGCACCGCCCCCGCGTCTGGCAGCCGGCGAGGTAGAGCGTTTATGTCGCGTCTGAAACGAGTGGTCCTGCTGTTGTTGAGCGACACAGTCGCTGTCAGTTTGGCGTCGGTGTTCTTTTTGTGGATGAAGTTGGCCGGCGGCGGGCTGGAGATCGTCCGCCACAACTACGAACGGCTCTATCCAGGCGCGGTAGAAGGTCCGACTTTCTGGTATGCGCTGGGCTACTACTCGGACGTGTTGCCGCTGATAAGCGGTTGCTGGCTGCTGCTGTTCCTGTTTTTTGGCTTCTATCAATCCTCGCCCTCTAGTTCGCGCTTCGACGAAATGTACGAGGTCCTCAAGGTCGTTACCTTGGGCATCTTGTTGGCCATGATCGCCACCTTTGACCGCGACATCCGCCTCACTCGATTGCTGGTCTTGTTCTACTGGCTGGGCATGGTCGCGCTGGTAGCGGGTGGGCGCGTGCTAATGCGCAGCTTTGAGCGGCAGCTCTTGCTGCGCGGCATTGGCCTCCGGCGCACGGCCATCGTGGGCGTGAATGCGCGCGGCATACGACTGTTGCGCGCCTTGCGTGCAGCACCGGCGCAGGGGTATGAGATCGTGGGCCTTGTGCGGGCGCACGGCGAGAACGATCTCGAGGTCATTGACGGCCTGCCGGTGCTCGGCGCAGTACGCGATCTGCGCACCATCCTTGGGGCCGGGGGCATTGAGGCCGTGCTCATCGCCCTGCAAGCTAATTCGCACGAAGAGATCATGCAGATCGTCGAGGAGGCCGAGGGGCTGCCGGTTTCCTTTGGCATCACGCCTGACCTGTACGACATTGTGACGGGCCACGTGCGCACGACGCAGATTTACGGCGTGCCGCTGATGGAGCTCAAGCCCGAGCTGATGCCAGCTTGGCAGCGGACGGTCAAGCGGCTCATCGACATGGTGGTGGCCGTTGTCGTGCTCGCGGGCTTGGCCCCGTTGTGGCTGTTGGTGGCCGCGGCGATCAAGCTGACTTCCAAGGGCCCCGTGTTCTTTCGCCAGCAGCGCGTCGGCGAGGGGGGCCGGACCTTTGCGATGCTCAAGTTCCGCTCAATGTACGTAGATGCCGAAGAAAAGACCGGGCCGGTGTGGGCCAAGGGGGTTGACCCACGGGTGACCCCGGTTGGCCGGGTGCTGCGCGCCCTACACTTAGACGAGATTCCCCAGTGCATCAACTTCCTACGCGGCGATATGAGTTTGGTCGGCCCGCGGCCCGAACGCCCGTTTTTCGTCGAGCAATTCAAAAAGCAGATTCCCTTGTACATGCGGCGCTTAAACGTCAAGCCCGGCCTGTTGGGCTGGGCGCAGTCCAAACACGAGTTCGACCTCGATTCCAAAGACGTGGTGGGCATTGCCCGCGAGCGGCTGGAGTACGATTTGTACTACATCGAGAACATGTCGCTCAAACTGGACTTCAAGATCATGCTGCAAACGGTGTGGTTCGTGCTGACGGGCAAGAGTACGCGCTGAGCCTCCAATAAGTTCCTGAACTTTCTGCCGAAAGTAGCGGAAACTAGGCGATGCGTTGGTGGCGACCTCCACGTGTGGGGCGATGTGTGCCGCCCATAGCGACTTTTCCTTGCCGACTGTGGGCCATCCCTCTTGAGGTTTTGGGGAATGTGGCCGATTCCCCGGTAGGCAATGACCTTGAATGTATGTTGAGCGTCGATGATTTTTGGGAACAGAATGTCGAGTGCCTTTTTGCCGGACTGGTCTTCGACGAGTACTTCAAAGTGCATTCAATCACCTCGCGTCGAGATAATCGCTGTACCAAAGGCCGCCCAACGGCAACCCTTCCTCAGCCATGTTGTTCACGATAGGATCGTCGCTTGCCCGGCGAATCGTCGAAAAGCCGTCCGCGCCCTTTTCGAGAATCCGGACCTCTTGCGGCTCCAACGCATTGACGAAGTAAGGTTGGTGCGTCGTGACAAAAACCTGCGAGCCGCCGCGGGCCTTGGCATGTTCGCGGAATTCGTTGGCGAGGGGCTCCAAGAGTTTGTGATACAGGCCGTTTTCCGGTTCCTCGATGCAGAGAAACCGAGGGGGTGTTGGGTCTTCGAGTAGCAATAAGTAGGCGAATAGCTTGAGCGTCCCGTCGGACACTTGCTGGGCGTAAAAGGGGTCCTGAAAGCCTCTGTCGTTGAACCTGAGCAGTAACCGGCCGTCGTTGGTTCTTTCGGTATCGATCCGGCCTATACCCGGAATTTTCTCGGCGATCCGCTTGAGAATATCCCGGAAGTGCTCTGGATGTTCGCGCTCCATGAATTGCACGACGTTGCCGAGGTTGTCGCCGTGGATGTTGAGACGGCTCTGTGGGCCGGCCAGCGGTAGGCTGCGTGCCGCATCCGGGGTGAAGTAGCTGAGATACCACCCCTCAATGAAGCGGCGGAAAGCGGCAATTCGCGGATGTTGTTTCAAGGCACCGAGGGTGGCAATGCCGAGCTTGCGCCGGTCTTCCAGTTCGATAACCTCTTTCCCTTCTTCATCCGATTGGTCATCAATCTGCCGCCCGCCTTGCTCTCCTTTCCAGGCCTCGCCGCTGCCGTCTGCTAGCAATAAAAACGAAAATGGCTGACCGTGCCGCTGGCCTCTTCGCCTTTGTCTGAGGCGTTCTCTCAGTACGTAGGGACGCCCGAGCCGGTCTGCCGCAATGGCGACCTCGTAAGTAATGGGCCGAGCGTTTCTTTGCTCGCGGTAGTATATTGCAAATTCGACGGGGCCTGCTTGTCCCTGCGCCCGCATCTTCTCAAACCCGCCACGTCCGCCCATACCACAGGCTTCCTCAACGCCGAATTTCAGGGCGTCGGCTAGAAACCCGAACGCATCGAACAACGCGCTTTTTCCCACTCCGTTTTTGCCGATCACTGCCGTCATGGGGGTAAGCGGTTGGCTCTTCTGTTGGTTCCACAGGCGTCCTAATGCAACGTCTTTGAGCACCTTGAAGTTTTTTATTCGCAAACCTTCTATCGCAGCCATTGTACCATTCTCAGCTTTAGTAAAGCGACCGCCTGGGCGCAATCCTCACGCCCTAATCACTCCATCGCCCTCGCTTAACCGCCCGGCACGTCGAACAGTACGCACCAAGTGCGCCCAGCTTGAGTTTGGACGCTTAAACGCGAAATAGCACAGAATGCAGCGGCTCAACCGAGAGTTGGCTAGCAAGGATGGGTGGATGGGATTCGTATTCACTGTACACCGCGCGGGTTGGCGCGCAGAGTCTTGAGGTGGCTGTCGAGGACTTGCGCCCCATAGGTGAGGGCATTGCCGACGTTGAGAAAGCGGTATCCCCAGCGAATTTTTTCCTGGATCTCGGCCACGCTCATTAGCGTAGTACCGGCGGCAAGCCCGGTGCCTTCGAGGCGTCGCGGCACGTCTTCCATGATTTCTTGGACTGGCCGCGAGCCGGTGTTGGTAATCGTCCCTACGGTCGCCGACAGGTCCAACGGCCCGACGAAAATCACGTCAATGCCGGGCACGTGCTTGATTTCGTCCAAATTGTCGTAGGCCCGCTGGCTTTCGAGCTGGACGACGAGCAGGGTTTCGTCGTTGGCGGTTTTGATGACCTCGTTCCAGTCGGCACCGGCGATTCGGGTCCACATAGGCGAGAGGCCGCGCCGGCCTTGAGGGGCGTAACGGGCACACTCGACAGCGCGGGCGGCCTCGGCGGCCGTATCGACTTGGGGCACCATCACCGCCACGGCCCCTGCGTCATACGCCTTCTTGATTAGAGCTGGGTCGTTCCACGCCACGCGCACCATCGGGGCCACGCCGCGCATCCGCGCCAGCACCAGAATGGCATCAAGGGCTTCGGTGGCGTGGGGCGCGTGTTCGGTATCGGCCCAGAGGAAATCGGGTTGAGTGCCTAAGACGACGCCAGCAACCAGCGGTGAGGGGGCCGGTAGGCTGGTGCCGAGGACGACTTCGCCCTTCTCGACCCGCGCTTTTAGGGGGTTGGGATACATGGATAGCTCCGTTGGAATTAGCCGTACAGTGCGTAGAAGATGAGTCCGCCGAGCAGGATGCGATAGGCGGCAAACGAGTAGGTCCCGTGGTGCTGGAGGAAGCGGAGTAAGAAGCCGATGGACAGATAGCCGCTGACGGCCGCGGCGAGAATGCCCAATCCCAAACTCAGCAGCCCAGTGCTGCCTAGGCCTCCTTCGAGCAAGGCGAACAGTTGCAGGAGGCCGCTGGCCCCAATGGCTGGCAGGCCGAGTAGGAAGGAAAAGCGAGCGGCGTCCGCGCGCTGGAGGCCGACGAAAAGCCCGCCCATAATCGTCGATCCAGACCGCGAGCACCCGGGAATCAGGGCAAGAGCTTGGCACAGGCCGATAAACTGGATCGACCAGAAGCCGAGGTCCTGCATGGTGCGCTCGCGCCGCCCTATGCGCTCGGCCAGTATCAGGAACAGCGCGAGGACGATCAAGCTGGCGGCAATAAGGGGAAGCTGCCGCGCCTCGGTCTCGATAAAGTCGCGTCCGCTGAGGCCGAGCACGGCAATGGGAATGGTGCCCGCGGCAATGGACCACGCCATGCGGCAGTCGGGGCTGTGCTTGAAGTTGCGCTGCACGACTCCGCGCAGCGCGGCGACGACCAGCCTTTTGACATCGGCGGTAAAGTACGCGAATACCGCCGCGAGTGTCCCCAGTTGAATCACCGCAGAAAACGCCGCGCCCGGATCGTCCCAGCCGAGAAAATGAGGCACTACTCGCAGGTGAGCGGTACTGCTGATGGGCAGAAATTCAGTCAGACCTTGGACTAAGCCTAAGATGAGTGCTTGTAGCCAGTGCATGGAGGAATTAAGCTAACCGCCGCGGCCCGCCCGGACAAGGACGGCGCACCCTTGACAAAGACGCGGGCCAGTGTGGAGAATACCCTCTGATTTTCACCGCCAACAAGGAGGCCTCATGCCCGTTCAGATCAAAGACGTTCAAACCATTCTCACCCAACCAGCCGGCTCTCGCTTGGTCATCGTCAAAATTATAACGTCGGACGATGGCCTGTACGGACTCGGTTGCGCGACCTTTACCCAGCGTTTCCACGCCGTGCATGCGGCCCTTGAGCAGCACCTCAAGCCCTTTCTCATGGGCCGCGACGTGGACCGCATTGAGGAAACGTGGCAGATGCTGATGGTAAATGGCTATTGGCGCAACGGCCCGGTGCTCAACAACGCCATCTCTGGTATTGATCAGGCCCTGTGGGACATCAAGGGCAAGCGGGCGGGGATGCCGGTTTATCAGCTTTTGGGCGGCAAGTGCCGCGAAGGGGCGGCCGTGTACGGCCACGCTAGGGGCGATACGCCTGAGGCCGTCGTCGAGAGCATCCGCCAGTTCCAAGAGCAAGGCTATCGCTACATCCGCTGCCAGATGGGCGGCTACGGCGGCAAAGCCTCGACCTTGATAAAGCCCGAGGGGGCGCCCGCCGGCGCGTATTACAACCGCAAAGAGTACATGATGAACCACCTGCGGATGTTTGAGCACATCCGCGCCGAACTGGGCTTTGAGGTGGAGCTGCTGCACGACATCCACGAGCGGCTGCACCCGATTGAAGCGGTGGGCTTTGCCAAGGATATGGAGGAATTCAAGCTGTTCTTTTTGGAGGACGCGCTCGCGCCCGAAGACATTGAGTGGTTCCGCCACATCCGCCAGCAATGCGCGACGCCGCAGGCGATGGGCGAGCTGTTCAACCACCCGCACGAGTGGACGCCTCTGATTGAGGGCCGGCTCATCGACTTCATGCGCATGCACGTCAGCCAGATGGGCGGGATCACGCCAGCGCGCAATGTCGCAGCTTTTGGCCAGATGTACGGGGTGCGCACGGCTTGGCACGGCCCGGGCGACACCTCGCCGGTGGGGCACGCCGCCAACCTGCACCTCGACCTGTGGGCCCCTAACTTCGGGATCCAAGAGTGGTGCAGATTCCCGCAACACGTGTACGACATATTTCCGGGGCTGCCCGAGGTCCGCAATGGGTACATGTATCCAAGCGACGGACCGGGGTTGGGGATCGACATCGACGCGGACTTGGCGGCCCGGTATCCTTGTCGAGACGAGGTCATCGGCTGGACGCAGACGCGCTTGCCCGACGGCAGCCCGGCGCGGCCGTAATTTTTGGGGACCGACCTATGTGTCGGGTCCCCCGGCGGCGGTGCGCCCTGCGCCGGTCGAACCGGTAGGGACAGACCTACGTGTCTGTCCCTAAAAAAGGGCATCCCACCGCGAAGCGGGCAACCACAAGGCGTCGTAACGTCAGGATGTGCGATGAAAATCCTAGTTTCCAATCTCGGCAGTACCTCGTTTAAGTACAAAGTCTTTGCCATGCCCGAAGAGGTGGTGTTGGCGCGGGGCGGCATGGATCGGATCGGCGGTCAAGGCTCGCTGCACACCTTCCAGATCGGCGCGGCCGCCGCGGTTGAACAGGCCGTAGAGCTGCCCGACCACGCCAGGGCGATTGACGAGGCTCTCGCCCGCTTGATCGCGGGCGGGGTGTTGGCTGCGGTGGAGGAGTTGGACGCCGTGGGATTTAAGGCGGTCCACGCCCGCGCTATTTCCGGGGTGGTCGCACTCGACGAGGACGTGATAGAGCGGATGGAGGACTTTTATTCGCTGGCCCCAGCCCACAATCCTGCGTATGTGGCGGCGATCCGGCAGTTTGCGCGGGTGGCTCCCAAAGCGCGGCGGGTCGGGTGCTTTGAGACGGCCTTCCACGGCGCGATGCCGCAGCGGCGCAAAATGTACGCGGTGCCCTACGCTTGGTATGAACAGTACGGCATCCAGCGCTATGGCTTCCACGGGGCCAGCCACCGCTACGCGGCCGAGAAGGTCGCGGAACTGGCCGGCCGTGCGGACCTCAAACACGTCAACATGCACTTGGGCGGGTCTTCGTCGCTATGTGCGATCGCGGACGGGGTTTCGCAGGGGGCGTCGCATGGGCTAAGCCCGCAGGGGGGGCTGCCGCAAAACAATCGCATCGGCGACTTGGACCCGTATGCGCTAGATTTGGTGATGCGCAACGAGGGACTATCGTGGGACGAGGTGTTGGCGCAGTGCGCTAACGAGGGTGGCCTTGTGGGGCTTTGCGGCTACAGCGACATGCGCGACATTGAAGCGGGGGCGGAAAGCGGCGACGAGCGCTGTGCGTTGGCCATCGCCGTGCTGGCCACAGCGGCGCGCGATTGGTTGGGGGCTTTTGTGGTGGAGATGGGTGGGCTAGACGCTGTGAGCTTTACTGGCGGCATTGGCGAGTACTCGGCTGTGGTGCGCGGCCAGATTCTGCGCGACTTGGAATTTTTGGGGGTGGTAATGGATGCGGCTAAAAATGAGCGCGTACGGGGCGAGGGCCGCTTGCACGCTGCGGCGAGCCGAGTGCCCATTTACGTGTTGCGCACCGACGAGGAACTGGTGGTGGCGCGGCAGACGTGGGAGTTTTTGCAATCGTGAATACGCACGATACGCGATGAGCAAAACGGTCTTAGCCGCGGGCGCGGCACTAAGGGGCTGCTATAAGACGCGCATTTCATACGTAGGTGCCTACTTAACATGAATATACCAACGATATTCGAGACCTGTCATCCGCGGGCGGATGTGCTCCAAGGAGCGATCGCCGAGGCCGATTTTGCGGCGGATTTGGCCCAAGTCATCGCCAGAAGCGGCAGCGCGGAATATGTCGATCCGGTGCAATTTTTTGCCAACACCTATCCGACGCGAGGCTTGAAGAACTTACTCGCCAACGTCATGAGGCGGTTGAGTGGTACAGGTGGCGACGCGGCGATCTTCCGGCTTGACACGTCCTACGGCGGCGGCAAGACCCACGGGCTGATCGCGCTGACGCATGCGGCACAGCGGGCGCCGGATGTGGCGACTATGGCGGAGTTTGTCGATCTGGCCCGGTTGCCGCTGAAGCCGGTGCGCGTTGCGGCTTTTGATGGCGAGAATGCCGACCCGGCCAATGGGCGGGCTATGGGCGACGGCATTCTCGCGCATACGCCGTGGGGCGAAATCGCGTACGCCTTAGCCGGAAAGGCGGGCTATGAACGGGTCCGCCCCAGCGACGAAAACCACAGTGCCCCGGGTGCCGATACCTTGCGGGCGTTGTTCGGCGGCGAGCCGGTGCTGATTTTGCTCGACGAGCTTTCGGTTTATCTGCGCAAAGTACGTCGCATCAGCGACGCCGGTGATCAGCTAACGGCTTTCCTGACTTCGTTGTTCAAGGCCGTAGAAGGCGCCCCGAACGCGGCCCTCGTCTATACACTGGCCCTAGGCAAGGACCAGCGCGCCACCGACGCCTACGGTGAGGAACATCAGTTTGTCGCCGACAAGATGGCAGAGGCCGAAAGCGTTTCGGCGCGCAAGGCCACGATTTTGAATCCGACCGAAGAAGACGAGACGGTGCAAGTGTTGCGGCGGCGTCTGTTCGCAAATATCGACGAGGCGCAGGTTCCAGTGGCGGTCGACGCCTATCGCCGAGTATGGGCGACCCACGGCGACTCGCTTGCCGCTGAAGCTACCCATTCCGAGACCGCAGCGAACTTCCGCTTGAGTTATCCGCTGCACCCAGAAGTGCTCAAAACCCTGACCAGCAAGACAGCGACCCTGAGTAATTTTCAACGGGTGCGCGGCATGCTGCGGCTTTTGGCCAGTACGGTAGCCCAGCTTTGGGAAAACCAACCGGCGGACGCGACCGCAATTCACCTCCACCACATTGATCCGGGCTACGAGCCAGTCCGCCGCGAGATCGTCACCCGCTTGGGGCAGGCCGCTTATATCCCGGCGATTACTAACGACGTTGCCGGATTGCCCGATGCCCGTGCTCTGGCGCAGGAAATTGACGCCGAGTACCAGGGCGACCTGCCGCCCTATGCCGCATACCTAGCGCGGACCATCTTCATGCACACGCTCGCCTTCAACGACCCGCTCAAGGGGCTTTCCCCCGAGCAGGCACGCTATTCGGTGGTGGGGCCAGAGACCGACATCAGCTTTGTCGAGGAGGTCCGCAAAAAATTCATCGCCGAGTCCGCCTATCTCGACGACCGACCCGGGGCGCCGATGCGCTTTCTGGCCGAAGCCAATCTGAGTCAGATCATCCGGCGCGAGGAGCAGCACATTGATGCGGGGGAAGCCCGGGCCGAATTGGACGACCGCATCCGAGAGATTTTTCACGGGCGGACGTTTTCGCTGGCGTTCTTTCCCGGTGGGCCGTTCGATGTGCCCGACGAAGTAGGCGACGGCCGCCCCCAACTGGCCGTTTTGTCCTACGACGCCCTAAGCGTGGGCGACTCCGTAGAGCGCGTTCCCGAATGGGTTGAGGGCATCTACAATCGCAAAGGCACCGGGGGCACTGCCCTGCGGGCGTTGCGCAATCATCTGGTCTTAGTGGTAGCCGACGAGGCCCGCAAGGAAGCCATGCGTCGCAATGTCCGGCGTCGGCTGGCTCTACAGGTGCTCAAGCGGCCCGAACGCATGGGCGAGTTGGCAGCGCATCAGCAGGCCAAAATCCACGAATTGGCAGCCACTTCCGAAAAAGACTTGGCCGTCGGCATCCAGCAGTGTTATCGGCATGTCTTCTATCCGTCGCGCAACCGGCTCGGTGGGGGTACAGTCGATCTGGCCCATACCGCGCTGGAACTCCCGTCGGTATCGGCTACGCCCGGCAGTGGGCAACAACAGATCGTGCGGACGCTGCGCGAGCTCAACAAGTTGCGCTTGGCCGAAGACGAACCGGATTCGCCCGCGTATATACGCGATCGCACTCCGCTAAAGAAGGGCCAAATCACCACGCTAGCGCTGCGCGACGAGTTCCGCCGCGATCCAGCTTTGCCCATCCTGATAGGCGACGACCTCTTCCGGCGCGGTATCCGGCGCGGCATTGAGCAAGGCGACTACATCTACCAGCGCGGCGAGTTGCTGTTTGGACCGGGCGATCCGGCGGCCAGCATCGCCCTGGACGAACAAGCCTTTGTTTTTACCATGGCTTACGCCCGCAACAAGGGGCTATGGCCCCGCCCTGAACCCACTCCACCGCCCGCGCAGAGCACGCCGGCGGCCGCAGAAAAGTTGGGCGAGCCGCCGGGCCCGTCTTATGGGTCTTCGTTCGTTGCCGAGGGGGTACTCAAGGAGGCGTTGATCAAGCTGTGGGAGCAGGTGCGCGATAGAAAGGTCGAAGCGGTCGGCACCCTGACGGTGCGCATGTTTGAGGCCCGCGCTGCCTTCCGCCTGTTGGGCGTCGTGGGGGCTGTGGCGGGCGCGGCAAAAACGGTCGCGATCACGGGCGGGTACGAGACCCGCGCTGGCGGTTCGTTGGAACTAGAGTTTAGCGGACCGGTGCCGGACGCTCAGCCGGTGCGGGAGTTTCTCGAACCGCAACTGCGCGATGCTCGCACCAACTCGCTGGAGGTTCAATTTCAATTGACTTTTGCCAACGGCTTGGCGATGCAGGGCGATGCGGCGGAAAAACTCACCGAGCGTTTGGCGCGGTTCACAAATGGGGTGGCTCACCTGACTGCGACGCCGAAGGTCGAAACCCCATGACGCGCATGGCCCCAAGCAAGGCTCCTGAATCGGTGCCTCGGTACGAGTTGCGGGTGCGCCGGTACGGGCCGACCGATACCGAATACGAAATTTGGCAGTTGCCCGCGCCTGCCACACCGCAGGTGACAGCCGCCCGGCGCGTTGCCGGGCTTAGGGGACGCAACCTCGAGCTGGTGGAGCATCGAGTGTTGAAGCGGCTGGCGCAATCTGGCCTCGAGATCGGTCGCCGGGTGGACTCCGAGAAACGCGGCTACGCGCTCAGCGAAGACGTGGCCCTGACACTGGGGCTTTTGTTCCGCACACTCGCCCCGATGCGCAGCCGCCCTAATATGCGGGCGGTGGCCGAAGGTATTGAGGCGTTGGGACGCGAGGAAGCGGCCTATTGGTTGGGCATGGTCCAGCACCGCCCGCAGCCGCGCCGCGTGCTGATGGCCCTGCGGATTCTCTTGACGGCGGCGCGGACGGGGTAGATTATCTCGTGCCGCTGTATTCGCAACGCGACCGCGCACGACACCTGCCAAGTCGATAAGGACGGCTGTAAGTACGCGACCTTTCCGGTGCCTGGGTTTCTTCTATGCGTGCGGACCTTAGCCCCGCTAGGCGGGCGAGACGCCCGCGCACCCAGGGATGGCACTTAGGGACGGATGATATGAGGATTGAGCCGGAGATTTCAACCCAGCGATTTTCACGCTGTGGTTTCTTCGCAGAGGTGTTGGTATGAGATTATTTTTGCCAAGGATTTTTCGCCACGATCAAGAAGGTTTTGCATCATTGGCACACCTCCATGCACAGACTAGGGAATGCTTTTTAGACAATATCGAAATTGATATGCAGGAAACTAAGTGATTTGATGCTGATATGTGTGCGGCATTTGGCGCAGTACTCTATTTTTTGGCAGACAGTCTGAACACGATCAATTTGATCAATATCGATCCTAATGTTGAACGTATTCTTTCGAAAAATGGATTCCTAAGTCATTATGGACGAGAAACAATATCCGATTCTTGGCAAACGACGATCTCCTATCGACGATTTGATGTTAGAATGACCGCTATTTCGCAGGCTATATTGAAAATGAATTTATATATCGGCCTGAGATGCCTAAGATGTCTCCGGGATTGATAAGAAAATTTCGCGAGAGCATTTTTGAGATATTCAGCAATGCTGTATTGCACTCATGCACTAAATTAGGCATTTTTAGTTGTGGCCAACTTTTCCCTAGTCGAAACAGGCTTGATTTTACGGTAGCTGATTTAGGAATTGGCATACGTCAAAATGTAGAGAGCCATATAGGATTTTCTCTTTCGGCAGAGCAAGCTATTACTTGGGCCACAGAGGGCAATAATACAACCAAACATGGCAATGTCCCAGGTGGACTAGGATTGAAATTGCTATGTGAATTTATCGATCAAAATCGCGGCTGCATCCAGATTGTTTCAGATGCAGGCTATTGGCGGCGAGAAAACGAAGAAATACATACTACGTTATTAGAATATCCATTCCCCGGCACTGTGGTAAGTGTCGAAATCAATACAGCTAGTGAATACTCTTATCGCCTTGCTTCCGAACTAACCGAGACGGACACAACAGACATTTTTTAAGGAGGCATTTTGTGAAAAAAAGCGTTACAATAGCTCTGTTTGAAGTGGTGGGTAGCTCTTTGTGTGTGGCTTCCGACGATGGGCAAAAGGTCCACGATCGCCTTGCCAATGCTCTTAAAGGAGGGCACAATGTCACGCTCTCGTTTCGCAATATTACTATGTTGACCTCAGCTTTTCTGAATACCGCGATAGGTCAATTGTACGGAACATTTGATGAACAGCAAATTCGCTCTTTGCTAAGAGTAGCTGATATACAGCCGGATGATATAGCTTTATTGAAGCGCGTGGTCGACACAGCTAAGTTATACTTCAAAGATCCACAGAGATTCGATCAATCTGTACGGGAAGTGCTGGAGGATGAAGGTGATGACGCATAAAATAGTAGCAGTAGATAGCTATGAATTCACAGAGCAAGATCAGCTATTTCTGGATGCCAATATATGGCTATATCTATATGGCCCACAAAGCCCGAAGGCTTCCCGCGGAGTGAAAATTTATTCAAGAATCTTTAGACGTATTCTCAAAGCAGAAAGCCGCATTTATATTGATGTCCTCGTCATTTCGGAGTTTATTAATTCTTATGCCAGAATTAGATGGAGAAATGTAGCACCGCTAATGGAATTCAAAAAATTTTGCAACAGTTCAAGTTTCAAATCAGTTGCTCAAGATATTGCTGCTGATGCTAAGCGCGTCCTGAAGCATTGTTCACAGGTAGAAAGTGGTTTTGGAATCTTGAAGATGAGCGATTTGCTTTGTAATTATGCTACCAGTGGAGCCGATTTTAATGACGCCATTATAGCGGAACTGTGTAAACGAAAGGAAATGAAACTAATCACAAACGATGGCGATTTCAGAGGGTTGGGAGCTGCGGTTTTAACGGCGAATAAACATTTGCTTCAGAAGTGCTAAAGCGTTTCGGAGCGAGGGAGTCTCTCCCGCAAAAACGCAGGTTGCTAAGGCCATTTAACAGCCGTAGAAAGAGGACATGCCCGACACTTCGCCGGGGAGAACGCTTGGGGCGGTGGCCGAAGGCATTGAGGCGTTGGGACGCGAGGAAGCGGCCTATTGGTTGGGCATGGTCCAGCACCGCCCGCAGCCGCGCCGCGTACTGATGGCCCTGCGGATTATCTTGACGGCGGCGCGGACGGGGTAGATGCGCTATATTCGCAACGCGACCGCGCACGACACCAACTTAGGTTTAGTAAGGACGGATGATATGAGGATCGAACCGGAGATCAGCAGCGCAAGCGTCGTTCTGCTCGGGGATTTCAACCCGGCGATTTTCACGCCAGCTTGGTTTGCACTGCACGGCCTTTTGCCGGAGCGCGTCGCAGACAGTGCCGACTTGCGGGGGGCTCATCAGCAGGTGACCGCCTTTGAGACGGACTGGCTTCAGCTACAGGTTACGGTGGACCGGTTCTTCGTCGGAACCTCGCAGGCACCATACGTTCGCTTGTGCGATCTGGTGATGCGGACTTTCAAGGAATATCTGTATCATACCCCCCTCAAGGCGTTCGGAATCAACCGCTGGGTCCATTTCCGGGTGAGCGATCTGGCGGAACGGGATCGAATCGGCAGGTTCCTAGCCCCGGTGGAACCGTGGGGGGAATGGGCGCAGAAGCTCGATCTATCGGGCAAGGGTGGAGGAATGACGTCGCTGAAGATGTCGCAACTGGCCCCCGAGGGAAGGCCATCGGGAGATCAGATCAACGTCACGGTGGAGCCTTCCGCCCGGATTGCCGGGGGAGTTGGAGTGTACGTCCAAGTCAACGATCACTATTCCAGCGATAATGCGGAGGTGGGAAGTGCCGAGCACTTGATGAAGCTCTTGGGCGACCACTTCAACATGTCCCTGCGGCTCAGCGACGAGATCATCGATCACATCATGTCCTTGGCCAAGGCAAAGGAGAAATAGGCATGTCCCAAGCGATTCCGTCCACAGCGGTGCAACATGCCAAGGCGCCGGAAGGCCACAGCGGCGTCGATGAGAATGCCGCTCTTGACCTCTTGAAGAATGTGAACCGGGCCGTCCATCGAGCAATGGAGCGGAAGGCCGACTCCCAGACGACAAGCGTCCCCGACCAAGACTTGGGAAACGGGGGCCCGTTGATGCTGGCAGACCCTGAAGAAGACGGAATGATACACCCCCGGGTTCTGGACTTTCCGCACCCGCCAGCGTACAGGTCATCGTCGCCGACGCTCCACGCCTTACAGGAGTGGGAAGGCTATGTCGTGGAAATCGGCGAAGACGAATTTGTGGCCAACCTGCTCGATCTGACTGCCGGCGCAAGGTATGCAGATGAAGAAGCGACGATTCCGCTAGAAGAAATTTCTGAGAACGATGCCCGCAAGATGCGCGAGGGCGACATCTTCTCCTGGGTGATCGGCTACGAACGTTCGGCATCTGGAACGAAACGGCGTGTCTCGCAGATCGTGTTTCGCGATATGCCTAGGATGACTGCCGCCGACTTTGAGGAAGGGCGGAAGTGGGCGAAGAAAATGGCTCGAGCACTCAATCCGTGACGAGGGCGGAAGGGTCGCCAGCGGACGACGAGTTTGAATTCACGGTTTTCGGCCCCGGTTATGGAGAAAGCCTCGTCCTACATATCGGCAACGGATCTTGGGTGGTCATTGACTCCTGCGTTGATGCCGATGGATGCCCGCAGGCCTTGCGATATTTGGAGAGTATCGGCGTTGACCCTGCCGCAACTGTCAGGCTGATTGTGGCGACGCATTGGCACGACGATCATATACGCGGGTTAGCGCAAATGGTCGAAACGTGTCCCGAAGCCGCCTTTTGCTGTGCGGCTGCCCTATGCAGAGAGGAATTTCTTGCTTTGGTCCAAGCCATCCAAGGCCGTCATCTCTCCTCCATTGGTTCCGGGCTGCGCGAGATTCACTCAGTGTTTTCGCATCTCGATAGCACGGGGAAGAAAGCGACACATGCGATCGCCAACCGCGTTGTATTTCAGCGGGAAACCTGCCGTATCTGGTCGCTTTCGCCCGGTGACGATGTCTTCCAGCGTTTTCTAGGGGCTGTCGAAGAGACGATCCCCAGCCGTGGCAATAACAAAAGTCGCATTCGAAGCCTTTCGCCCAACGAAGCCGCCGTTGCGCTCTGGGTTGATGCCAAAGATTTCGCCCTGCTCCTCGGTGCCGATCTCAATAGAAGCGGTTGGGCGACCATGGTGTGCGACTCGGAACGCCCGGTTGGCAGGGCAGCAGCATACAAGGTTCCGCATCACGGGTCGGAAAACGCCGACGAACCAAGGGTTTGGGAACAGATGTTGGATTCCCATCCCCTTGCAGTTCTAACGCCTTGGAGCAGAGGCGGCAGGTCGCTGCCGAAATCGAGCGATGTGCGGCGCATTCTCTCGCATACGGAGAATGCCTACGCCACAGCGAAGCCCGATTCGTCCGGCCCCAATCGCCGGAGTTGGGACAGGGTGGTTGAGCGAATCATCCGGGAATCCGGTGCAGCCATTCGCCGCCGCTCGGCTGGGCCGGGGATGATTCGGCTGCGGCGACGGATCGGCGATGAAGCACCTTGGCAGGTCGAGAAGTTCGGCACCGCCTGCCATCTCAGGGACCTCGTTTAGAAGCTGTTGAGTGATTCGGCCTACTCCACGGAAAAAGGTGGATCCTTCCTGGGAGGGCGGAGGACCTACCCCCTGGCCCCCTTCCTAAGAGGAAGGGGGAACGAAAGCACCTCTCCCCCTTTCCT
>RKRN01000103.1 GCA_007571365.1 Candidatus Latescibacterota bacterium
CACTATATGGCGCCCCATAGAGGCGTTTTTCAGCAGCGGCGTACCGCATTCGTTTTTATTACAAGTCATGTGACGCCGTCTCGCCACACTGGTTTATCATACCTAGTCGTCGAAAAAGGAGGAGATAGTCTTGCCGCTGCCTTTTACCCATTGCTTCCACAAACCATCGTCCACCCATACCGTCAGGCTACCACTAGCGACCAACGCCCGATTATACGACGACCCATTTTTGACCCGATACACCGGTTTCGACTGGACCGAGGGTGAACCGCCCGATATTTTGCTCAGCACTTTGGGGAGAAAGGAACATGTTTCTTGATGGAAACCACGAACCAATCTAACCGGAGAGCCTGGCGCATTGCAAGACCCTAACACGGATTTCATGTAACAAAGCCCCACTTGACCAATAAATCACTCTCTAAGAGATAAGCCGTGGTACGAATTGTATTCCAAAAAGAGATGCTCAGTCATCTACTCAGCCAGCGCTTCGCCGCCTGTACTATAGTCGTGGTCGTGCTCATCATCGCCAATGGCCTACTCACGACGCAGACCTATGTTCAAAAAAAGGCCAACTACCTCACCCAGCGGGCGATTGAAAATAGCAAACTGCACGAAATCACCTACTATTCAGTCTTAGGCAGCGACTGGTTCCACATGATCTTCCAGTCCAAGTCCAAGGCGACTCCGCGTGCGCTGCACACTCCTCGTCCCTTAGCGGTGTTCTCTCAAGGGGATGAACGACAGTTGGGACACGCCGTCAAAGTCCTCCTCTTCGAGGTCCCCTACCAAGCCGAGGAAGTCTCCCCTTTCCAGTCGAGCAATCCCTACCTCGCCATCTTTGATTTCTTCGACATGGTATATATCTTCCAGCTTGTCTTCAGCTTGCTAGCCATTCTTCTCGCCAGCGAAGCCATCTCCGGCGAGAAGGAGGACGGCACCCTACGGCTGATGTTGACGACCAATGTCAGCCGCGCCCAAGTCCTCGCCGGCAAAGTCCTCGCCGGCCTGACCACGCTGGCCATTCCCACCACCTTGGGCTTCATCCTGCTGACGATCTTGCTATTGGGCACGGAGCACATCCGCCTTGGCCTCGGCGAGTGGGCGCGGTTGGGGCTCCTGTTCGTGCTGTCGTTGCTGTATCTGCAGGTGTTCTACCTGATAGGACTGGCGATCTCGTGCGCCACGCACCGCTCTGAGACCAGCTTGATCGGTGCATTGTTCGCGTGGGCCTTGCTGGCGATTGTACTGCCCAATAGCATCGCGTCTTGGCTCAACGAGCAAGCCAACATGGGCGAGAAGTACGCCGAAGCCCATCATAAGGCCGTCCAAGTGTGGGAGGAGTTCGACCGGGAGGTTCTCGCCCTTACCCGGACGCACGGCCAGACTGACTACTACCCCATAGATATGCTCGAGCGACTCGAGCCGAGGCCGGGGCGCGGAACCCTATCCGCTTTTAAAGGGACTAAAGCCTACTCTATGAGAGATGGCCAGACGCCCCAACTCTATTTATCTAATGTCGCCGCTTCGCCTGCGTTGGCGCAGTTCCAAGACATCGTCCGGGTCGGTGAGCACTTGCGCTTGCAATACGCGCAACAGGCTTGGCACGCCAAAGCCCCGCTCGTCGAAGATTTTCCTCGCCGCATCCGACGACTCAACGACCAATTCCAACGCCTCTTGCCCGCCGGTGCTTATGCCCAAGCCGCCAGCCTGCTCGCCGGCACCCACCGACGCGAATACGACGACTTCATCGCACAAGTGCGTACCTATCGCGAGCAGATCATCACCTTCCTCAAAGACCACGATGCGTTTGGCTCCCGCGAGTGGTTCAACGATGACGATGGCTTCCGCGCTGACTTGCGCGACCTGCCGCGGTTCCATGAGCGCGGCTGGACGGTCGCCGACAGCCTGCGCCATGCCTTGCCGGCCCTGACCGCGCTGTCACTATATGCGGCCGGGCTCTTTGTCCTCATCAATCGGCTCTTTGCCCACTATGACGCGATATGAAGGAGTGGAGTGGCCTGTAGTCAGTTGCGACTAACCACTTCAAGCAAAAAGACCTCGCCATGCTAGCCGCGATTGTAAAACGCGAATTCATCGACCACCTCCTCAGCCTGCGCTTTGGCTTGGCGTTGGTGCTGACGGTGGGGCTGATGGTGCTCAATGCCCTCAGCTTTGTCGGTGGCTCCTACGAGTTCCGCCGCGCCCACTATCTCGAGCAGGTTCAAACCGAGCAAGAAATCGGCCGCCGCAACGCCCAACAGGGCCTGTGGAAGCTGATCCTCCATGGCGCACAGGACTACATCTACAAAAAACCTAGTCCCCTCATGTTCTGCGCCACCGGAGCCAACGACGCCCTACCCGAAAGGCTGCGGACCCATGGCGCAAAAACTACTTATAACGGCATCAAATACTACCCGCCCTTCGTCCTCATCTATTGGGACATCATCGACATCTGGGCGCCCAAGGCCAGCCAACTGCTGGAGACTCAAGCCATTGACTGGGTCTTCATCATCGGCGGCCTACTCAGCCTGATGGCCTTGTTGTTCACCTTTGACGCCTTTAGCGGCGA
>RKRN01000272.1 GCA_007571365.1 Candidatus Latescibacterota bacterium
GTGGGGGCGCTCGTGGAACAGCTAAGCGCAGGCTCCATGACGCTGACGCTGGTAAACACAGACCCCGTGGCCGGGCGCACCGCAATCGTCCAAGGCGGTGCCTATGCCGAGCACCAGTTTACGAGCGTACGCGTGGGGGAAAAGGAAACCGCGATAGACGACTCGTCCTTTGCCGTGGAGCTGGCGCCGGGGGCCGGAGCGACGCTGGTGATCGGGATGCGGCGGTATGCCAACGGGCCGACGTTTGCGTTTCCGTGGGATCGGTAGTGCTAGTCTATCATTGTCTCAACGCGCAAAGGCACAGATGGCGCACATTCATACGACCTGCATCCAACAAAACGCGCTCATGCCTTATGTACTGCCCCTTTTAGTGCTAGCGGCGCTGGCAGACAGCCACGCCGCCTCGCTCTCGCAGCAGGAAAGCCATCGCAAAATGGTGGCCCTCTTGGCGGAGATTCGCACGCAAGACCTGTACGACAATCCCTATCAGGGCGAAGGGCAGCTACGCCAGCTAGCAGACCAGTTGCAGGCCCTGCCCGCCGCGGCCCGGCCGCAAGACCGCATTGGTCTCCAGTTCCGCTTGGGGATCGCCGAGCTTTTCTTAGGGCGGGAACGCCGCGCCATAGACCATCTCACCGCGGCGCAAAAAATGCTCGCGGGCCACCACTCGGTCCCTGCTCAAGTAGTCCATGAGATACACTTTCGCCTAGGGCTGGCGTGGCTGCGCTTGGGGGAAACCCAAAACTGCGTCCTCAACCCCAGCGCCGATCACTGCATCCTGCCCATTCGCCCCGGTGGTTTCCATACGCTCCCGGAAGGATCGCGCCAAGCCATCCCCTATTTCCAAGCCGTGCTCGATAATCCCGCCGCAGAGGAGCGCCTCCGCCTAAGTGCTCGCTGGCTGCTCAACATCGCCTATATGACCTTGGGGCAGTATCCCGAAAAGGTGCCGCCCGCTCACCGAATCCCCCCTCAAGCCTTTGAATCTCAAGCGGCGTTTCCGCGCTGGATCAATGTGGCTCCGGCGCTCGGGCTGGACACCTTCAGCCTCTCTGGCGGGGCTGTGGCCGACGACTTCGATGGCGATGGATATCTCGATCTCTTCGTCTCGACCTCGGACTTGGCCGGCCAACTGCGCTTTTTCCGCAATGGCGCAGACGGCACCTTTGCAGACCACACCGCGGCGGCCAACCTCAACGGGCTGTTGGGCGGCCTCAATTTGGTGCAAGCTGACTACGACAACGACGGCCACCTCGACCTCTTAGTCTTGCGCGGAGCTTGGTTCGGCGAGCATGGCCAGCACCCTAATTCGCTGCTGCGGAATGCCGGCGATGGCACCTTTTTTGACGCAACCTTTGCCGCCGGCTTAGGACAAGACCACTACCCAACGCAAACGGCCGCTTGGGCCGATTACGACCTCGACGGCGATCTCGACCTCTACATCGGCAATGAAACCACCGACACCTTTGTGGCCCCTAGCCAACTCTTTCGCAACCGCGGCGACGGCACCTTCACCGATGTAGCATCCGCCGCGGGCGTCGCCCAATACGCCCACGCCAAAGCGGTCGTCTGGGGCGACTACGACCGGGACCGCTGGCCGGATTTATACGTATCCAACCTAGGGCAGCCCAACCGGCTCTTTCACAACCGCGGCGACGGCACCTTCACCGATGTGGCCCCGGCCACCGGCGTCGTCGCGCCGCGGGCTAGCTTCCCGGCTTGGTTTTGGGACTTCGACAACGACGGTCATCTCGACCTATTCGTCGCCGCATACGCAGCCACCATCGCCGACATCGCCGCCGCGCACTTGGGCTACCCGGTGTCCGTAGAACAGGCGCGGCTGTATCGCGGCGATGGGCACGGCGGCTTTGCAGACCTAGCCCAAGATCGCCACCTCGCCCAGCCGACCAAACCCATGGGAGCCAATTTCGGCGATGTGGATGGCGATGGTTTTTTGGATGTGTACTTGGGCACCGGCGACACCGACTACGCCGAGTTGATGCCCAATGTGCTGTATTGGAACCAAGCGGGCCAGCACTTTGTCGATGCGACCTTTGCCAGCGGGTTGGGGCACCTGCAGAAGGGGCATGGGGTCGTTTTTGCCGACGTGGACCACGACGGCGATCTAGACTTGTTTGAGCAGATGGGCGGCGCCTACCGCGGCGACGGATTCGCCGATGTGCTATACGAGAACCCGGGGTTTGGGCACGGCTGGCTGGCGGTCGAGGTGGTGGGCGTGGCGTCGAATCGGTCGGGCGTCGGGACGCAGCTACGAGTAGATGTGGTGGAGGGAAGCCAAGGGCGGTCGCTGTACCGCTGGGTCGGCAGCGGCGGCAGTTTTGGCGGCAACCCGCTGCGGCAGTACGTGGGGTTGGGTTCAGCCGAGCGGGTGACGCAACTCGTGGTTTTTTGGCCGCAAAGTGGCCGGGAGCAGGTATTTAAGGAAGTGCCATTGAACGCGATTGTCCAAGTCACCGAAGGACGCGACCAACTGGAGATTTTAGCCCTACCCTCTTTCAAGTTCAATGTCGAGCCGCCCAAACGGGCCGCGCACCATCGCCAGCATTCTTCTAACTGACTGACGTTACGCAGGGTCCAGTTCGTGGCTAACCACGCCGCCCCGGGTCGGGGCACGGGGTGACGTATCTTGCCGACCTAGCCCAGCGTACTGCCGTTTTTGTTGTTCCTCAGTAGATTCCCGCGGGCACCGGGTGCGCGGGCGTCTCGCCCGCATGGTCGTACCCAAGGCGCACTCGGCGAAGCCTCCCCCCAAGACTTGCTGCGACTGTCCGAAAATGAACAGTGCGTGTTCAAAAGCGGACGAAAATGCCCGGTCGCCAAAATCAATAAATCAATTAAAAACAATAACTTGTCTGTTTGGCACGGAATTTGCGTAGAAAATGGCCAACAGGAGGTATGAACCGTGAACGCAATGGACCGCCCCATAGACCCTGCCTTCCTACGACGCCAGCGCAACAAGCGCATTGCCTATTCAGTGGCGGGGCTGGCTGCGCTTTTATGGCTCTCTATTTGGTTGCCTAGTTGGATCCGACCCGCACTCGACGCCGACCGCATCCGCACCGCGCAGGTGCAGTGGGGAGCCGTGGAAGAGACGATTACCGCTTCGGGCACAGTCGTGCCCCAATTTGAGCAGATCATCTTCAGCTCCATCAATACGCGGCTGGTGCGCATTCTGCAAAAGCCGGGCGCCCTGTTACAGCAGGGACAACCCATCGTCGAACTGGACTTGCACGCCGCCCGGCTCGACGTCGAGAAACGGGCCGAAGAATTGGCCCTCAAGCAGAATCGCCGCACCCAACTCGAACTGGACACGCGCAAAAAGCTGAGCGAACTGGACACGCGCTGGCGGCTGAAAAATTTGGAATTTCAGCGCTTCCAGACCCGCACCGCCCAGTACCGCGAGTTGCAGAGTATTGGCGCAGTCTCCCAAGAAGAGCTGAGCCAAGCGCACCTCGAAGAACAGCGCGCCGCCATTGAATTGGAGCAACTCGACGCAGACCGCCACAATCTCGTCGAATCCACGCAAGCCCAGTTGGAGGCCCTGCGCTTGGAAATGAACATCCTCGAGCGCGAGGGCGAGGAGACCCGGCGGCGCTTGGAACGCGCCCACATTCGCGCCGATAGAGACGGCGTGCTCACCGCGATTGCGCCAGCGGTCGGCGCTCCCATCAGCCAAGGCGAGGAAATCGCCCGCATCGCCGACCTCAGTTCGTTCCGCGTCGATGTCACCGTTTCCGACATCCACGCTCGTCGGCTGCAAGAAGGGCTGTGGGTGCGCCTGCGCGTCAATGAGGAAGAATACGTCAAGGGCCACATCGCCCGCATCCTGCCCACGGTTGACAGCGGGGTCATCCAACTTGAGGTCGAACTAGAAGATTCAGCGCACGCGCTGTTGCGGCCCAACCAGCGGGTAGATGCCTATATCGTCACTGCCCGCAAGGGCCGCGCCCTGCGCCTCAAACGGGGGCCGTTTGTCAACGGGCGGGCGGGCCGGCACGAGGTCTTTGTGGTGCGCGGCCAAACCGCCGTAAAGACCGAGGTGCGCATTGGCCTTGCCAATTTCGAGTACTACGAGGTGGCCGAGGGGCTATTAGAGGGCGACGAAGTAATCATCTCGGATGTAAAAGACTACCTGCACCTAAACGAAGTCCCGATCCAATGAGATGCCACGCCACCATCGGGTGGAGCGGCGGCGACAGACCACAGACCGAGCCAAGGAGGCTGTCATGATCAAACTCGCAAGCATCGAAAAGGTGTACCGCACCGAGCAAGTTGAGACGCTCGCTTTGAGCAATATCAACGTCGCCGTTGACGAGGGGGAGTTCATCTCGGTGATGGGGCCGTCTGGCTCGGGCAAGAGCACCCTGCTCAACGTCATCGGCCTACTCGACGAACCGACCGCTGGCGATCTGAGCCTGAACGGACGCCCCATCCATTCCTATGCCGACCGCTACTTGGCGCGCATTCGCAACGAGGAGATCGGCTTCATCTTCCAGAGCTTCCACCTGATCGCCGATTTGAACGTGGTCGATAACGTGGAAATTCCCCTGCTCTATCGCCGCGGGTTGTCGGGTAAGAAGCGGCGCGAGATGGCACTGGCGGCCCTGGAGCGGGTGGGGCTGAGCTCGCGGGTGCGGCATTTTCCGTCGCAACTGTCGGGCGGGCAGCAGCAGCGCGTGGCCGTGGCTCGGGCCATTGTCGCCCAGCCGCACATCCTGCTGGCCGACGAGCCGACCGGCAATTTGGACAGCCAGATGGGCGACGAAATCATGGGCATCATGCAGCAGCTCAACGACGAGGGCACCACCATCGTCATGGTGACGCACGACCAACGCTTGGCCGACCGCACCGGGCGCACGGTGCGGCTCTTTGACGGGCGGCAGGTCCAGTGAAAGGAGGCGATCATGCTGAAGAACTACACCAAAATGGCGCTCAAGGTCCTATTGCGGCGCAAGGTCTTTACCTGCATTAGCCTCTTTACCATCAGCTTTACGCTCATGGTGCTGATGGTGGCGACGGCCTTGTTCGACCACGTCTTTGGCTCCTTCCCGCCGGAGACCCAGGCGGATCGGATGCTCATTCTACAGTCGATAAAAGGGGAAAACTCAGAGAAGAAGGGCTATATGGTCAACTCACCTAGCTACGCCTTTTTGAAGCGGTATGTGTCTTCACTGACCCAAGCGGAAAAGGTGTCTATTTCCGAGCGTGGATCATCCACAGAAGCGACATTCCGCCAAGGTGAAAAGATCGAGTCCCAGACTAAGTACACGGACGAGGTGTTCTGGGAGATTCTCGAATTCGACTTCCTTGAAGGTCGTCCCTATACCGCACAGGAGGTAGAAGAGGGCCAACGAGTGGCCGTGATCAACGAGGAGACGCGCCGGGTGTTTTGGGGGGGAGAGCAGGCCGTGGGCCAGTACATCGAGCTCGAGGAACAATCGTTCCGCGTGGTAGGAGTCGTGCATAATGTGCCGCAATTCCGCATGGTGTCTTTTGCCGATATCTGGGTGCCCGTCAGTGCCCAAAAAACAGATGCGTATCGGCGCTACGACTCGATATTTAGTGGCTATCAGGCACTTATCTTGGCACCCAGTGCGGCTGCCATACCGCGCATCAAAGAGGAATTCGCCGATGTGCTCACCCGGGTTGAATATCCCAATCCCGATCAGTTCAACCGCATTTCTGGTGCCCCTTCAACGCTGTTAGAAGGTGCTCTGGCTGGCATATTCGCCTTTCGCATGATAACGAACCGTGGGTTCATAGTGCTGATTGGCGTTCTCTCCCTACTCTTCATGCTCCTGCCGGTGGTCAGCTTAGTCAACATCAACACCACTCGCATCTTGGAACGCGCTTCGGAGATTGGGGTACGCAAGGCATTTGGCGGGTCTGCGCGCACCTTAGTGGGACAGTTCATGGTGGAGAACGTGATTCTCACGCTCTTGGGCGGTGCCATGGGGCTAGCACTTACTTTCTTCGTTTTACAGCTACTCGGTGCCAGCGACATTGTGCCATACGCCGAATTCCACCTAAACCATCGCATCTTTTTCTTCAGCTTAGTGATGACCCTATTCTTCGGTCTGATTTCTGGCGTCTATCCGGCGTGGAAAATGTCGCGCCTCCATATCGTCGAGGCTCTCAGAAGGAGGAAGCAATGATACGCCATCTCTGCAAGATAGTCTGGAACCGCAAAAGGGCGAACGCGTTAACCGCCCTCCAGATCTTCATTTCTTTTTTACTCGTCTTTACCACAGTCTCGCTCGCCGTGGACAAAATCGGCAATTATCGGCGGCCCCTCGGATTTTCCTATGAAAATAGATGGGTCGTAGGCTTCCATCCGGATCAGAGTATGCAGATGGACGACGAGGCGGAAATACCTAGCCGCAGACAGGTCTATTTGGCCTTGAGGGAGTTTGACTGGGTTGAGAAGGTCGCCTCGTCGGATTACATGGCTCTGCCCTATAAGCTCGGTATGCAGGCTCTCTTTAGGGTAGAGGGACGGTTTGTCTCCAACGGCTCTGTTTCCGACGAGTTCCACCAGACGCTTGGGTTCAATGTGGTCAACGGGCGGTGGTTTAGCGAGGAGGACGCGGCCCTAGACTGGGAGCCGATCGTGATAACCCAGCCGCTCAGCGAGGCACTCTTTGGCCAAGAAGATCCCATCGGCCAGCAGATTGAAGAGTGGCATAATTCTAACGCACGGATTATCGGCGTAGTCTCCGACTATCGCCGCAGCGGGGAATTTGCCGATCCCGGTTTCTTCACGTTCACTCGTCAGAGCGAAGAAGAGAATCGCGGCCACTTTTTGGTCAAAGTGCGTACCGGTACGCCGTTGGCGGCCCAAGAGCAAATCGACAAGCGGCTCAAGGCCATGGCCCCGGGCTACAGGGTCGACATTACGACCTTAGCGGAAGATCGCGCTTCGTCGTTCAAGCTGACGCTAGTGCCTCTGTTTGCCCTTGGAGTCGTCGCGGTGTTGGTGATGGGCATGGTGGCGCTGTCGTTGAGCGGCGTACTGTGGCAACGGACGACGCTGCGAATCGAGGAAATCGGCTTGCGAAGGGCCTTGGGCGGGTCGGCGGCTAGTATCTACGCGCAGTTGACGGGCGAGATACTGGTGGTCGCCAGCCTTGGCGTAATCGCCGGCCTGCTGGTCATCGCGCAACTCCCGCTGATGGGGCTGCTCAAATACACCGGCGGGATTTACGCGCTTAGCTTGGCCCTCGCGGCTGTGGTGATTTACGGCCTCGTGATCGCGTGTAGCCTGTACCCGGGGCGGTTGGCCTGCCGCATACGGCCGGTCGAGGCACTGCACCACGAATGAACGAGCCGACTATCCCAAAGGAAAATGCCATGCGCAACGCGAATTTGCTTTTGACGACGGCCATCTCGGCGGCCTTATGGGCCGCTCCCGCAGTCCAAGCCCAGCCGGGGTTGGTGCATGGCACTGTCGTCGACGCGGCCACCGGGCAGGCCCTGCCAGCGGCTACTGTACAGTTAGTCGGCACCTATCGCGGGACTATCGCTAACGACGAGGGCGAGTATTCGCTCAAGGTGCAGCAGTTACCGGCTACTTTGAAGGTGAGTTACATCGGCTACGTCTCCCAAGAGCGCGTGTTGACAGCCCCGGCCGAGCAAATCGATTTCGCCTTGACGCCAGTGCCCCTTCTGTTCGATCCCATCGTGGTAACGGCCGCAACTTCAGCCGAGCACATCATGCGCCAAGTCATTCGCCGCAAACAGGTGTGGCGGCCCAGCTTGGCTAGCTATCAGGCCCAAGCGTATTCCCGGCGAGTTTTGGAAAACGAAGAAGGCATCGTCTCGATCGGCGAAATGGCCGCGGAGATTTACTGGGAGCGGGAGCGGGGGCTGCGCGAAGTGGTCAAGTCGAATCGCGTGACTCAAAATTTGGCTTCTCACCAAGAATACACCTCGGCCTTGGAAGGCTTTACCAATTTCTACGACGACGATATTCCCTTTATCGAGCACACGCTGATCGGGCCGACCCATCCCGACGCCCTCAAGCACTACCGCTTCCGCTTAGTGGGCCGGCGCTATTTAGACGACCAGGTGGTATTCGATATTGCAGTTGAGCCAAAAAACAAATTGCAAGCCGCTTTTGTCGGTCGCATTGCAGTGTTGGACGAGGATTTCGCCTTGCTCGAAGTAGCACTAGCACCTAGCCGGGCGACCACGACTTCGGCCGTTCCCCTGCCCTTGGTTGAGCACATGGATTTTGCCTACCAACAACAGTTCCGCGGCTTTGCCGGAGGGGTGTGGCTGCCGGTTGATTACCGGGCCTCCATGGCAATAAAAATCAGCATGGTGGGGCTGCGTTTCCCGGCGATTAAATACAACGTGATAACGCGGCTGAGCGATTACCAAGTCAATGTCGCTATGCCCGATTCGCTCTACGCCGGCGAGGAAGTGCTGCGGGTCGATTCGCTGGCCGTGGCCCAAGACAGTTCCTTTGCTCGGCTGGCCGACAAGGTGCCCCTGTCGGCGCGTGAACAAGCCGCTTATGCGACTATCGACAGCACTGTACCGTTAGAAAAGGCTTTCCAGCCCACGGGGTTTCTCGCCCGTTTGTTGATTGGAGAGGAAGCGGAACAGACGGAGGTGCAGGCGGAACAGATGGCGGAGCGAGCGGAATCGTCGCGCTGGGGAGCGGTCCGTCTAACGCCCGCGGTGCGGTACGACCGGGTGAGTGG
>RKRN01000312.1 GCA_007571365.1 Candidatus Latescibacterota bacterium
GCGCGGCGTGTGGGATCCGGCCGCGCACTAGACGCGCATTGGCTTCGGTCTTGTACGTCATCTCGCCGGTGTAAATCGGAAACGCATCGGCGGCGCGATAGCTGAGAATAAGGGTGCGGCGCGGCGTGTCGGAGACATTGGCGATGGAAGCATGGGGGGTCATCGCATGCATGAAGATGACCGTGCCCGCTTCTCCGGGGATCGGCACGGCTAGCGATTGCTCAACCACTTCGGTGACCCGGCCTTGGAAAAAGCCGTCGGTGCTGTGCGACAGCAACTCGTCTTGATGGCGGCGGGGAATGACTTGCAGGCAGCCGTTTTCAACAGTCGCGTCGTCGAGATAAAAGAGGATACTCACCGAGCCGCGATGGGTCAGCGGGTAGTAGGAAAGGTCTTGGTGCCACTCGACGGGCGAGCCGACGCCAGCCGGTTTCATATTGATCTTGCTGTAGTGAAAGACCAAGTTCGGGCCGAGCAGGGCCTCAACTGCGTCGAGCAGCCGCGCTGATTGAGAAAATTCCCGGAAGACCTCGTAGTGGCTGCAAGGCTCGTACAAGCGGCGCACCTGCGTCCCGTCCGGGGGCTGGTTAGGCTCCATCTCCATGCGGGAGACATCGTGGCTGGCTAGCGTATTGCCGGCACTGACGGCGTCCATCTCGCGCAAAAAGGACGCGATTTGCGCGGCATTGAGGAAGCCGGGCACCGCGATGTAGCCTTCGGTGTGATAGTGTTCGACTTGTGCAGGGGTCAACATGGGTTGGTTCCTCCTTACCATTTTTCGGTAGCACCCATCAGCATTTTCTGCCGGTCGGTGCCGGTGGTGCGGACTTTTTGCGCGAAAGGGGGCGCGGCGGAAGAAAGCTACGTTCTCGGCGATTGCAGGCGTCAGTTTGGGATTGAGGTGCTGGGGATAGGGCGGTTGCGCCATGTTTTTCGCCGTATTCCTGTGTCTGGATGGCAAAGTACATATATTGCACGGCAGGCCCCTTGTCAACGAAACGGACGGCGCTTGGTTGACGCTGCGCTGGCCATGAGGCTCATTACAGCGGTTAGGCCGCTGCCAGGTGGTCTCGAACACTACAAAAGGAGCGATCCATGAGCTATCTAAATCCTCGCGCCATCGCCATTGACACTCCGATGCCGCCGCCCGCTTGGGCCCTGATGGAGTGGGAGCTGATTCGGGCGCAAACTAGGGGATGCGCGGAATTTTTCGCCCAGTACTTCGACGAGCGGGGCTATTTGGAGTGCATCCCGCGCTGGGGCGGCAACGACGGGCCGGACGACGCCATCGAGAATTTAGTCCACTGGCCGGTGCTCTACGTACTGGGCGGCGGCTCCCATCTGTACGATATGTGTCAGTTGGCATGGGAAGGACATCTCAAGCAGTACACCGAGGCCAAGACGACCGAGGTGCCCTTTACTCGGGACGGCATGTACTATCGCGAATTCCCAGTGATGTTCGACTGGGTACACAACGGAGAGGGGCTGACGACGTTCAACCTGCACGGCCTGATGAACCCACGCGAGCGCGCCTTTGAGCAGCGGGTACGGCGCTACGCCGGATTTTACATGGGCAGCGACCCGCAGGCTCCCAACTACGATCCCGAACGCAAAATCATCAAGAGCTTGTTCAACGGCAGCCGCGGGCCGCTGCTGCGCAAGGCCACCGCGCTCGACTGGGCCGGCGACCCGCTCGACGAGGTGCAGGAGCGCTTTATACCCCTGCACGGCGAGCGCAACTTCGAGGAAATGCTGGCCCATTTCAAAGACTACACCGACATCGTCGGCGACCATCCGCAGAACATGGTGGCGACGGCCTTGGGGCTTAATGCGTACGCGCTGACCGGCGAAGGCCAGTACAAGGACTGGGTGCTCGAATACGTCGAGGCTTGGCGGCAGCGCACACTGGCCAACGACGGGATCATCCCCACCAATATCGGACTCGATGGGACCATCGGCGGCGCGTGCGACGGCAAGTGGTACGGCGGGTGTTACGGCTGGGCCTTTACCGTTGAGGTGCCCCAGACTGGCGAGCTGGCCAGCCGCAACACACACGGGCTGGGGATTTCGGGCTTTGGCAACGCGCTGTTGCTGTCGGGCGAGCAGAAGTTCGTCGATGTGTGGCGGCAGATGATCGACACAGTCAACGCCAATGGGAAAGAGATCGACGGGCAGATGATGTACCCGCAGATGTATGGGGACCAAGGCTGGTACGAATTTCGGCCAGCACAGTACGCGCAGGGCGCACAAGAGGTGTACTACTGGTCGATGGACCAAGCCGATCTGAGCCGACTAAACGCCGACCGCGGCTGGTTCGGCTTCTTGGAAGGCCGTGACCCCACCTACCCGGAAGCGGCACTACAGGCCGACTTTGCCCGCCTCCGCGCACAGATGGAGAAGGTGCGCCGCGACCCCACGACGCCAGACACCCGGCTGTCGGACAATCCCAACCCATTCAACCCGGCCATTCCGGGCGGGCTGACCCAACTCATGTTGGGCGGGCTGACCCCGCGCCACGGCTCGCCGCTGCACTGCCGAGTGCGCTACTTCGATC
>RKRN01000261.1 GCA_007571365.1 Candidatus Latescibacterota bacterium
CTCCATATCGTGTGCAGGTCCGTATTCATATAGGTGCATTCTGCAAGGCGGGTTAGGACACACCCGACAAAATCATCAACACCTTCCTCGAATGTCCAAGCTGGAATGGTCGCAATACCGCCCATCGTATAGTGGAGCTGTTCCGTTTGCACTACTTCGGACGGCCTTGTGTCGAAAACGATGCGAACGCCATCCGACTTGATGGTGATGTTCGGCCAGCGCCAACCGCCTCCAATACAGGCTAGCTCATGCGCTTCGCTCCAATCCGCGTCTCGGCAGCGCTGTCGCACGGGTTCCCAGCGCAAGCGCCACCAATGCCACGCTAGCCATTCGGCCAATCTGTATGCCGATAGGTTGGCCCCGTCTCGTGGGGTATTCGTTTCGCTGTCAATGGCTTGGGTAAGGCAGGTCTGACCAACGTGGATGCAAAGTTCTCCCAAAGTCGCTTCGTCCTCAGCCGGCTGCAGCGTGGACTCGGAAACTCGATCGGCCTCACGTAGCCATCGCGATTTAATCCGCAATGTCATTGGTCGCGTCTTGCCCATTCGCTCTGCACGAACTCGGCAAATCTATCGCCATGCTTCATAGGATATCCGTGATATTCACCACGCTCGCGATTAGAAGCTTCTTAAGCTTCCAGATTCGGCGACCACCAAAGGCGCGGCAAGTACCAATAGGGACGGTGAAAGCCGTCATTTCAAGATAACGCCCTGACGCGCATCTCAACCTCCCGGCGGGGCGATCCGCTCTAGCACCAAACCTTCGGGACGCACAAAGTCCTTGTAGCGCACCAAAATCTCCGCCCCATTAATGCTGCGGGCAAAACCCGCCCGCACCTCCAGTTTCTTCACTGCGATCTCGACCCGATTGGCCCCGCGCCGCACCTCCTCCGGGGCCAAGCGAAAGCGGAACCAGTGGGCGGAAAAACCCAACGGAGCCTGCACCGCCATGTTGCCGGCGAGTTGTAGGGGAATGGTTAGGGCGCGCTCGTCGCTGATTTCGGCTTCGACGAGGGACAGGACGCGGCCATTAAAGCGCATTTCGATCTCGTCCTCAATACAGAAAAAGGCAAAGCGCAGCGTCAAGATGGCCGGGCGCATCTCGCCGTCGCGGCGGGCCCTGTCCACATCGTCGGCCACCCAAATGTCGAGCGCGATCGTCTCGCCCGCCAAGAGCTGTTGCGGCACTTGGCGCTCCGGCGTAGAGGTCTCTGCGCCGAGGGCCCCTTCGCGCGGCTGCAACAGGTATCGCTTGTCGCGCCGAGCGTGTACCTGCGGATAGCCCACCTCGCGCAAGATCTGATACTCGCGCTCGGCAAAAGGCCAAGGCATATAGCCCAAGTACAGCCCGGCGTAGCCCTGCCAAGCGAGGGTCTGGCTGAGGGCGCGATACATCTCAATGCTCGGCAACCCCACCCGCTCGTCGTAAATCCGCCGCGGCGGCCGATAATACGCGGTAGCACCCGCATTCTCGGCAACCTCGGCCAGCCACGGGGCCTGAATACTGGGGTCGACCAGCACATTCGCGTCCTGACCGACGACCCAGTCGAGGCTGCCAGCCCGCAGCCAAGCTGCCACATCCAGCCCCACCGCGAGGTTGTCTTCCTCGTGCAGATGCACGCGCGCCATAAGCGGTATTTTGCGCCCCTGCCGCGCACCGATCTCCTCGGCCAACGCCCGCACCTTGGCGACAAACTCGGTCATCAACGGCGCATTTTGCTGGATATCATCCTGTTTGAAATAGAAGTTGTCGAAGCAAAAATCCAGTTCCAACCCATCGGCGCGGTAGCCTTCTAACACTTCGCCGATCAGGGCCAACTTGTCCTCCTGTACGGCTTCTTGCGCGTAGTCATAACACCACTCGGCCCGGCCGGCGTCGCCAATGCACACCGCGGCTCCGCACTGTTCCTTGAGCCGCCCCGAGCGCTCGTGCCCCGGGCGCGCAGAGTCTTGGAGCTTTAGGCTGGGAAAAACTCTCAGCCCGGTCTCCCGGCCGCGTTCAATGGCGGCTCGCAGTTGGTCGGTGCCCAACTCCTTGGCCACCTCAACCATCCGCATGATCCGCCAGTCGATGTAGTTTTCCCACACCTTTTTTCCCTGCCCTACCACGCGGCCGACCGCGCTCTGATGGAAGAAGACGTCGCTATAACCCAATCCCAAAACCAGCAAATCCACGCCCGTGCCCAATACCTCATCTACGGGCCAGTTCAGGAGGTGGCGGCTGGCCGGGGGTTCGAGTCGTTTGGCGTGGAAGTGATGCGCGTCGTTGTAGTGAATTAAACGAGGGTGATCCATGGCTAAGCTCCTAACTGATGTTACGCATCCTTTGTCCGGCCTGTCCAGAAAGTCCCATTGACGGTCCGTGCTCAGACTGAACTCCCGGGTGCGCTGGGTGCGCGGGCGTCTCGCCCGCATGGCGACTGGATTCCCGCCCCGTGTCGGAGCACGGGGTGACGTTCTTGCGCGGGAAGGACCCCGGGCGACGTGGGCGGAAGCCGCAGAGCCGGCCCCGGCGAAGGCCGGGGACTGCCTAACGTCATATCCTAACTTCGTGGCTCATCGGCCTCGTAGTGGTTTTGTTTTGCTTAGTCCTTCTTATGGGACAAAACCTGCTCCATGTACTTTTTGTGGCCTAAGATCGGCTTCTTGTTGTACATCCGTGCGGGGCGGGGAATGAGGCGCAGACTGCGGTCGGCCAGCGGCAGCGCCACGGGCGCACAGCCCCGCCGATGCGACTCGCGTAGCGCAATGGCCATTTCGAGAACCTTGACGCCGTTTTCGCCGCTGCCAGGCGGGTCCTCGCCTCGCTCCAGCGCGTCGATAATGGCCTTGCAGCTAGCTTTGTTGCGGTCTCCGGGCCAGCGCCAGCCCTCGGCGTCGAACCCGCGCGTTGCGCCGTAGATCGGCCCTTCCGGCAAGACGCCGTCGACTTTTTCCAACTGCTCCCAACTCGCCCCATCGCCTTCGACGCAGCGGTACAAGCCGACGAGGTTGTCGTCTGAGTAGAAGACTCCGTCTTCACAGATCACCTCGTAGCCGCGGCCCCGCGCATCCTCGTCCCGACAAATAAACGCCTCAATTCCATTGGCAAAGCGCACGTACCCAGCCCCGCCTTGGTCGTGCTCGCTCAGCGGGTCGTCGCGCACCCAGCCCGATACCCACGCCACCTCGGCGCAGCCAGCAAAGTGGCGCATCAGCGTAAAGCGCTGGCAGCCACCACCCGACATCTCCGTACCCGACCCGCCGAGCAAGGTGATGCGCTTGACCGCCCCTAACTCGCCCGCACCTATAAACGCCAGGGCCTTTTGGTAGGCCGGCAGATTGACGTCCAAGTCGCCCGCGCCAAAGGGGATGCGCCGACTCTTGCACTCGGCGACCATGCGGTCGGCTTCTTCAAGTGAGGCCGCGATCGGCTTTTCGCAGAGGATGGCTTTGACCCCGGCTTGGGCGCAGGCGATGACGACCTCCGGGTTGACGCCCACCGGCAAAATCGGCGCGGCAATGTCGAGTGCTTCTTTTTCGAGCATCTGGCGATAATCGGCATAAGCGGGCACTCCCGTGCGTTGTTGCAACAGCGCCAAATTCTCCGGGTCTCCATCGGCCACGGCCACCAATTCGGTGCGCTCGTCGAGCATATAGGCGCGGGCATGCTGCGTACCTTTGCGCCCGGCCCCAATCAACCCCACGCGATATTTAGCCATCTCGGAATTCTCCTTAGATACTGACGTTACGCATCGGCCCCAAATCGGTTGATGCTATCTAGCTCCGGCCCGCCCGCACCCATAGCACCCACAGCACCACCGCCACCACCAGCAAAAAGGGCGCGGCCAAATGATTGAGCCGGTCCCAGCCTAGCGTCGCCTCCAAAGGCGCCGCCCCGAAACTGGTCAACACCATCAGGCCAAACACCAGAAAGTCATTACACGATTGCACCCGCGCCTTTTCCTCGGGCCGATGCGTCATCGCCAACAGCGACGTGGAACCGACGAAAAGAAAATTCCACCCCACACCCAAGAGTGCCAACCCAACCGTGTAGTGATAGAGCCCAATACCGCTCAAATTGACCGCAATGGAGCACCCAAGCAACGCGATGCCGGCAAACATAATCCGGTGCTCGCCCCAACGCGAGATTAGATGTCCGGTAAAAAAAGACGGCACGTACATGCCCAACACATGCCACTGAATCACCCAAGCCGTATCGGCGAATGAATGCAAATGCCGCTTCATGGCCAGCGGCGTGGCATTCATCAGCAGCGACATCAGCCCCCAAGCAGCCACCGCCCCAATCACCGCCAGCGCGAAATCCGCCTGCCGCGCAAGCTCCCGCAGCGAACGTCCGCCCGCCCGCTGCTCGGCGGCACTGGGCGCGGGAAAAGAGACAAAATAGAGCACCGGCAAAACCAGCAGATGAACGGCGGCAATCCCCAAAAAAGAGCCTGCGAATAAATAGTCGGGAAACCACGCCCGCGACCACGCCGCCAGATTGGCTCCCGATACCGCGGCCACAACGCCCCCGGCCATCACCAGCGAGATGGCGCGACTGCGAAAATCCTCGGCCACTACCTCACCAGCGGCAAAGCGATAATAGGTGGCAAAGCCATTGACCGCACCAATGCCCAACCCACCCAAACAAAGCAGCGCGAAATGGCCCCGGTACACGGCCAAGCACCCCACCGCGCCCCCGACGACGCCCAACGCAGCTCCTATGGCAAAACCCAACTTGCGGCCTCGCCGCTGCATTAGCTGCGCCGCGGGCACCGTCATTACCATCGTGGCCACCGGGGCCAGCGCCAGCGGCAGGGTCGCCAGCGCGGGATTGGGCGTCAACCGCTGGCCGATCAGTGCCATGCTCGAGAGCATGACGAGACTGGCGGTGCGCGAGAGGGCCTCGCACAAAAAGAGCAGCGAAAGGTTTTTCACGCTAGCTAGGCTTGATCATTTTGTCGCCGCGTCCGCACGGCTGCGGCCAATTCCTCCAACACCGCCACCGTATCCTCCCACCCGATGCAGGCGTCGGTTATGCTCTGCCCATACACCAACCCCGCACCCGCCTGCTGTTTCTGGTTGCCCTCCATTAGGTGGCTTTCCAGCATCACCCCGAAAACATCCTGGGTCCCTGCCACCACCTGCGCGGCGACCGCCCGGGCAACAACCGGCTGGCGCTTGTGATCCTTGGCGCTGTTGCCGTGGCTGCAATCGATCATCACCCGATGCGGCAAGTTGGCCTCCCGGAGTTGGGCCGCGGCCGCACCAACGCTGGCGTGGTCGTAGTTGGTCCCGTCGCTGCCGCCGCGCAAAATCAGATGGCAACTCGCATTACCCGCCGTCCCGACAATCGCCGCAATGCCCTGCTTGGTCACCGACAGAAAGTGATGGGGGTGCCGGGCCGCCCCAATGGCGTCGAGGGCAATCTGCACATTGCCGGCGGTCCCGTTCTTGAAGCCAACGGGCATCGACAGGCCCGAAGCCAACTCGCGGTGAACCTGACTTTCGGTCGTGCGAGCACCAATAGCACCCCAAGCAATCAAGTCGGCGATAAACTGCGGCGTGATGGTATCGAGAAATTCCGAACCGGCCGGCAAGCCCATATCTCCCAACCGCACCAGCAAGCCACGGGCGGCGCGCAAGCCACTATTGATGGCAAAGCTGTCGTCCAAATGCGGGTCGTTGATCAACCCCTTCCAGCCGACGGTCGAGCGCGGCTTCTCAAAATACACGCGCATCACCACAAACAACTCGTCGCTTAGGGCCGCCGCTTTTTCCTTGAGCCGTGCTGCGTATTCGAGCGCGGCTTGGGGGTCGTGGATCGAACACGGCCCGACCACGACCACTAGCCGGTCGTCCGCGCCGACCAGTATGGCGTCCAATGCGCGCCGGGCCGCCGCCACCGTGCGAGAGGCCGCTGCCGAAATGGGCAACTCTTCTATCAGAATCGCCGGCGGAATTAGCGGTTTGAGTTGGGCAATACGCAGATCGTCAGTTGATTCAAACAAGCCTTTTACTCCTTTGGTAGCAGTTGTAATTTGATGCTACGCAGTCGCTCGTTATCGTCGGCCCCTTGCCGGCCTCGGCGTCATTCCCACGTACGCGGGAACCAGCGGTCGGTCGTCAAACCGGCGGCTGTGGAGGCTTGCTTACCCAAGCAGGACCAACGCGGCGGAACGTCAGTTGTAATTTTTACTACCTAACTGATATTACGCAATGGCGTTAGAATCCGTCGGCCTATTGGAAGTTGTCCCATGCGTGGGCTTCGACCCGCTCAGCCCACCGCGGGCGGCGGGCCCACCGTAGGGACAGACCTTGTGTCTGTCCCTGCGGAACGTCAGTGTCTAAGCCTAGGACACGACCATAGAGCCGTCGCTGGGTGCGCGGGCGTCTCGCCCGCATGGCGGGGCCGCGGTCCGCACTCATAGAAGGGGCCCATGCACCGCAAGGGTCGCGTACTTAGGTCTAAGCACTATTCACTCGCCACCCGGCACCCAACCTAGGGCCGCAAAGTTCTTGCCGGTGAGACTCCGCGTAAAGTGCGCCCGTGCGCGAGCTTCTTGTAGCTCCTCGCGCAGGTCCTTCGGCCGATGCGCCCGGCCTCGGCGCACGGTCAATACCGGCTCGATTTTGCGGTCGCCCTGCTCGCGCCGACCGCGCACATCCTCGAACTCAAACGTCCCCTCCCGCACCTCAAACGCCGCTAGGTCTGCCACCGTCCCCTCTCGCAGAGTACCCAGCTCCTCGCCGCGCCCGATGGCGGCGGCCGCCGCGGCCGTGCTCTGCTGCACGACGCGTTCGAGCGGTACGCCCAAATTCAGCAATTTCGACGCCGTCTCCGGCATGTTCTCAATCGGGCTGTCCCAACTATGCGCGTGCAAATCCGTGCTGATCACGTCGGCGACAAAGCCGTCGGCCAGTGCCTGTATGGCGATCCGGTAGTCGAAACTGCCGCCGCCGTGCCCTACATCGAAAAGCACGCCCCGCTCCCGCGCTTCCCACACCTGCGGCACCACCGTCCCCGAATCATCTACCACGCAGTCCCCCGTACCTTGATAACAATGGGTCACCACATCGCCGGGCCGCAGCAGAGCGAGCACCTCTACAATCGGCACCCCCCGGGCGATGTGTACCATCACCGGCACCCCCGCCCACTCGGCGGCCTGCACCGCCAACTGCAAGGGTTTGGTCCCATGCTCGCCAACTTGGAAACCACCCTGCCGCACCTTGACACCGACGCAGTACTCCGGCCAGTGATGAGCCACAAAAGCCGTGCGCTCTGGGTCGCCGTACTGCAAGTCGATCATCTCCCCTACCGGCCCGCAGGTCAGGCCAATCGCCGAAATATGCACGAATCCCAAAACTTCGGTCCGCGCTGGCTCAACCACATAATCGACAAACCCCTCAAAGTTGGCCCATCCCGCGCTGCCCGCATCGACAATCGTCGTCACACCCGTAGCCAAGCACAGCGCATCGCCGCGAATGCCCCAAGTCGTGCATCCGGCGTAGAGATGCGCGTGGATATCGATCCACCCCGGGGTCAGGATTTTGCCGGACAGGTCGATCGTCTCGGCCGCTGGAGCCGTTATTTCCTCGGCCACCGCGGCGATCTGCTCGCCGACGATCCCCACGTCGCGGATTCCATCCACCCCCTGCGCTGGATCTATCACTCGCGCCCCTTTTAACAACAGATCGTAGGCCATTTCCCTTGCTCCATTAAGCCGCTGCGGCGGCTTGACACGCTTAGTCCCAAATCCGTATATAATTCGCTTTTTTATTTTAACCAGAGAGCCATCATGGGAAATACGCCACCTACCACCGGCATCCGCGTCCCAGCCGCTGCTTTGCACCAACTTGCCGCCGACTGCTGCCAAAAAGCGGGCACCAACCCCACAGACGCCCAGTTCCTCGCCGACCTCTTGACGGCCACCGACCTACGCGGCGTCAATAGCCATGGCACCTGGCAGCTCCCCGGGTACGTGCGCATGATACTCGAAGGCCGCGTCAATCCCCGCCCTAATATAAAGGCGACCCGTGCAACCACCACTGCCCGCGTCTATGACGGCGACGGCGGCATGGGGCACTTTCCCTGCCACCAAGCCATGACTTGGGCCGCTGAGACGGCGGCGGAATACGGCACAGCGGCCGCGACCACCCGCAACCACTTCCACTTCGGCAGTGCCGGCAAGTACTCGCGCATCGCCGCGGCGGCCGGTTGCGTGGGGATCGCGGTGTCCTCGCACCGCTACGACCTGCCGCCGGATTCGCTAGTCAAAGGCGTCAACGCCACATCGCCGATCAGCATCGCCTTCCCCAACCGGGAGCAACCGCCTCTCGTGCTCGACATGGGCGCACACATGCTGCCTTGGAGCGAGGGACTCTTCGCGCAGATCCCCTTCGCCTTCTTCAAGGAGTTGGGCGTCGGCGCCGTAAACCGAGCACTGGGCGGCGTACTAGCTGGAATTTACTTGCCGCAATTTATCCCGCCGACATCGCCGTGGGAATCCAACCAAGGAGCCTTTCTCGCGGCCTTTGACGTGTGCGCTTTTATGCCTTTAGCAGAATTCCAAGCGCAGATGGACGCGTTCGTCGCGGCGGCCCGCAACATGCAGCCCTTTCCCGGCCTCGACCGCGCCGAGCTGCCCGGCAATCTAGAATGGCAACGGGAACGCGAGTACGCCCGCGACGGCGTACCCATCGGCCCCCAACACCAGCAACTCCTCCAAGACCTAGCCGACCAACTGGGAGTCCCCACCCCCTTCGCCGCCTACGAACACACCCGCTTTAGTGCTGAATGAGGCAGTGCCCGGTGCCCGGCATCCTTGGGACGGGTGGGACCCGCCCCCTAACCATTAACCATCAATACAGAGGAACAAATGGCTCAACCCCGCATCCTGTCCAGCGTCGAAATCGAGTTTCAAGGCCAAAGCCAAGCCCGCGAGCTTATTGAGCGCACCGGCTTCGCCATCGAGGTTCGGCACCCCCAACCCGGCTGGCCCGACGCGGAAACGCGCACCAAGCTAAACGGCTTCGACGCCCTGTTAGCCGGCGGCGAAAACCTCAACGCCGCCACCATGGACCAAGCGGCCAACCTCAAAATCATCGCCCGCAACGGCGTCGGCTTCGACAAGGTTGACCTCAACTACTGCACTCAGCGCGGCATCGTCGTCACCAATACTCCTGGTGCTATGGCTGACGCCGTAGCCGACCTGACCTTTGCCCTGCTGCTCGGGATGGTGCGCTCGCTCCGGTTGGGCGACCAGCGAGTCAAGGCGTCAGGCCTCTACGACGTTCCGGTCGGCCAAGACCTCTGCGCCATGACCTTGGGGCTAGTTGGCTGCGGCCACATCGGGGCCGAGGTCGTGCGCCGCGCCCGCGGCTTCAAGATGCGAGTTCTCGTCCACGACCCCTATATCGACGACGCGCAAGTCCGCGCCCTCGGAGCCGAGCCGGCCGACCGCGCCACCCTGCTGTCCCAAGCCGACGCCATTACCTTGCATCTGCCGCTGACCACGGGAAATCGTCGCCTCGTCAATGCCGAATTCCTCGGCCTTATGAAAGAAGGAGCCTATCTGATCAACACTGCCCGCGGCGGTTTGGTCGACGAAGCCGCCCTGATCGCCGCACTCGACAGCGGGCACCTAGCGGGGGCCGGGCTCGACTGCCAAGCTACTGAACCGCCGCAAGGCCAATCCCTCGAACTGGTCCGCCGCGACAAAGTGCTGGCCCTGCCCCACACCGGCTCTAGGACCCTAAGCGCCCGCAAGCGCATGGCCCTTGTCGCCGCGCAGAGCATCGTCGCGCTCTTGCAGGGCCAAGTCCCCGAGCACGTGGTCAACAAAGAAGTGCTAGATAGGTTGGATTTGGCGGGGTAGTGGGGGGACGCGGGCGGCGGAATCGTCGAGTCGAAGTATCACCCACCAGCCGCGTAAGTCGTCAGCAGCAGTTCCGCATCGTCGAACAATCGGTATTCCGGTGATGTCTTCCTCGTCATCGTCAGCAGAGATCGGAATGATCTGCCTTATTATCTAAGTAAATCACTTCAGCTTCCCTCAGCCCTCCTCCACCCCCTACGGCATAAAAAACTCGTACTGCTCCGGCGTGCCGTAGCCTTCCATCTCCGTCAGCCGCACCCCGGTGCTGTTGAGTGCCGCCTCGACGATTCGCTTGTTGAAGGCACTGACGTTTTCCTCGGCCAGATACTCGACTACCGGCATCCATCGGCACTCGGCGATCTCATCCTCCTGAATGCGAATCTCCGTGCTTAGGGGGCGCAGGCGGCAGACGAAGTAAATGTCCGACTTGCCAAAGCGGTAGCCGTGCCAGTGGCGAAAGCAAACCAGCGCGTCGAACTCGGTCTCGACTCCGGTCTCTTCGGCGACTTCGCGTACCACAGCCTCGGCCAAGTGCTCGCCCGCATGCAGTGCGCCGCCGGGCAGCTTGTAGCGCGGCGGACCGGGCGCACGTCGATGGTACTTTTCGCTGACCACCAACAGTTCCCGCGCCTCGTTGAGCACTACTCCGCCCGCGCCGATGTAGTGCGAAGCGTGAGCCGGTACATACGCGCCTTTTTCGAGTTGTAAGGTCAGCATGAGGTAGCCGTCGCCGCTGTGGTGGAATACAAACCCGGCTTCCACCGCTATAGGGATCAACGCCGCCTTGGCAATCGGGACCTCCAGCCAGACGACCCGGTAGCCTTCGTCCTGCCAAGCCGCCAGCGAAACGCGCAGCCGCTCGGCAAACCCCGCTGGAGCTGGATCGAGAGCCTCTGGCTTGGGAAGGATGCCGCCGAATGGATTAGTCGTTGCCGCAATAGGTTCCATATACTACCTCCCGCAATGGCCGCTAGTGATAGCAAACCCCACTTGGCGTGTCAAGCAGGATTCGTATATTTTTAAGGATAGACAAAGAGATATTTTCTCTTTTATATAGATTTTTTGAGTGAGTCTCCAGTTTTTTGATGTAATAAAACGAAAAAACCAGATTAGGAGAGAATAAATGATAATCAGTTTCTCCGTTAAAAACTGGAGGTCCTTCCGCGACCAAGCCAGCCTTTCGATGATCGCTAGCCGAGAGCGTCAGCATGGTAAACGCGTTTCCAAGCTAGGCAAGTACCAAACGAGAGTTCTTCCGGTTGCAGCAATTTACGGAGGTAATGCCTCGGGCAAGACTAACTTTTTCGAGGCACTGCATTTTGCCAAGACCTTGGTCGTCAAGGGCACTGGGATCGATAGCCTGATCCCTCTTGAGCCGTTCCGCTTGGATGGGACGAACCGCCCATCGCGCTTTGCCTTTGAGTTGCTGATTGATGAAACCATCTACGACTTCAGCTTTGCAGTGACTCGCAAGGCAGTCCTAGAAGAAAGACTCGTGGTAATCACCAGTACCAGCGAGAAAGTGCTCTATGACCGCCTCAACGGGAAACCCAACTTTGGTGCATCTCTGGCCAAAGACAAGTTCGTACAATTCGCTTTCGAAGGCACCCGGGACAATCAGCTCTTCCTAACCAATTCCGTATCCCAAAAGGTGGACAATTTCAGGCCGATCTATGACTGGTTTAGGAATACGCTTGTTCTGGTCGCACCCGACTCGCGATTTGAGCCCTTCGAGCAGTTCTTTGATGAAGGACATCTACTGTACGCGGCTATGAACGAGATGTTGCAACGGCTCGATACCGGGATATCCCATCTTGGTAGTGAAGAAATTCCTTTCGAGAATATCCCACTTCCCGATTCCTTAAAGACCATGCTTCAGGAAGAAATAGAAGAAGGTATGACTGTTCGATTGAGGGAGGAGCCGATCAACGCTCTCTT
Source organism: Candidatus Latescibacterota bacterium (assembly GCA_007571365.1). GTDB lineage: Bacteria > Latescibacterota > UBA2968 > UBA8231 > UBA8231. The sequence continues at coordinate 11,798 of RKRN01000261.1, forward strand.
CGTGATTACCCGCAAGGATGGTGAGTTAGTCGTAAAGAAAGTAATCTCCTTCCATTCGAAATCGGATGGCACAGAAATCAAGTTTGAGATTCACCAAGAATCGGATGGCTCACAACGGGTCATTGATCTCCTGCCTGCTTTTCTCGACCTTTCGGCGCAAACGTCGCCGAAAGTCTATGCCATTGACGAGATTGACCGCAGTCTGCATCCCCTGCTAATCCGGCAACTACTTGAAGCATACCTAGCTAATTGCTCTACGAAAACCCGCAAACAACTGTTGTTGACAACCCATAACGTTATGCTGATGGATCAGCAGTTGCTGCGCCGGGACGAAATGTGGGTGGCGGAAAGGGATAAGTCTGGCGCATCTAGCCTGTTTTCCTTTAGCGAATATAAAGACGTTCGTTACGACAAGGATCTTCGGAAAAGCTACCTACAGGGACGGCTAGGAGGAATCCCTCGCATTCTGCCGGGAGGCACTCTCACCAATCCTCATCTCACGGAGGAAAGTGAGGAATGACGGATGCCGCCGGACAGACGTAAATACCGCAGATCACTTGGCGAGCGACGTTATCGAAAACTTTTTATAATTGCGACAGAAGGGGTTAAGACCGAGCCGCAGTATTTCGCCATTCTAAATGACCATAGTTCCGTTATCCACCTGGACTGCATAAAGAGCAAACATCATAGCTCACCACTCCAAGTCATGAAGCGCATGGAAGACCGCCTCAGGCAGGAAAACCTGAAGAACTCAGACGAGGCGTGGCTAGTGGTAGACAAGGACCAATGGACAGATGAACAGTTGGCGCAACTCTATACATGGTCGCAGGATGCGGATAATTACGGATTCGCTCTTAGCAATCCTAAATTCGAATATTGGCTGCTACTTCACTTTGAAGATGGTGCCAAGATCAGCTCGCTAAACCAATGTTCCATTCGGCTAAAGAAACATCTTCCCGACTACAACAACAAGCACCTTGATAGCCGAAAAATCACGTCCGACATGATCAAAAACGCTATCCGTCGAGCCAAGGTTCGCGATAATCCTCCATGCGAGGATTGGCCGCGTACATTCGGTAGCACCACAGTGTACAAACTGATCGAAAGCATCCTTAGCGAAAGACCATAATTCATGCAACGCTCCCTACACAGAACGCTCATCGGCCCCAAGGCCCATCGCCAACTCCTCGCCTTCCTCGGCCAGTACCTGCCCCGTTTCACGCCCCCTACATCGGCCGCCGCTTGGCGCCAGCAAATGCCAGCACTGCGCGCCCAAGTCCTCAACCTATTCCTCCGCGGCCATCCCGCTGGTCTCCTCGCGGAACAGCCGCAAGTCCACTGGGGCGGCCGCATCGAAACCGGTGCCGGCTACACCATCCGCAAGCTGCGCTACGAAGGCTACCCTGACCTTTGGGTACCGGCCCTGCTCTACGAGCCTGACCAGCTTGGGGAAAAGGCCCCCGCCGTCCTCAACCCCAACGGCCACCACGCTGGCGGCAAGGCCATGGACTACAAACAGGCCCGCTGCATCAACCTCGCCAAGCGCGGAATGCTGGCACTCAACACCGAATTTTTGGGGATGGGCGAGTTGCGCGCGGATGTCGAACACAACCGCATTGCCCACCTCGACCTGTGTGGCATCGCCGGCATCGGCGTGTTCTATCTCTTGATGAAGCGCGGGCTCGACGTGCTACTCGCCCACCCCAAGGCCGATCCCAAGCGCATCGGGATGACCGGCTTGTCGGGCGGCGGTTGGCAGACAGCCCTGCTCTCGGCTCTCGACGAGCGCGTTAAAGTCATCGTCCCGGTCGCCGGTCATTCGGCTGTCTGGCAGCGCCGGGGCTGTATCGAGGACATTGGCGACCAAGAGCAATGCCCGACCGACCTCTGCACGGTTGCCGACTACGACGCGCTATCCGCGCTCTTTGCGCCGCGACCGACCTTGCTCATCTACAACCGCCACGACGACTGCTGCTTTCAGACGCGGCGGACGCGCAAATCCATCTACCAACCCATCCGCCCGGTCTTCGCGCTGCTCGACGCACCAAACAACGTCGCCCTCTACGACAACACCGACCCCGGCACCCACAACTACGAACGCGACAACCGCCGCCAACTCTACAAATTTCTCAACCAACACTGGGGTTTGGAAACGCCCGACGACGACCTACCCTACCGCGACGAGTTGCAAACCGAAGAAGCACTTGCCGTCGGTCTGCCCTCGGACAACGCCACCTTGCTCTCCATCGCGCAGGCCGCTCTTGGCAGAATCAGAATGCAAAAAAGAAAAGCGGACGCGCCGGCAACCGCACGCCAAGCACTCGCCTCGTTGCTCAAGCTACCGCAGTGGAAGAATCGATCTCTGCAAAAAGTCGGCACCGCCCAAAAACGCCAAGACGGCACCATCCAACACTACCTATTGCACCTCGAAGAAAACTGGACCCTGCCGCTGACCGAATACGCGCCGCCGCGCCCCCAAAGCATTGAACTGCTCATCGCCGATGGCGGCCGCAGCACACTCGCCGCGCCGCTCGCCACCGCCCTCGCGCAAGGCCGCCGCGTACTCGTGGCCGACATTTTTGCGACTGGCGAACTCCGCGCCGACCCGCGCCACCAGATGCTGGTCGCCACCGCTGGCCAGCGTCCGCTCGGCATCCAAGTCGGCCAAGTGCTCGCGCTGCTGGCACTGGCAAGCCAAAAGAGCCGGACGCTACACCTGACGGCTCACGGCCGCGTCTGCCCGGTCGTCGCGCTGCTCGCCGCCGCGCTCGAACCCCAAGCCCTCGCCTCGCTGACGACCAATACCCTCATCGACTCTCTCGGTCGCCTCATCAACTGGCCCCTGTCCTACGCCGCCGTCCCATCCCTGTACTGCTTTGGCCTGCTCGCCGAATTCGACATCCCCGACCTGATTGCACTCTCAGCACCCGTGCCGCTCATCGATCCCCATCGCGGACCGCTGCGCCGCTGACCATCGGCTGCCGCGGCGATTCGCCACAGCCCCTAGCCATATTTTTCCCGCAGGCACCGCGCCGCCGCCACCTCGTTTTTGAGCTTGGTATAAACCTCGTCGATATCGACTTTCACCGCCGATCCGGGAGCGAATCCACAGTCCGGGTTGAGCACCACCCGCTCGGGGGCCAAGTACTCCAACGCCTGTTCCACCCGCCCGACGATCGCCTCCGGCTCGTCAACCTCGCCCGGCTGCACCCCCACGCAACCCAAGCCGATTTCCAGATCTTCGCGCAGTGCCTTAAACACCGCTGCATCGCCGGCCCCCGGACTGGCAAACTCCATAGTCAGATGGTGTACCTTTAGGCGATTGAGGTAGGGGATGATCGGGCCATAGTCGCCGGTATGGCATACCTCGCCGCGGACCCGGGCACCCGCACGGCGGCACAAATGCACGGCCAAGCGCACCCCGGTGGCACCCTCCACCACCGCATTGGTCATCGCCACCGCAAAGTCGGCCTCGGCCTCGGGGTCGTCATATCCGGCGCGCACCTCGTCATCGACGAGCAGGCACAGATGCGGATCGTCAATCTGCACGATATCGGCCCCGGCCTCGCACAATAGCGCCAACTCGCGGCGCAGAATCGGCACACAAGCCTCGACGAATCCCCTGCGGGTCGGATAGGCAAAGCGCGATTGTTCTGCATCCCACATCCGCTCGCCCAACAGCACTGGTGCCGGCAAGGTGGCCTTGATTTTGCGCGAGCTAACCCGCCTGAGAAACTCTATTTCCCGCGCGACAAACCCTTCGTCTTTCGGCGCCAACTCGTCTGTGACGATGGTCCACGGCCTGCCGTCCGCATGTCGGCTCAACTCAAAGCCATGCGCCAATTCGGCGATCACGCCGATATACGAGGCGCGCCGCCATTCGCCATCGGTGATTACGTCCAACCCTGCCGCCTCCTGCAACGCCACCGCATAAGCTACGGCCGCGTCCATCACCGGCTCCAACCGTTCGCGCTCGCCCATCACCGCCTCGCGCACGAAATCCGGCCGCGGCAGCGAGCCGACCACGGCCGCCGGAAAGAGTGTCCCGTAGTATTGACGCGTTGACATATTAGCCCCCGTATTCGTCTAACCAGCGCGTATTGGCTAGCGCGATATCCTCTTCCGTGTCAATTTCCATGTACTCGCCATTGGTGGTCACCATCTGCAAGGCCAATCCTGCGGCCAGCATTTCTTCAAAAAGATGAATCAGGTAAGCCTTTTCGAAGGGCGTATCATCCTTCCAGAGCTGCCCGGCGTACTGCGCCTTCAGCCGCTGATAATGCTCCCGCAAAGACCGGGCCCCGGCCACGCCGAACCGCGCCACGCCGATATACTCGCCGCTGGCCGCCGGCCCAGGAATAGCGCGGTTGATCTCGACAACCCGGTCGCCCTCGGCCACGATCTTTTCAGCATCGTCTTCGGGATGCTGGCTGCGATCGACATAGCGCGTACGCCAAGCCGTATCCACGCAGAGCGCGATATCGCCCTCGTGCTCCAGTGCTCGACGCACGACCGTGGGGCGGTAGAGAATATCGGCATAGGAACAGACAAAACCATCAGCCATATACTCCTCGGCGCAAAAGAGCGAAGCCAAGATATTGTTGTGCTGCCAGTTGGCGTTATGGCAATACGTCAGATGCGGGTAGTCGGCTTGGATTTGCTCAATGCGATAGCCGCCGACAAAGACCGGTGTTTCCAACCCGGCCGCGGCCAGCGTCTCGAGGATCCAGTCGAGGATCCGCCGCCCGCCGACGCGTATATAGCACTTGGGCTGTCCATCGGTCAGGGCGTTGAGCCGGCTGCCACGGCCAGCACCGATGATGATAGGGCGCACTAGTTCTCCTTTCGTTTTGACGCTTAGACCGGTACGCACAAAGCGGCCGGCTGATTTCCAACCGGCCGCTGCGTATTCTTGCTTACTACACTAGGCAAATAACGCTGCAACCGGCACTTCCCACCTCGGCACCACCTCCCCACCCGCCAACACATCGCCTTCTCGCAATACATCTACAACGCCCGCAGCGCGATGCACTGCCACCGTCCGCGGCCGTGGCTCCACCACGACCACCATCTGCGTCCCGGCCGCTAGCCAATCCGCCACCTTTTCGGCGACTTCTCCGTAGCGGTCCCCCGGCGAAACCACCTCCACCACCAAATCGGGGGCGCCCGGCCAATAGCCTGCCACCGCGCCGACGACATCTAGCCGCGCTTGGCATACGAAAGCCGCGTCCGGTGCCCGCACCGTATCCGGGTCTGACGCCAGCCGAAAGCCCGTCTCTGCCGCATACACCGCCCCAAGTTTATTAGCCAGCACATACTGACCCAACGATATAGTCAACAATGCGGCGATTTTGCCATGTTCATTGCCCGCTGGCGCCATCTTGTGCAACTCCCCGCGTACTAATTCGTAGCGAAACTCATCGTCCGGCAGCCGCTCTAGTTCGGCCGCGGTGGCAATATGTTTGACAGTGGTCATGCTATCGTCTTCGCCCTCTTCAGCTTTAGATACGAACCATTATAACTATAACGGATATAACGGAATATACCCGCGACCTTGTATCGCCACAATCTCAAGTGGAGAGCATCGCCTTAGCACCTTATATTGAGCTAGAAGTAGGGCCGTCTCTGGGTGCGCGGGCGCCTCGCCCGCCTGGCGGGGGCCGAGGTCCGCACACATAGAAGGGACCCATGCACCGCAAGGGGCGCGTACTTAGGAGCTAGGCTTAATAGTAGTTGATAGAAAGGATCAATATGTCCGCAAAACTACCCCTCGCCATCGTCGGCTGCGGCGGCATGGGCCACCGCCATCTCTACGGCCTCGCCGAGCTGCAAAACGCCGGCCTGTCGCCCTTTGAGCTGGTGGGTGCCTGCGACCCCAATCTCGACAACGCCCACTCGCTCGCCGACCAAGCCGAGGAGCGGCTGGGTACGCGGCCCCAACCCGTCAAAGACCTCGCCGAACTGGCTTCGGTCGCCCCGGTCCAAGCCGTCGATATTACCACTCTACCGGCCCATCACCACACCGTAGCCATCGAAGCCATGGAGCGCGGCTGGCACGCGCTATGCGAAAAACCCATGGGGCTTACGGCCCGCGCCTGCCAGCAGATGATCGCCAAAGCCCAAGAGACCGGCTGCGTCCTCTCGGTGGCCGAAAACTACCGCCGCGACCCGGTAAACCGCCTCGCCAAGGCCCTGCTCAACGCTGGCGTCCTTGGGCGTCCGCGCCTGATGCAGCATGTTACCATCAGCGGCGGCGATGGCATGCTCATTTCGGTGTGGCGGCACCAGAAAAACGCCAGCGGCGTCCTCCTCGACGTGGGCGTCCACTTTGCCGACATCATGGAGTACTTCCTCGGCGAAGCCGACACGGCCTACGCGCAAACGCGCCTGCACGAGCCAATCCGCAAAAACCCCGTAGCCGGCCGCACAGACGCCAGCAGCGGCTCGCCGGGCGGGGTGTACGAACGCTGGCAAAAAGACATGCCGGCGGAATTTGAGGCCACCGCGGACGACGCAGCCTACGCCACTATCCTCTTCAAAAGCGGCGCAGTGGCCCAGTATATCGAAGACCACGCAGCCCACGGCCAACACCTGTGGCGGCGCTCCATCCACGGTAGCCGCGGCTCACTGGACCTGCCCGGTGACCGCTCGGGCCGACGCCTCGTGCTTCACCGCGACGGCACCGACCCCATAGACAGCCACGCTCTGCTCGACCTCGTACCCGACCACCGCCTCGACGAGGTTACGGCCGCGCTCTTTGGCGGCGACCGGCTCTTTGAGTACCACTTTCCCTTTCCCGAAACCGACCGCAAGCTAATCGCCGTCGAATACCACGAACTCGGCACCTGCATCCAACAGGGGCGACAGCCCGAAGTCGATGCCCAGCAAGGCGCCCGTGCCGTGGGCCTGTCCTACAGCCTGATGGAGTCCCAAGTCGCCGGCCGCGCACTCTCCGTCGACGCGGTCTGCGCCGACCAGATCAACGCCTACCAAGCCGAGATCAACGAGCACTTGGGGTTATAAAACGATGGCCGCCATCCTCTGCCCTCGCTGCCACAAAATCGTCAGTGCCGAAGCCGCAACCTGCCCCCATTGCGGCCAGCGCAAACCGGGGCTGTGGGGCGCGACAGCCACCATGCGCAAGCTCGGCTTACAGCTAAATTTTCCGCACTTGATCACTGTGTTCTGCGGCGCACTCTACCTGCTGGCGTTGGCTTTGGATCCATCGGCGATTTTCCAGACGCAGGGCCTGATGCAGATTCTCGCGCCCAGCATCCAAGCCAGCTTCAAACTCGGGGTCACCGGCACCGTACCCATTTTCGCCTACAAATTCTGGTGGACGCCGATCACTGCCATCTACCTGCACGGCGGCCTACTGCACATCTTCTTCAACATGATGTGGGTGCGCCAACTGGGTCCGGTCGTAGAAGAGCTCTTTGGCCCCTTTCGCCTCTTCGCGATCTTCACGATCGCCGGCATCACCGGATTTATCGCCTCAACGCTCGCGGGCCACGAACTCACGCTGGGGGCCTCCGGCTCGATCTTCGGCCTGTTGGCCGCCGCCATTGCCTACGGTCGGCGCGCCGGTGCCCAGCTTTTTACCCGGCAATTTCTCCAGTGGGCGGCCTTGCTTTTTATTATGGGTTTTGTAATGCCCGGGGTCGATAACTGGGCGCACGGCGGCGGCTTCGTCGGCGGCTATGCAGCAGCTTATGTGTTCAGCCGCAGCTCCGAGCGCGAGGGCTTGGGAGCCTATCTGGCCGGTGGTTTGTGCTTGCTAGCCACGGTAGGCGCGTTCGCCTTGCAGTGTATCGCCGTGTTTTTGTGACCCGCTTCATGCCCGACGAACTCATCGCGCTCTTCGACGCCCAAGGCCACCCCATCGGCAGCAAAAGTCGCACGGCCGCGCATGGCGCCGGCGACCGCGTCGGCTTGGTCTTCGTCTGGGCGGCTTGGCGCACGTCCACCGGCGTCATTCGCACCCTATTGCAAGTGCGCTCGCGCCCCGGCGACCCCTACCTCGGCAGCCTCGACGCGCCCGCCGGCGGCCACATCCGGGCCGGCGAAACGCCCGCCACAGCGGCACTCCGCGAATTCGCCGAGGAAGTCGGCATCGCGCTGATACCCGCCGAATTGATCTTCCTCGGCCAGCAACCCCTCCAAGGCGCCGGGCACATGCAGTTTTTCTACCTCTGCACGCGGCCTATCTCGTTGGCAGAAACCATATTCAACGAAGAAGTGGGGGCCTTCGTCGAAGCGGGGCTCGACGATTTTGCCGCCTTAGTCTGCGGACGGACAGCGTCGATCCAAGGTCAGGCCCGCTACAAGGAGACGCCAAACGAAACAAGGCCACGGGAAATTACGCCCGCAGCCTTGGCCGCCTATTCCGCGCCGATCATGGACGCCTTCCGCCGCTCAGTCGGCGCAATCCGCGCCTATTTGGCTAGCGGGCAGATCGACGCGACTATCTGGACTTCTGGGACCGACTAACTCAAAAAAGGCCGGACGCCTAATGCATCCAAGACCAATTCCCCGTTTCTAAAAAGCGATCTTAAAGTTCCGTTTGGCGTGGCTTGTGCCCCGGCCGCCCCGTGTCGGGGCACGGGGTGACGTGTCTTGCGCGGGAAGGACGCCATGGCAGTGAGGAGCTTAAAACAGCTTCTAATCGCCCGACCGCTTGATGTAGCGCTCCAGATGCGCCAGTGCCCGACCACTATCCATCGCCTCTCGCGCCGCGGCCAACCCCTCTTCAGCGCTCGCACTTAAACCCAGATAGTAGTCGGTCAGGCCGACGTTGAGCGCGATGCGATCATAAACATGGCCCTGTGCGCCCTTGAGTGCCGCCAGCCCCATGGCAGCAAAAGCCCGCGCACTCACCTCGGCCGGACGTGGGCTTTGCTCGTAACAAAAGCCGTATTCCGCCGGGTCCACATCGCCGGCCACCGGCTCCAACCGGCTCCCAACCCGGCGGAATCCCTGCACGTAATTGATCGCCCGACGCCGAGCGTCCGAAGGCTTGCCCAAGCGCAATCCGTAGTGGCTGCTCCCTTCCTCGCCTTTGATCACCAGCCCGGCGTCCAGCCCGCGATTCCGCATAAGCCCCAATAGCTTGTCCTCGTAGCCAGCGTGGTAAAAGCCCGTCACCATGCCGTTCCAAGCCGCGCCAACAAACAACCGCTGGGCCTTCTCTGTGGTGGCCCAAGGCGGACGTTTGGCAATGTGGGTGCGCAAATGGCGCAACGCGTACGCGCCGGGAGCGTACTCGCGCTGACTCACATACGCAAACCCAATGGTCGGGTCTTCGATGCAACGGGCCGCCGTCGCCAGCGGCAGATCGACTCGTGCGCCCAAGGCCGCTAGCACCCCTTCCTCGGTGACTCCGCGCTTGGGCGGCATTTCATCAACGCCGTGTAGCACGGTCGCCCGCCCCAAGGCGGCGCGGACCGCCGCGACGAAAAGCGTCGGGCGAAAGTAGCGCGCTGCGCCGTCAAAAGGCTGGCCAAAATGCAGCAGCGAATCGGCTTGGACCCGCAGCACTTGTTGCGGGTAGCGCACGGCGTCGAGATGGGCGCGAGCCTCTTCCTCGTTTTCGATGTTCATCCGTTGGCCGATCAAGAACGCGGCCATCAGCGCGGGGCGCACTTGGCCCGCTAGCATGGCCCCCAGCACAGCGCGCACTTCCTCGTAGGACAAGTGTCCGCCCGGCAAAACCGAGCGCAGTGCCGCAACTACCCGCGCTTCACCGGTGCCGCAGCCGACAAAATCCGGTGCCATCCCCAGCAAGAAACGCAAGTCCTCGGGCATTTTGCTGAGCGCGGCGCCATAGCGGTCAAACGCCTCCAGCTCGGCCGCACTCCAACCGGTCTGTGTACCGAAGGTGCGGCGGATGGACATCGCCGCGAAAAACGCGCCCATTTGGGCTGGGGAAACCTGGGCAGTGCCGGGCAAGGCCCCCTTGAGTGAAGCGAGGATCAGCTCGAGGATCCGCTTGGGATCGGGATCGCCTTCTTTTTTTCCGAGCGGACGGCTCTGGTGCGGTCCGGTACAGACGCGCACTTGTGCCTCCAGCACTTCTTCGTTGGGGCCGGGGTAGGGATCGGGTTCAGACACGATTTTGCTCCCTTTACAGTGAAAACGGCCCGACTTTACTAAACTGACACTGGGCTTTGACATGAAAAATATACCTGATTACCTTGGATAGGAAATGAGGTTTTGAATAGTTCCACTTATGGAAAAAGTATCCCGTTTTATACTCCAAGAGGCGGTCTGAAAACGCTGCGTGTCGTCCCTCGCCCTCAGTGGATTCCCGTTTTTGCGGGAATGACGCCAGGGGCCAGCAAGGAGCTGACGATAACTAGCGACTGCGTAACATCAGTTATTAAGTTATTAAATTTAGTAGGATGCGTACTTCCTTTCCCGGAGAAATCCCCAATGCGCTATCTGACTTTTTTCTTCCTCATCGCCATCGCGGCTTGTAGTTCACCCGACCCGGCCCCGCCGGCCCTGCTCCACTACGTCGCAGCCCAAGAAGCCTTGGCTTCCGACGATCTAGACCAAGCGCGTCAAGCCCTGCAAGACTTGGTGCAAAGTGCCAGTCCAACGCTCAAGCCGCTGGCGCAAAAAGCTGCCAGTGCCGCCGATCTTGCTGCGGTGCGCGTCGCGTTCAAGCCGCTATCCGCAGAAGTGCGAAAGAGCCAAATCCCCAAAGGGTACGTCGTGGCGTACTGCCCGATGGCCGACGGCGATAAAGGGGCGCACTGGGTGCAGAAGGACCAACCCCAAATCGCCAATCCCTACTTCGGTGCTTCCATGCTCCGCTGCGGCGTCTTCGAGGAGTAGCCCCGCCCCCAGATGATCCGCGTAGAATCCGTCACCCGCCGCTACGGCCTTTTGACCGCCGTTGACGAGGTCAGCTTTGCCGTCGACCAAGGTGAGATCGTCGGCTTCGTCGGCCCCAATGGTGCTGGCAAGAGCACCATGCTCAAGATGCTCTCCACTTTTATCCACCCCACAACTGGCACAATCGCCATTGATGGGCTCGACGTGGTGGCGCACCCACTCGCCGTGCGCCGCCGCATCGGCTATCTGTCGGGCGACACTCCGCTCTACCAAGAAATGCGCGTTGATAAGTTCCTCCGCTTCATCGCTCGGGCTCGCGGCCTCGAAGGCGATGCCTTGCAGCAGGGCTTGGCACGCACGGTCGCACTCTGCGGCATTGAGGATGTGCTCATCCAGCGCGTCAAGGAGTGCTCTACCGGGTTCCGCCAGCGCATCGGCTTAGCAACGGCCCTAGTCCACGATCCGCCAGTCTTACTCCTCGACGAGCCGACTCACGGCTTTGACCCCTTGCAGGTCTTGGCCTTCCGCGACACCTTGCGGACGCTCAGCCCGGACCGAGCGATCCTCTTTAGCACCCACATTATCGGCGATGTCGAAGCCATAGCCGACCGCGTGTTGATCATCCACCAAGGGCGCTTGCTCGGCGATGGCCGCGTCGAACAGTTGGCCGCCGACGCCGGTATCCCCGGGGCCGGGCTCGAAGCGGTTTTCGCCCACCTAGTCCGCACCACGTCGTCGCAGCCAACCCCGGCCCATGTCTGACGCACAACGCCTTTCTCCTGCCGAGTGCTTGCGCGGCGCGCGCATTGTCTTCGACCGCGAGCTAGAGGCGTACTTTGACTCACCCATTGCCTATGCGTACGCTGCGGTCTTCTTGGTGCTGTCTTGCACCACCTTTATGAACTCCTTTTTTCTCGACGGGGTCGTCGATATGGGGCCGTATTTCACCGCCCTGCCCTTCCTGCTGATCCCCTTCGTCCCAGCTATTACCATGCGAGCTTGGGCCGAGGAACGCGCCCAGCACACCTTTGAGCTGCTGATGACCCTGCCGCTGCACTCCTTGCAGGTCGTGCTGGGCAAATACCTCGCGGCCCTCTGCTTTTACGCGATCGTCCTCGCCGGTAGCCTGCCGATCGTGCTGATGCTCCTCTTCCTCGGCGATCCCGATCTCGGACGCATCTGCGCCAGCTATCTCGGCGCACTGCTGCTGGGCGCTTTCTTTTTGTCGTTCGGCCTGTTTGCCTCCGGCCTAACCCGCGACCAGATCGTGGCCTTTGTACTCGCCGCGCTCTTCGGCTTCTTCTTCGTACTCAGCGGGCACGAAAAAGTAGTAGAGGTCCTCGACGGACTCGCGCCGGCCTATCAGCTAGGCACGTGGCTGTACGAGACCATCTCGGTCCTACCCCACTATGAGGCTTTCGGTCGCGGTGTAATCGCCTTCGCCGACTTGCTATACTTTGCGTTGATGAGCGGCTTTTTCGTCTCGATGAACTATCTCAGCCTCCAGCGGTCCAAGTATTGAAGCGGCACTTTTTACTTCAAATCGCGCTGGCTTTTGCACTGCTGTTGGGCATCGTCGCCTACGCCGGCCGCCTCCTAAACCTGACGGGGAGTTGGACCCTCGACCTAGCGGGCGACGACATCGCCACGCTCTCGCCAGCAACTGAGCACTACCTCCGCTCTTTAGACGCCCCGCTCGCCATCACTTACTTTGCCACCGCCGGCGAAAACATGCCGGCGCACCTCAAAGAGCTCGAACCGCAAGTCCGGCGGCTCCTATCGGCCCTGCGCGACCAAGCACCCAACCGCATCGACTATCGAGTCATCGACCCGGACCAGAGCGGGCGGGCGGGCATCGGCTATGCCGCTAGCAAAAAGGCCTCCTCCTTCAGCGTGCGGCGGGTGTTGCACGACGAGCATTCCGAGCAAAAAATCTGGTCCTCGCTGGTCATTGCCCGCGCCGACGCGCCCGATGTGCTCGTCCAAAGCATCGAGCCCGAGCACCTGCCTTATCTGGAGGAGTACGTCATGGCCCAACTACAGGCCGGACGTGCGCCGACGCAACCGACCTTCGGCGTCTCGGCACCGCCGCCTTTCCAGCTTTTGGCGGCCTTTCTCAACGAGGCCGGGCCGGTCATCGAGCTCGATCTCAACGGCAATCCTGCCATCCCGCCGGAAATTGATGTGCTGTTCTGGATCCAACCCGAAGTCGCCACGCCCGAGCACGCCCGGCAGTTGCTTGCCTTCTTGGCATCCGGTCGCAGTGCCGTGCTCGCCGGCAGCACCTACCAGATCGGCTACTCCCCAGACGCGGACGCGGTCTCCTATTGGGTACACCATGCGCCGCCTGCTTGGGCGCAACTGCTCCAGCCTTTTGGCATCCGGCCGGTGCCGGACCTGCTCGTCGATAAAAATACCGGCCCGGTTGCCCTTGACTCGGGTGAAATAGTCGCGCCCTTTCACATTCGAGTACTGCCCGCTTTTTACAACATGAAGAGCTTTGCTGCGCCCGGTCGCGGCGGGCTTAATTTCGTCGCGGCCAGCGCTCTAGAAGTCGATCCGCAGGCCGTACAAGCCAAGGGCTTTCACGCAGAAATCGTCGGCACGACCACCGAAAGCCCCCGGGTCCTGCCCCTACCCACCGAGCCCTTCACCGACGCCGACTTAGCCGGCGGCTTGCCCGTGCCCAAACAGAATCTGCTGGTCCTGCTCAAGCCGGACGATCCTTGGCAGGGGCAGCTATTCGTCTTGGCCAGCGCGTCGCCCTTTCAAGACGGCATCATCAACCAGCCCGGTTACGCCCACCGCGTATTCCTGCAAAATCTCATCCGCACCTACGGCCAAGCCGAGCGCGTATTGCGGGGGCGCGTGGAAAAGGGCGGGCCGCAACGGCTGGTCCCGCCCGGCGCACTAGCCCGTTTCTTCTGGCGGTTCTTCGCGGTCTTTTTGCTGCCGCTGGCCTTTGTCGGTCTCGGCGTTAGGCACTATCTGCGCCACAGTGGCCTCGGCTGGCCGACCGCTCGTTGGGGCCGACCACTCGGTCTCGCCTGCTTGGTGCTTTTAGTGGGGGCGTTGGTCTGGCGCGGCCGCAGCCCGTACCTCGACCTGACGGCCGACCAACTCAACACACCTTCGCCGCTGTTGGGTCGCTTGTTGCAAGGCACGTCCCTATCCGCCGAGCTAATCGCCACACACCGCGCTTCCATGCCCCGGCAACTCAAAGATACCGAAGACCGCGTCCGCACCCTGCTCGCCGACTGCAACATTCCCCTGCGCGTGATCCGGCCCGACGCACTGCCCCCCGACCAGCAGCAAACGCTCGCCGCCGAAGGGCTAGTGCCGTTCCCAACCGAACGGGTCCTCAACGACACCCTCGCCACCCAATACGTCTGGAGCGGCCTGCGTCTGCTCGGCCATGAGCGCAGCATAGTAGTGCCGCGCCTCGACCAACGCCCCCACCTCGAATTCCTCCTAGCCGCGGCCGCCCACGCGCTGCAGCAGGGGCGCAAAATGCGCGTGGCCGTCATCTCCGATTTGCCGCGCCTTTCGCCCGCCGAAGCCCTTGAAGACTATCAAAAGAAGGGCCTGATCGCCCCGGGCGGCACCGACGTGTACAGCGACTTAAAAGCCCTGCTCGCCGACTATCTCTACGACGTCCACTACATCAACCCCCGCACCCCGAGCATGCCCGCAGATGTAGACGTGTTGTTGTGGATGCAGCCGCGCCGCGACTCCGGGCCGATTTTGCTGCTGCTGAGCCAACATCTCGCACAGGGCGGCAAGGCCATCGTCGCCATGCAGCACTTCAACATCCAGCAGCGCCAGTACCGCGGCTCGGGGTTCCAGACCGTGTACTGGCCGCAGCCCCAATTCCAAGACCTCGACCGCTACCTCCAACTCTTTGGCGTCGAACAGCTCCGCGAAGTGCTCTTCGACCGCACCCAGTCGCACCTCGACCTAGAAACCCAAGTCAACCGCACGGCCGTGCGCGAATACGACCCGCAAAAGGTCGCCTTGCCCTTCTTAATCCGCGCTGTTGGCCAGCACTATGACCGCATCTCACCGATTACCCGGCACCTCGGCGACCTGCTCTTTATCTGGGGCAATCGCTTTGCCCTGCACCCGTCAGAGCTAAGCAGTGCGGGCATAACGGCCCAAACCCTGATCTCCACCTCGCCCCAAGCTTGGGCGTACCCGTGGCAGGGCGGTTGGTTGCCGCCCGAGGTCTTCGCCCCACAGACGTACCTACCCGGCCCCCAACCCTTAGTCGCGTTGCTTAGCGGGCCTTTCCCCGAAGTCGCCTTTACTGAAAGTGAAGATGGCCGCGCCGTGCTCCAGCGCGTGGGCGAGCAGCCGCAACAAACGGCTACTCTGCTTCTAATCGGCTCTTCGGAGATGTTCAAAAACGAGCACCTGTTGGCCCCGGGCTTTCAGCACGATCAATTTTTGCTCAATGCCGTGGCGCACACCGCGTACGGCGAAAAGCTAGCTGCTTTACAGGCGCGGCGACCAACCGCACGCGGTTTTCCCTTCCAGAGTGCCGAGGCCAAACGCTTGTGGCGGGTAT
Source organism: Candidatus Latescibacterota bacterium (assembly GCA_007571365.1). Taxonomy (GTDB): domain Bacteria; phylum Latescibacterota; class UBA2968; order UBA8231; family UBA8231. Next base: position 27,204 of record RKRN01000261.1, read on the forward strand.
TCGTGGTAGGTGCGGGGCCGCTGCTGTTTTTGGGTTATGCTCTCTATCGCCGCACGAGGCGGGCGTGATTCGCTTGCTCTGCGCGTTGGGGGCTTTGTTGGCCCTGCTCGTCCTCGGGGAGAGTGCCCTACGCGACCACCAGCGTGCGGTGCGTCGCACCGCCGGGGCTTTGCGCCTCGTAACGCCCGAGCCAACCGCGGCAATTGATCAGATTGAGATCTTCGCCGCTGGACGCCGCTGGCACTACATCCGGCGCGGCGACACTTGGCGTTTCCCGGCGTATCACCACGCCTTTGTCCTCAACCGCCGCGTCGAGTACCTGCTCCAGAGCCTGCTCGCCACGCCGGCGACTTTCGTCTCGGCCGAGCCCGGCGACTTGGTCCGCTATGGACTCGGCCCGGGTAGCGTCCGCATCCACCTGCTCAACCCACAGGGACGTCCCCTAGTAGAAATTCGGCAAGGACGCGGAGCACCGGGGCCGCGGACGGGCGAATCCTACGTAAAGCGCGTGGGGGCCGACAGCATCTTCCACCTCCACGCCCATCCTGCCCACGCCCTCGACACCGCGCCTCCTGCTCCTATGCTCGACCGCCGCGTCTTGCCCCAAGCCTTACAGCGCCGGGGGCTACGGCACATCGCCTTCGCTGGCGACCCAGCCTACCCAGTGCAATCCCTCAGCCATCAGCTAAAAGCCATGACAGCATCAGGCCCTATGATGCCGACCTACGAGTGGGTGGCCCGCTCGGCGGCTGGCACCGAGACCTGCCTCACCGCGAGTGCAGAAGCCTACGCCGACTTCCTCAAACGCCTGACGTGGTCGGCTTTGCACGCCCCGGATCGCATCAACGCCTTTGCCCAAGCCCGCTATCTCTATCTCCAAGACGAAGAGGGCACCATAGACACCCTCGCCATTGGCGCAGCCGACGACCAAGGGCACTACCTCCGCCTCCACACTACGGGCCACGTTTTCTCCATAAGCTCTGCTAAAGCCCAACTCCTCTTCCCCACTCAATCGGCCCTATTCGACACCCTCCCGCAACCCTCGCCCTACCAAGCCGAGCGTTAGACGCCCCGTGGAGCCAAACGCATCGCCAGCTTGGAACCGGTAGAAAGCCCCGAAGAAACGCGCTGACCGACCTCGCGCATATTTGACAGGGGACTCCCGGTTCGTATGTTCCAAAACAACCGTCCTCCATCCCTGCCAGGACCGATCAGATGGCCGAATACGATACCATCGCCAAACACCTCATCCAAACCCATCCCTACGACTTCATCCGCTTCGCCCTCGGCCGAGACGATGTAGCCGTCCTCGACCACATCAACACCGAACTGACCACGCCGGAAACGCGCTACATGGATAGCCTCATCCG
>RKRN01000006.1 GCA_007571365.1 Candidatus Latescibacterota bacterium
CTATCACCACGCCCACAACCACCACCAACCCCAACAAAACCGCCCCCCGCGACCAAGCCAATACCCGCGAAAAATAGCGAAACTCCACCTCGTGTTCCCCCGGCGGCAACGCCACTCCCTTCCACACGTAGTGGACCCGCAGCATCTCGGCCTCCTGCCCATCCACCCACACCGACCAGTTCGACTGGTAGTTTTCCGACACCACCAACAAGCGCGGCTCGGTGCTGTGCGTCCGCAGGCGAATCAGCCCATCGGCCGGGTCGTGCGCCAGCCGCTCAATCCGGTCGCCCGCCCGATCGCCCGTGCCATCGAGCCTCATCGCCGGCGCACGCTCCAGCAAGGCCACCTGCTGTAAGTCCGCCCGGCCGCTCAACAGCCGCGTCAACACCGCCTCGCCGCTGTCTAAAACCTCGGCCTGCGGCAACAAGTAAAACCACGGCAACGCCTGCGGATTTTCGTACAGGCGAAAGCGCGCAGCCTCAAAGCGCAGCGGATACGCCGCCAAATTCAACTCCAAAGGCTTGGGCACGGCTAGATACTTGCCGTTGAGCAAATTCAACAAGGATTGGAAACCCGCCGACGGCACGCCGGTCTGCAAAAACTGCTGCACCCGCGGCTCAAACTCCTTTAGCAGCCGGTCGTAGCGCCCCACCGTCAGGTCGTGAAAGCCGGTGATGGACCAAATGCCGTGCAAGTGATAACCCGGCTCCTCGAGGATGCGGAAGCTAGGCACGGGCAAGACGCGAAAGAGCGACTCGTCGCTTTGCAAAAACTGCACGACGCGCGGGTTTTCGCGGCGAATATCGGTGTAATGGCCCGGGTCCCGATAGTGCAAATAGACCCGATTGACGCGCCACGTATCAAACAGCGTCACCGCACACAGGCCCGCCACCAACACCGTCGCCGAAAGCTGCCCCCCCAACCGCAAATAGAGCAAGCCCAAACCCGCACCAACCGCCACCGCCACGCACCAGCCGCCGCGGGCAATCCAATCGTAGCTCCCAGCCAACACCGCCCGCTTTTGCGGCGCAATATCCTCGTACAGCGAGGAAATCCACACCTCAGTCATCCCCTTGGGAAAGAGTGCCACCAGCAAGGCCAGCGCGGCGAGGACGCCGCCGACATACGCCAATCGCCTCCGCAACAACGCCCGCTCATCCCCATCGGCCTCCAACACCCGCTGCAACCCCAACCCGGCTAAGGCACATCCGGCAAACGCAAACACAAACGACCCCATGCCAATGGCGCGCTGCACATCCGCCCCCGGCAGCACGTGAAACGCCAGCCAATGCACGGGCGTATGCTCGCCCAACACGTACGCCAACGCCAGCACAAACACGCCAGCCAACAGCACCACTTGCGGACGCCGCCGCCACTCCGGCACCATCAGCAGGGCCAAGAGCACGGCCAACGCACCAAAGTACTCGGAGTTGATCTTAAACGCATTGCGGCCCCAATAGCGCGAGCCGCCTTCTACCAGCACATCGTCGTACCCGCCGAACTCTGGAACCACCAGCGAAGCCACTTCCTCCGGGTGCAGCGACCAACTCCGCGCATACGCGAGTTGTTCCTCCGCCGTCTTGCCTCCTACCTCGTCGCCCGTGGCTCGCTTGGATTCGGAGCGCGTATAGAGCATTACCGGAAAGGCGCCCTCGGCCCCCAAGGCCAAGCCCAATATCACCGCGCCGATAAAAGATAAAAACCGCCGTATCAAGGCCCGCTCGCGGCGCAGCTGGTACAGCTTAAAGAGGAAATAGACGCCGAGGCCCAAAAGCGCGAAGTACGTCATCGGCGGATGCGAGTAGATGCACATGCCTATCAGCCCACCGAGCAACGCCCAATAGAGCAGCCGCCCGCCGGCCAAGGCCCGTTCCAACGCCCAGATGATCCACGGGAACAAGGCAATGACGCCCATCTTAGCGTAGTGGCCGGCTAAGGGGAAAGCCAAAAAGGTCGGCGCAGACATAAACGCCACCCCACCCCAGAGCGCGGCGCGGCCGCCTACGTGGGTTTGGCGCAAGTACGCGTACATGCCCCAGCCAGCCACAAACATCGTCAGGATGTAGCGCCACCCGACATAGCGCTGAAAGGTCGTAAAAAAGTACAGGATATAGGCCGGAAAGTACTGGGGGCGAATGCCCTCGGACTGGGGAAAGCCGCCCATTTTGGGATCCCACAAGGGCTGCACCACGGTCTGCACCTTGTCCCAAAAGCTCAAATCCGCGCCCCGGTGGTAGTCCGTGCCCACGTCCATGCCATAGATAATTTTGTTCGACAGCGGGAACTCGTAAAAGTACAGCAGGCTCAAGGCGAGGAAGAAGAGCGGCGGGAACAGCCGGTGGTTCCACAAGGGCGGCCTATCGGCCTTGGCCGGGGCTTGGGTCTGGGTGCGTTTGGTCTTTTTAGCCATAGAATCCTTCCAGTGGCCTACGCTCGTTTCATTTCCGCAACGGTACGCAAATACACCTGCTCCAAGTCCTCGGCCAACCGATCCCAATTAAATCGCCTGGCCCACGCCCGGCCCGCCGCCCCCAAAG
>RKRN01000245.1 GCA_007571365.1 Candidatus Latescibacterota bacterium
GGGTGAGGATGCGGCCGGGCAACCGGCCAAGCTCGAAACGTTTCGGCTAGCAGCCAGCGCAGCCGAGTTCGCGCAACGGCTGGAAAATCCGCGTGTTTTTGCCAGCGAGGTCGGCGCGGGCTTGGGCGAATACTTGTGCCGGGTGCTATCGCAGCGGGCGCGGCTGACCGAGCCGCAGGATTTGGCGTGGCTGCTGGCGTCTCATGCGCGCGATGCGCTGGCGCGGGTCGAGGCCGCAGGGGATGCGCCGTCGTTGGCAGCGGTGCGGGCGGCGCTGGAGGAGGCGTTGGGCGTCCGCTTTGAAGGCGAACAAGGGGCGCGGTTTTTCCGTTCAACGCTGGTGCAGACGCTGTTCTACGGCGTGTTTTCCGCTTGGGTGCTGTGGGCGCGGCAAACACCGCCGGCGGCGCAAGCGTTCAACTGGCGCGAAGCGGTTTGGCATTTGCGTGCGCCCATTATGCAGGCCCTGTTCCAACAGCTATCGCAGCCCGGCCGGTTGCAACCGCTCGGCCTCGTCGAGGTGCTGGACTGGACGGCTGCTGCGCTCAACCGGGTGGATGACGCCGCGTTCTTTGCCCGCTTCAACGAGAGCGAGGCCGTCACCTATTTCTACGAGCCATTCCTCGAAGCCTTTGATCCCGAGTTGCGCAAGCAGTTGGGCGTCTGGTACACACCGGCCGAAGTGGTGCGCTACATGGTCGCCCGCGTGGATAAGGCCCTGCGGGACGATCTCGGCATGGCCGACGGGCTGGCGGCGGAAAACGTCTATGTGCTCGATCCGTGCTGCGGCACCGGCGCCTATCTGGCGGAAGTGTTGCGCCGCATAGCCGCCAATCTAGAAAACCAAGGCTTGGGTGCGCTGATGGGTGCGCGGGTTAAGCAGGCGGCGACCGAGCGCGTATTCGGCTTTGAGATTATGCCGGCGCCGTTTGTCGTCGCCCATTTGCAAGTTGGGCTGACCATGCAGGCACTCGACGCGGCACTGGCCGACGACGGGGAGGAACGCGCCCAAGTGTTCCTCACCAATGCGCTGACGGGCTGGCAGCCGCGCACGACCAAGCCGCTGCCGTTTCCCGAACTGGAAGAGGAACGCGACCGCGCCGGGCGGGTCAAGCAGGACACGCCGATTCTGGTGATTTTGGGCAATCCGCCCTACAACGGTTTTGCGGGGATGTCCATGGACGAAGAGCGGGAACTATCAGAAGCCTACCGTACGACTAAGCGGGTGCGCCGCCCGGAAGGCCAAGGGCTGAACGATCTCTATGTGCGCTTTTTCCGCATGGCCGAGCGGCGCATTGCGAAGACGGGCCGAGGCATCGTCTGCTTCATTTCTAATTACTCGTGGCTGGATGGGCTGTCGCATACCGGGATGCGGGAGCACTACCTGGAGACGTTCGATGTGGTCCGTATTGACAACCTGCACGGCGACCGCATCATCTCGGAATACGCGCCCGACGGACGGACCAGTGAGACGGTCTTCGCGCTTCAAGGACAATCGCCAGGCATCAAGGTTGGCACCAGTATCGCCTTGCTTTCCAAGTCGGGAACCGCTGCTGATACATCAACAGGCAGACATATCCTATATCGAGATTTCTATCAGGCGAGAGCCGATGAAAGACGAAGGGCGTTGTTGGACAGCCTCGACGCCGGAATCAATGACGGCTATACGGCATTGGAACCCAATCTTTGCCTTGGCTTGCCGTTCAAGCCAGCAACCGTCAGCGACAATTGGTTCGACTGGCCGGCCCTACCCGACCTGTTCCCGGTGTCGTTTCCCGGCGTCAAGACCAGCCGCAATGGATTTCTCATCGACATCGACATCAACCGGCTCAAGGCGCGACTCGCCGATTACTTCAACGCGGATTTGCCCCATGCGGAAATCGCCCGCCGCCATCCGGCCATCATGAAAAAATCAGCCCAGTTCGACGCCGACGCAGTGCGCACTGAGCTACTGGTACGCGGCGGGCCAAATCAAGCCGGGTTCATCCGCCATACCTACCGGCCCTTTGACAATCGCTGGCTGTATTGGGAAGCGGATTCAAAGCTGCTCGACCGCCCGCGGCCCCAGTACAAGCCGCATATATTTGCCGGCAATCTGTGGCTTTCGGCCGCGCAGCACCTACGCCGGGATGCCAACGAGCCGCAGGCCTGTTTCACGCAAATCATGGGCTCGGGGCATCTAATCGAGCGCGGAGCCAGCCTGTTCCCCGCCTATCTCCGCGAGGAAGGCGACCTCGGCAATGGCGGTCAAGCCGGCCAGCGCCCCAACCTAGCGGCCGCCGCCCAACGCTACCTCAAAAACCTCAACGCAACCGTCGAAGACCTTTTCTATTATGTCCTCGCCACCCTCCACGACCTCGCTTACCGCGAAGCCAACGCTGGGGCACTCAAGATGGAATGGCCGCGCATCCCCTTGCCGAACTGGCCCGATGGCGATGCCGAAGGCGCGGCTGAAACGCTCGCAGCATCCGCGGCGCGGGGCCGCGAACTAGCCCGCCTGCTCGACCCCGAAGCCCCCGTGCCGGGCGTTACCCAAGGCGCGTTGCGCCCGGAAATCGCTGCCCTCGCCGTGCCCGCCACCACCGACGGCCGCAACATGACCACCGACGATTTCGCCCTCACCGCCGGGTGGGGTCATTTCGGAGCAGGCGACGCCGTAATGCCGGGTCAAGGCCGCATCGTCGAACGCGAATACACCGAAAATGAACGCGCCGCGCTGGGAGATGCCATCCCCGCGCTGGGCGCAAAGACGCTCGACGTGTATCTGAACGAGCACGCCTTCTGGCGCAACATCCCCGCCGCCATTTGGAGCTACAAACTCGGCGGCTACCAAGTGCTTAAGAAATGGCTATCCTACCGCGAGCGCGATGTTTTGGGGCGGGTGCTGACGCCGGAGGATGTGCTGTACTTTGCGGAAGTGGCGCGGCGGATTGGAGGGGTGTTGCTGGTGAACTATATGTAATGTCTAAACGGTAAGGGTGGCAGATCGGGAACAGGTGCAGCAGTAAGGATTTCGCCTACAGCATCAGCAAACTTGAGTGTAATAGGCTGTCCGTCTGCAAACTGGCAGGTATTGAAGTTAATCTTGGTTAGGCCCATCACATCCGTTATAACCCTGAACAGATCAGCATGGCCCCTGTGGATCTCGATTGAGAGAGGATTGGGCACCTCCCAACCAGGATAGGTATCGAGCCGAGGTATAAACCCCTTAGTCCAAAGGTATCCTCTCCGTTTTGTTGAAAGGTATGCAGTACCACGTAACACGGGCATCTTACCCGGTCTATAGAGCTTCATATCACTAGTTGGGCGAATGCGTACCCCGACTAGGTTGGTCTCGTTTGGGACAACGCTTCTGAATCCTTTCCACTCATCGTCGTTAAATCTTGTTTTGCTGTGAATGAAAAGCTCAGTAGGTGGCCTTCCGTGGATATCTCGGTATGATTCCACCACGAGACTCATCAACTCAGAAGCTTTCTCTTTGTTAAGGTGAAATTCGCGTGTATTCTTCGAGAACCAAGGGCCGACTGCACCTCGAAAAACAACACCATCACCCGAGTCTAAAAACATTTGGGCACCGCAACAGGCATTGCCGACAGCTAAGTCGGTACCATCCATCTTGTAAACCAATCCTACATAGCAGACTCCCGGTCGGACCGATGCTAATTTCCACGGTTTGCCACTAGCCTTAAAAAATGCTGTTGTGCAGAGATTCCAAGCGACTGTGGCGGGATCTTCAGGTTTACGGATAAGGTGGCCATCTTGAGAGAATCGATGAGGCGTAAGTGTTGTGTCGCGTACAATCTGAAGGACAGCCCGTAGATCCAAGAGGCGTGCTTTCATCTGGTGGTGAAAATTAAGCTCGTAGCGATAAATTTCTGCGGCTTCTTGGTCTTCGGGAAAAAGCGAACCTTCGCGGAGAATCCGCCGTCCGATTTTAGAGGCGAAAGGCTGTTTTCCCTTAATGCGCTCTTCCTTCGGTACAACCGACTTAGGTCGTCCATAGCGGTAAACCTCTTCTGGTATGACAACGAACCACATGGTAGGCGGTGCTTCGTCTTGGCGTAAATGCTTGCGTATCGGATCCTCGAAAAGCTCGACAGTCTTGTATATTGCTTCGTGCCGATCAGCGATCCGGATCGAAGTACGGACGTTATTTTCGGAGACTTCCAGCTCGACTAGAGAATTTTCTGGCCACTGCGTACCAAAAACACCTTGGAATCCAGGCCAACCAACATGGTGCGGTTCATTCGGATCCTTGGGCGGAATATAGCGTCGAATGCTTTCTACCCATTCGCGAAAGCAGGTCAGCCCCTTCGGCGTCCCAATGACGCCGATACGCATTTCGGCAGGATTATTCCTATCATCTAAGGGTCCAAACAAGAAAAGCCCGTCCTTCGGATGTTCCAACTCTTGGCCGTAGCGGAAGCCCAATCGTGGCTCTTCAATGTGTTGGAGTAACGAATCTGTCATATATCCCCTCTTCATAGTCGAGAAGGTCGTCAAAATCTGTTCCATCCAAGTCGCTATCGAAATCATCCAGAGCGTCAGCCTCTGTCTCATCTTCTATATGGTCTTCTTCAGCTATGGACGCTGAGCCGTTCTCAGTAATAGACAGAGGAGCCTTAAAATCCATCGGAGAAGCGGCTATTGTCGCCACAGCACCACCTCCTAGGGATAGGGAGAATTCCTCTTTACCGTTCGCTAGAGTAGATACGAAAGCCCGAAGTAGGTCGCGCCAACGGTCATTCCACCAGTTCTTGCAGAAACTCTTTCGCAAGCTATGAGCGCGAGCTGTACTAGCAAGCGGTGTCTTACCGTCTTGGGTGAAGACGACGTGGGTACGCAATAGAAGGTGCTGTGGATCAGAGATATTCACTTTGCCTGACACTGCAAAGTGCCAATAAACTCCTCTTTTTTTGCTGCGGCCAACTAACCGGCGATGGCGTCTATTGCCGCTCTCATCTTGAAAAGTGGCAATGTTCCCTTCGATCAGATCGAGAGGAACGAACCATGTGCTCCCGTGTGCAAATTCACAAAGCAATAGCCCCCGGCTCTGTGCGAATTGCTCCCATGCTTGGCGTAGAAGTCCGGTTACTATGTTTCGGGCTTCCCGCCACGAGACTTGTGGCCTGTTGTTCCTCTGACCATCGAGAAATTGTACCAACGGAACACGATAAGCATGCTCAAGTAGAATATCGGGGATGGTCTCCATTTGAAGCACCGCCGCATCTGCAAAGCTGACGGCCAGCCGCATATACTGAGTTGCGGGACTTTGAAATTCATCAAACGCACGCTTCACGGCCTCTTGTGACGCATTGAAACGAGAGAAATTGATATGAGACGGTAGAGAGCTAATTTGAAACCAGTTAGAGAATACTGACTCTGGTGTGCCAGAGATAGGATTACTTTGCCGCAGTTTAAACTTCTGCCAAGCGATCAAGGCTTCGCCAAAGTCGCTAGTCGATTGTGGAATCTGGCTGTCTTTGAGGGCCTTCAAAAGTTGGCTGAATCCGTCCGCCCAGTTAGGAAAAAAGTCGATGGCGTTTAGACGGATCAACTGTTCGGGAAAGTCTGAGAACGGAAGATCATCAAGGCGGATAGGTATGACGAATTGTTGTTTGTTGAGTTGCCGACCTGTATTTACAGCAAGAGCAATCTCGTCAAGGACGCCATCCTTCTGATAGGACGCATGGGATAAAGCAACGATAGCCACAGCTACCTCTTCCTTGATCACCGTACCAATATCTCGCCAAAACGTCTCGCCGCCTTTCAGATTGAACACATCGGTCCATGCCTCATAGCCGGCAGTGGTTAATCGCGTACCAAGCCAAGATGCAAATTCGTTATCTTCGGGATTGGCGTGACTGATGAAGACAAGATGTCGTTCGGCTTCCTGGGATCGGTGAGGTTTATAGGCATCCTCAATACCGAGCCAGATGCTTGCGTCAACGCCTAGTACCTTCTCGAACTGTCGTGCCGTCTCCAGCTCAAGAGGGGCTTTCCCAGAGACGATTTCGCTAATCAGCTTGGGAGAGCACCCACAAAGCCGGGCAAACTCGGCCTGCGAGATACCTTGTACCTCAAGACGCTCCTCCAAAACCCAACCCGGCGGGATAGCGTAGTCCGGCCGGTACTGATTGATCGCCGCCATACCTCTCTCCTAAGTCAGTGATAGTCAATCACATCAATGATCGTGATTGCAGTTATCTTTTCCGAGTCAATCCCTCCGTCAGCTTTGCGTGGGAGCGGATCGTGATTAGCTCTGAAAACCAGTCTATGGGGTGGACGAGATCAACGGCATATTGCTCGTTGCGGTCACCTCGAAGCTGGTGCCTCCGGTCTGGTGGGGTCGTAGGCACCAAGGCTAACGTCCGGGCAGCCCTCAGCACGGCGAGACGAATCTTGATCGTCCTTGCCATGCGGGAGCCATACGCCCTCTCAAGTGCTCTAGCTGAGTTGAATTGTTTCTCGATTTTACGATTCCGAAAGGCGATATCCAATGCTCTGTCTCGGCTTGGCGAGTTATTCTTAAATTATGCTAAGGAATTAATCAAGGGAAGCAAATATCGCCATTGGACCTAAGCCCTACACTCTCTTTGTTAGTGGCGAAGATTAACTAGAGAGGACAAGTTTACCGATGAACGAACAGGATGCGCAGATCATTGAAAAGGACCGCGAGGACGATTTTAAAAACATGCCGGCGGGGTCTTCTTCTTTAAGAATAAGGTCCTGCCAAAGACGTCGTACCATATTGGACTAGATCGAACCGCCCGCCGCGGAGCAAGCGATCTAGTGAGTACTCAACCATCCACCCTAAGGAGCAGCTATGGACGGCATTCACGACATGGGCGGGATGCACGGATTCGGCCCCATTATACGCGCGGAAAACGAACCGCTATTCCACCATCCTTGGGAGGGCCGGGTGCTGGCCATAACGGTAGCGACCCCCGTGCCAGTGCCCGGCGGCGCCCGCAACAACATCGAAAACATGGACCCAGCCCACTACCTGTCATCCAGCTATTACGAAAAATGGCTGTACGCCCGCATCAAAGGGCTGATTGACGCCGGAGTGCTAACCTCAGAAGAGCTAGCGGCGCGGACGGCCCTCTTTAGGGACCATCCCGACGCTGAAACCCCGCTGCATCCCAACCCGGCGGCGGTGCGAGCGGAACTCAAGCGTTCACGCCCGGCCGCTCCACCTCCGCAGCCAATGGCCATCCAGCCGCAATTCTCCCCCGGCGACCACGTGCAGTCCCGCAACATCCACCCCGCCGGCCACACCCGACTTCCCCGCTACGCCCGCGGCAAATACGGCATGGTTGCCAGTTTCTACGGCATCTACAACCTCCAAGACGCCGAACTGCCCGCCGGATATGCAACTCGCCAGCAACCTTTGTACGCCGTGCGCTTTGACGCTGAGGAACTGTGGGGCAGTGCCGCGGATGTGAATAGTGCCGTCTATTTGGATATGTGGGAAAGCTACCTAAAACCGGCGTAACCCATCCCCAATTGCCAAAGGATTTCGCTCTATGAACAACCCACCAACCCAGACCGATGCCGCCCGGCGCACCCGCGCCCTCGAATCGCTCCTAGTCGAAAAGGGATTGCTGACAACCGAGATTATAGACGGAGTCGTCCAGCAGTACGAACAAGACGTAGGCCCGCTCAATGGCGCCAAAGTAGTTGCCCGCGCTTGGAGCGACCCGGCCTATAAGCGTCGGCTGCTAGCCGACGGCGGTGCAGCGATTGCCGAACTGGGTTTCGGCGACGCGCACGGCAGCAAAATCGTCGTCTTGGAAAACACACCCAGCGTCCATCACCTCGTCGTTTGCACCCTTTGCTCCTGTTATCCTTGGTCCGTACTCGGCTTGCCGCCGAGTTGGTACAAATCCTACGCCTATCGCGCTCGGGTGGTGCGGGAGCCGCGAGCAGTCTTGCGCGAATTTGACCTCGAGCTACCCGCGGCGGTCGAAATCCGCGTCTGGGACAGCAACTCGGACCTCCGCTACATGGTGCTACCCGAACGCCCGGCCAACACCGCAGACCACAGCGAAGAGCAACTCGTCGCGCTCGTCACCCGAGACTCTATGATCGGCGTGGCGAAAATCGCAGCACCGGCAAAGTGAGGATGGGGCAATGCCAAAAACCGACCGCCAAATTGCCGCCATGGCAACACCCATCGCCCTGCCGAGGGAAAATGGCGAACTGGTCTTTCAGGCCCCTTGGCAAGCACGCGCCTTTGGCCTTGCGGTTGCCCTTAACCAGCAAGCGTACTACGAGTGGCGCGAGTTCAGTGCGGAATTAGCGGCGACCATCGCCGTGGCCGATCAAAACAACGATCCATTGAGCTATTACGCCCGCTGGGTCGCTTCGCTGGAAGCGTTGCTCCTAGCCAAGGGCCTGCTCAGCCAAGAGCAACTAGACGCCAGAGCCGCGGAATACGCCGCGGGCCTTGACGACGAGCACCGGCATTAGGGCCGCTTCTTACAGCGCAAAATGGCCCCAAGCCCAACGCCGCGGTCTCATCCAAGCGAACGATTCTACCACTGGGCCGAAGAAGTCGGCTGGCGGAACAAAAACCGGCCCAAGAACATCATAAGGCTATGAGACCAACCCCATTACCCACCCAATAAACCATGCCC
>RKRN01000322.1 GCA_007571365.1 Candidatus Latescibacterota bacterium
GCGCGGTACGAGCGGCCCTAGCCCCTCGGCGGAAAGCAGCCGGGCCGCGGTATCCGCATCGCGTAGAATGGACTCGGGGAAGCCGATATTGGCCAAGTGCAACGCCCCGCAATGGGAACGACCGGGGTAGAACAACTGCCCGACTTTAACCAAGCCGAAGGTCACGGTCAGCACGGCTTGCACGGCGGCGCCATGCACCTGCCCGGTGTCGGCCTCAACCCCGGAGGGAATATCTACGGCCACTACCGGCCTTTCGCAATGGACCATGCGCTCGATAACGCGCGCCATAGCCGGCCGGGGTGCCCCGCGCAAGCCGGTGCCCAAAAGTGCGTCTATCACCAAGTCGGCCTCGCCGAGGGCGGCGTCGAGCGCGGCCAAGTCCTCGCCGAGCACTTCGACAACGCCACCCTCCTGTTCGCAACGCCGCAAGTGCTCGGCCGCCGCCCCTTGCACGGCGGCGCGGTCGGCCGCGAGGAAAACGTGCGCCGAGCCACCACCAGCGCGCAAGAGCCGAGCTACGGCAAACCCATCGCCGCCGTTGTTGCCTTTACCGCACAGGACTACAGCCTGCAAACCAGCCAAGCCATCCCAACGCGCTGCAATAGCCGCAACCACTTCTGTACCCGCTCGCTCTATGAGTTCGGCACTCGATATGCCCGCCTCAGCGATCACGCGCTGATCGACCGCGGCCATTGCGCGGCCCGTTACCAGTTTGGGCAAGTCCATGCTCAAGCCTCCCAAGGGCGGATTAATTCGCGCAGTCGGCGCGGGGATTCGCTGGGCAGCGGCTGGCCCGTGTATTTGACCAAGAGGGCGCGAAAGCGGACGCTGACCCACAAGGCCCAAGCCGCCAAGCCGCCGCAGAACAACCCCAAGCCCGAAGCGACGCCAAGCCCGAAAGCCAAGCCGGCGATCAGCAGAAAAACCAGCGAGAGCTTTACATTGTCGACCGCGAGGAGAAAGCTGTAGCGCACCGTGGACCACACCGACCCCTCTTGGGTGACCAGCACTGGAAAGACATACACCGCAACCAACCCCAGCAGCAGCAGCAACCAGACCATCAGCCCACCCAAAAACACCCCCAACCAGCCGCCGAGCTGCTGGTAAAAGACCACGTTGGCCAGCACCAGCGCGACCGCGGCGACCATCAGCAAGCCCAGCGCGAGAGCGCGCCAAAAAAGCGCGCGGCCAGCCGCCCAGAACTCCGGCAGGCCAAAGTCCCGGCCCCGCGCCCAAGCCGCCCCAACGGCGCAGAGCAGTGCCGTAGCCGGTGCGCCCAACAACAAGGTCCCGGCCAAGATAGCCGCTCCCACCAAGCCCAAGCCACCCAAGCCAAATCCCAACCGCAACAGCATGTAGGCCCCGCCGATCCAAGGCAGGCTCAACGCGCTCCACAGCAAGTTGTAGCCCACCAAGCCGCCCAAGCGGTCGTACGCCGTCCACGAGAAGCGTCGCAGGTTTTCGCTCAATGGACCTCCAAGCCGCGCAGCATAAACTCGGCGTACGTACGCGCTGTCAACACCAAGTCGCGTACGCGTACGCGCTCATCTACCCCGTGAATGCGCTCGCCCTTTACGCCATAGCCAATGCCGGGCAGGCCGCCGTCAACCGCAAAGTAGTGCAAGTCCGTAAAGCCAGAACTGAGCCGGTAGCCAGCGGCGCGGCGGCGCACGGCTTGCACGGCCCGGGCAAAGGCTTGGGGCAGCGCGTGTTCGGCAGCGACGACGCAAGGTTCGATTTGCAAAGGTGCGGCCACGCGGCAGGGCGGCGCGGCGGCCCGCTCTATGGCGCGTCGCAGCTCGCGTTCGACGGCCGCGAGCTGTTCGCCGGGCACTAAGCGGCGGTCCAGCGAAAAGCGGGCATAGGCCGGCACGGTATTGATCTTATCGCCCTCCCCGCCCGAAAACGCGCCGCCGATATTGAGCGTGGGGTTGCGCGACCGACCGTCGAAATCCACGTAGCAGCGCTGGGGGGCATTTAGTTTCCGCTTGTAGGCTTGTAGTTGTTGCACTACGCTGGCCATGGCTTCAAAGGCATTGACCCCCTGTTCTGGGCTAGAAGCGTGGGCGGCCTTGCCCGTCAGTTCGACCTCCAACCAAAGTACGCCGTTGTGGCCGCAGCCGACCTGCGTCCCGGCCGCGCCCTCGCAGACAACCGCGAAATCGGCGTTGACCAGCCCCTCTTTTACGATCCATCCGGAGCCCAATTGACCGCCGGTCTCCTCGTCGGCCGTGAACGAACACTCGACGTTAAAAGCCGGCTCAGCACCCGTTGCCTTGAGCGCCTCCACAGCCATCAGCAGCGCGGCGATGGCGCCTTTCATGTCGCCGGAACCACGACCGTAGAGCGCATCGCCGGACAGCCCCGGCGCGAATGGGCCGCCGAATTTCCACGGCCCGGCGCCGGGCACCACGTCGTAGTGGGCATTGAAATGCACCGTCTGTGGTCGGCCGGCGTCCCACCGGGCAATCAGGTTGTAGCGCGGGAACTCGTCTGAGCCGAGCACGCGGCGCACCTGTTGGTCTGGGACGCGGTGGACTTTGGCCGGCAAGTCCAAGCCCTGACAATGCGCCAAGAGCGCGTCGGTCATCGCTCGGTAGTTCCGCCCCGGCGGATTGACGGTATCCACGCGGACGAGTGCCTGTGTGCAGCCAATTAGCTGCTCTTGGTGCTTTTCGATGTATTGATGAACGCGAGCCTTCACACGTGATTCGTTCAGAACGTGGTCTCCTTGGTCGTTATGGGGCACCAGCGCGCCGTGGTCAAATGGTGCAGCAATAGGCCTTGGGCCTCGGGCGTACCAATCTGTTGCAGGGCGGCCGTGCTGTGCCCTTGGACGTAGCGATTCTCGTCGCTGAGGGCCGTGGCCAGCGCGTCGGTCGCCGCCGTGGCCGCCGGGCCGAAGTGAGCCAACGCGTACGCGGCGTTGAAGCGCACCTGCTCGTCCTCGTCTGCCAGCAGCGCAGCCAATGCGGGCACCGACGCGGCTGGATTCAGCGCAATGGTCCCAAGGGCCTCGGCCACATTGCGCCGCACCCATGCGGCTGGGTCGTCGCGCAATGCACCCAAGGCCGCCGCGGCCGCCGCACCGGCCCGCGCTCCCATGTCGCCCAGCGCGTACGCGGCAAAACCCCGCACGTGTTCGCGCTCGTCGCCAAGGGCCGCCAGCAAAGCACCTACCGCTTCTTCCCCCACGGCACCGAGAGCATACGCCGCATGCTCGCGCACGTGTTCGCGCTCGTCGTCTAAGGCCGCAATCAACGGGCCTACGGCGGCCGCACCTAGGGCACCCAGCGCGTACGCCGCATTGAGACGCACCGGCTCGGCCTCGTCGCCTAGTGCGCCGAGCAGTGCGTCCAGTGCCGGAGCGGCTTTTTCTTTTAACGCGCCGAGGGCATCGGTCGCTGCCAAGCGTTGTTCCAACGTGCCGTTAAGGGCACCGATCAGTTGCTCAATTTGCCCGTTGGCCTCGGCTTGATTTGGGGCCCCCGCGTGCCAATCCCAAATCCGCGACCATACCACTCGATGCTTGGTAAAAGGCACCGAGCCATTGGTCGGCCATCCCGGGGCTTGGATGTTCCAACTGGGCTGGCTCGGCTCGCTGAGGCGGGTAAATTGGAACTTCATCATGTAGCGATTGGCCTCCGAGCTGTTGGGCATGGCCCGGTGCCACAAGTCAAAATGCACCAAGGTGCAGGTGCCGGCCTCGCCGCAGACCGGCAAGTGACGCTCGTCCTGCTCGTCGCTCGCACGACCATTGTAGTAGTGCGTACCGGGCATGACCGCGGTGGGGCCGTTTTCCAAGGTGACATCTTGTGGGTAGTAGAAAATCATCACCCAGCGATTGCGGTGATAGCGCACCTTGCGATAGCCCCAGTAGCTGTCCTTGTGCCAGCCACCGCCGGCACTACTAGCCCGGTTGATATGGCAGTGCCGGTGGGCGTGCATGATGTAATCTGGGCCGACCACCGAAGTGAGCGCACCGCGTATGACCGGATCGTCAAAGACCTGCTGCAACGCCGGGATGCGGGGCAGGATGTTGTTGCCGGGATTGCCCTCTTTGGCAAAGACCGCTTCGGTGCGCTGGTAGATGTCTTGGTGGTGGGAGGTCGGCAGCGAGGACTTGAGCGTGAGATAGCCCTCGGCTATAAACTGCTGCATCTCCTCGTCGCCGAGAAGGTACTGAGGGTCTAACATGAGATATCTCCTGAGAGGATGGAAACGAGGGTGATTTCGGTCAAAAAGTACCGCTGGCGGCCGGGTAGGGCAATCACGCCCTAAGTCCCCCGCCCCCACTCGGACAGCTTATTCAACAAGTGGCGCCGGGCCTCTTCTGGGGTCAGCTCGTCCATGTTCAGCGTCAGGTGGGCTTGGTCAAAGCCGCTTTGGCGCTCGGCCAACAGCGGCCGGAGTTCCGCCGTACTTTCGGGCGGTTGCATCAGTAGCGGATGCGACCCTAGGGCTTGGTGGCGCAGCTTCCAATAGGTGCTAGCCAGCGACAATTTGAGATACACCAACGTCGCTTTGGCCAGTACCTGCTGGCGGTTGGCTTCTTTGAGCAGGGCCCCATCGCCCAAGACGACGATGCCGGGCGGACGAGCGGCCAGTGCTTGGGCGAGGAAGCGGTCCTCTAATTGACGTAGAGCCGCTAGGCCCTGCTTCTGCACGAGGGAAACTAGGGACTGGCCAGCCGCGTGTTCGATCCAGCGATCCACTTCGACGAGCGGCAAGCCGCTCAAGGCGGCCAAGTCGCGGCCCAAGCTGTGTTGGTCAACGCCGAAGAAGCCGATGAGGACGACCGGACGCTGCAACAGGACCAGCGGCCCATGTTCGTAGTAGTTAGACAAGGCGTTCATTAATCCCGCAACCCCGCGCTCGTAGGCACATTCCAATTAATACGCCACCCCAACTAGGCGGACAGCCGAGTTGGCATCTCCCGCGTCGTCATCTACCTCAATACGGGCGAGGTAAAGGCCCGGGCATACCAAAGTTCCCCCGGCGTCTCGTCCGTCCCAGACGAGGCGATACAGCCCGTTGGCCATATTGCGCTTCTCAGCAAGACGCCTCACTTGCCGGCCTGCTAGGTCGTAGAGATACACCGCTACTTGCCGGGCTACATTGACTTTGAGCACGGCAAACGAAAAGACCGCCGCATCGTTGATGCCGTCGCCATTGGGGGTAAAAGTGGCGGGCTCGACCTCGACTGTCCCGATCGGACTAGGGCTATCAGTCGTCAAGACTGTCAACCCCTCACCAACAGCCCATTCGTCTCCTACCGGGTCCGCTGGGTCCACCCGCTGCCAGTTGTCCGCTTGCGTCGAGTGCCCAACTTCGGCTGCAAACGTGGCACCGCTGAGGAAGACGAGCGACGAAAAAGAGAGCCGCACAATATCCGCACTGCCTCGCCGCAGTATCCTTGGCAAGCCGAGTTGCAGCGTGTCACTTGCGACCTTGGTCAACTCCAGTACCTCCCCGGCTCCATTCTCAAAACGGCCTTTTTCCACCTCGGCAAATATCTCTTCACTTCCGGCGGCAAACTCGCTTTCGTCTGCCAAACTCACTTGGTGCAGTTCGATATCCGCCCGTGAAGGCGCGATGAGCCGAATGAGGTCGAATCCCGGATCTTGAACAGCAAAAGAGGGGCGCATAAAGAGATCGAAATCCGTGAGTTCGCCGAGGCGGACATTCCGCTTGGGCTCTATTTCCCCGACGATGCGCTCTACTAGCGGTGCTGTGAAATGGACTTGGATTGACTGCAGGCTGGCGGCCGCGCCCGCGTCTTCACTGAGTAGTCGCGCCTGGATCATCATATAGCGCCGGGGATTAGGGGAACGTATGACTTCGCCCGGTTTGACGTAGACTTGACTCCAGTTGCTCCAGCCCGGTCCCGGCAGGAACTCGGTAAGGATCTCCCCCCTGAAGAAGGCCGGCTGCTTTTCGTATTCTTCTTTATTGGCTACTTCCGTGCCGTCTTTTTTGAAATAGCGGTTTACTTCGCGCAGATCATTTCCCGTGCGAGTGCGGACTTCTACTGTCGTGCCCGGGGGGGCGTCGGCTTCCCAGTCGATAGTTGTCAGCGTCTTGGAACTCCCCAGATCGATGAGATCGGAAGTCATCTCGAGGATTGGCAGGTATCCGTTGGCGAAAACTTGGATTTCGGTTACCGTACTCAGTATCCGGTGCCCTTCATGGGCCCTAGTGCGGCGGGCAATATCTAGGTTGCGGAATTCCAGAAAGCGTATTGAGCGCGGCTCGAAGTGATCTTCGAACAGCCGCGTATTCTGGTTTAGCTGCCGCGTCTCACCACTCAATTCATCCCAGATCAAACTACCGTCGGGGGCCAGCGAGCCGTCCGAACCGCGCAATGTATAGCCAATCAGGTTTCTGCCGCCGACGCGGGTAATTATGCGCACAGCATGGACCAAGAAGTGAGAGCCCAGATTCACGTTCAACAGGCCCCACTCAGCGGTCTCTCCGGTGGGGAAGTAAACCATGCCCTGCCACTCGGTGCGCACGTTGCCGTCAACGGCAAGTTCGGGCGAAGAATTGGGATTGACATCGTGCAGATTACCGCCGCGCTCTACGATTCCCAAGGCGACGTTCTCGCCTACAGTCCATACCTCCACTTCGGCGAGTTGAGGCCGTTCGCGGCGGTAATAGCGCACCCCGCCCTGCTGCTCAAGTGGCAACCGGTCGTAGCGCTCGGCCGTTACTAGACGCTCTTCACCGGCGATTTTCCAGACGTACTCCACAGCGCCTTGATTCTCTGCGGTCAACGCCTGATAATCCTCGGCAGAAAGCTGTTGCGCCCGCTCGCCATTGGTGGACGTAGCCGCGATGCGCAGGTATTGCACAAGGCGGCCGGTCCACTCTTCTGTATGGGGGCCCAGTGGTGCGAGGTCGAACTCAAAGACTCGCTGGTCGCGATTGGGCTGGGTAGTGCTACCAACTAGGGTATAGTCCAAGGCACCGCTGCGATCAGCCGTACCAAAGGGATTTCGCCCCCCTGCTGAATGCACCCTGAATTGCAGAAACGGATCCCCCTCTGCAGCAAAGCGCACAACGACCTTGGTGGCCGACACCAAACGGCCCAGATCAATCTCCAACACCCAATCCCGCAGGGGATCGGCCGGATCCGGCTCCCAAGCCGTAGCTGGATCCGCGTCAATGGCCCGCTCTGCTAGCTGCGGACTTGAACCAGCCCTTTTGATCCCGCCGCGCGCCAGCAGCACGTTATTTTCGTCCTTGAACGCATTGGCGTACTGATCGCGCAGGCTGCCATCAATAGGATAGCTGAAGTCGGCCGCATTCAATATGGCGTTGTGCGGTACTTGTATGAATCTGGACTGTACCGAACCAGACGGCGTTATGGTCACCATATCGCTCGGGAACTCCCAAGCCTGCCAATGTGCTTGGGTCCGCACCTCCACCCGGTCTGCCCCCAAACTGTAACCCGGCGACTGAGCCCATACCCCGTTTAGATCCAGCGAAAGAAAAAGGGCTGCAAAACAGAGCGTCCATCTCCTCGCGACCGTCGCCAAAATCATCGAGTACTGCTCAGGTAAGCGGCGTTCCATAACCTATTGTCCTAGCTACGAACCATCGCCCTTGGTCAGGGCTTCTCCGGCATGGTGCTGCAGGAACGTGTCGGGTAGGGCCGCCGTCAACGCACTGTCAGACACGGCGATCCGCTCTTTGTACTTGTCCAGCAGGTCATCTATCAATTCCTCAAACAGTTGCTCCCGCTTCTCTCCGCGCACCAAAGCCCGCGCCCTCTTCTCGACTTGAAAAAAGGGAGATACTTCCCCGCCCTCGCGGTTGAGAACTTTGAAAATGCTGTGTCCACCTTCAACGTGTACCGGGCCGATGATTTTGTTGAGGTCGGCCGCTTTTACTGCTTTGAAGAGCCTCGGCAGGGTCAGCCGCTCGTACTCGCCCAGATGCATCAAGCCATCTTCTTCCTTCATACCAGAGCGGATGGTGTGCTTTTGGGCGAGTGTCCCCAAGGTCGCACCTTGTGCGATGGCGTGCAGCAAACCGACGGCTTCCACCTCGGTCTCGACCAGCACTTCAACGACAATGTATTGGGCCGGTTCTCTAAATAACGCCTCATTGTCCTCGTAAAAATCCCTGGCTTCTTCCAGGCTGGCCTCGGATGGGTCCATGACCTCTTCTTGGCGTAGCTGTTTAATCATGAATTCCGTGCGTATTTCCTCCAATCGCTGTTGTCCAGCCGCCAGCTCCTCTAACCCGGCTCGCTGCGCCGCCTCGGCCAACAAAACCGGTGTCAAGACCAGTTCCCGCGCCGTATCAACCACCTCGGCACTGTCCCGTATCCCCCAGCCGGACAGGGCCCGCATATCTCCCCACAAGGCATTGAGGTAATCTCCCACAGATATCTGCCCTTCCTTATAGGTAAAGAGGGGCTGGTCCACCTCCTCGTCGGCCAGATGAGTGAGGCGCACCCGAGTGTGAAGGGCCGCTTTATCTAATAGAAGCTCTAATCCCTCTGGCACTAGCTGCACGTCCAGCTTGCGGGTAAGAGACGCGATCTCCGCCCTTTCCTGCGCTAGTCGCTTGCGCTCGTAGAGCATAGCGTGAATCTGCTGTCGTTTCTCCTCTAGTGGCACGGGCTGGTCCTGGCGGAAACGCACGATTTGGTAGCGCGTACCCATGGGCAGAATTGGGGAAAGCTGTCCGTTCGGCAGACTGCGAAACAGCTCGTCTGGAATCTGCAACCTGCGGGCCTGCTCCAGATCGATAAATCCCAGTACGCCCCCTTGGGCAGCCGACCGTTCGTCTATGGTGTATTCGGCGGCTAGTTGGGCAAAATCCCCGCCCGCTGTAAGTTGCTCATAAATCTGCTTCGCAGTGCTATCCTCTTCCACCAGAATGCCCGCCATCTGGCGCTTGCGGTCTAGCCCACTGCGGGCGAAATAATCGCGTATCTCCTCCTCAGAAACCTGCACGTCGGGCACCAGTGCGAGCTGGCGATAGGTATCGACCAAGTGCTGACGCCAGTACTGCATCACCTTAGTCTGTACCACCGCGGCAGTATCCAACCCCCGCCCTGTGGCCTCCAATACGAGCAGGTACTTGCCCAACAGACTGCGCAGGTAGTGCTTCCGCACTCGGTCGCCTGCTCCCTGCAGGCGCAAGGACTGGGGCATCTGGACGACAAAATCGCGCACCTCAACCGCCGAAATAGACGTGGAATCGACGCGCGCCACCACCCCAGGTTCGAGGACTACCTCCGCATCCGGAGAACACGCCGTCAGACTCCACATGAGTGCCAGCCCGCATCCTCGCCAAGGCCATGGTTTGCTGCGTCGCATATCTTCTATCAGTACACCAAAGCGATAGGCCCCAGTCGCTCCTCGCGGCCACTGCCCGCTGCTACCACGACGCGGTAAACGTACAGTCCTGGGTCGACCAATTCGCCTTGGTCATCCCGCCCGTCCCAAGCCGTTTGATAAAGTGCGCTACCCCCCTCCCTAGTGCCCAAGGTGCGTACGCGGTTTCCCGCCAGCGTGTAGATTTCCGTCTCAAGGGGCACGACATCGGTCAGACGCAGTAATGTATAGAAAAGCTGCACTTGATCGTTGACGCCATCTCCGTTGGGTGAAAACGGGTTGGGAGCCACCTGCACGGCACTGAGCAGACGGCCCTTGAGCGGCGTGCGGACGTTCAAGGCGTCGCTCAACAACTCGCCCACAGCATCTCCAGCAATCACGCCTTGGGGCACTTCGTCGCTATCCGCATCTGACACTGCGCCGTTGAAGGCCGTTCCGTAGTTGAAAACCCGGGCGTCGAAATCTACTTCTAGCAGCGTCTGGTCTTGGTTGATGCGATCAAATTGGACGGCAAACTGGTGGGGATCTGCCGGATCAAAACTCGCGGTAAAATCGACCACTGCGCGGTCGATGCGCACCTCGTGGATGGCCTCCAGATGGGCGAGCGTATGCACCTCGAGAACGTTGAAACCCGCTTGATCCTCCGCCAGTCGAGTTCGCACCGCATAGGTGAATCGAACCGGATCGGCCGACTCCACAAAGGGAGGATAAATTTCGCCAATCGCCGCGGAGACTATAGGGGGTTGGGAAAATTCAAAAAACAGCGAGTCGATCTGTCCGCCCGCCAATCTAGCGGAGAAAAAAGCAACGTGTAACTGCACATACTGCCGGGGACTGGGAGAGCGAATTTGGATGCCGGCGAGCCCGTCCCCATACTCATAGGTGTGCCATACGCTCCAATTTTCCAGATCTTGGGTAATACTCCCCCGCACGTTCTGGGGCAAGGATTCATAGTTTTGACGGCTCATGGGCCGACCATTAGCCCCAAATGGCACTTCCTCGCCGCCCACCCCGGTCTTGCGCCAGTAGACCTCGGGCTGGTCATCGCTGCCGCTGCGGCTCTGGATGACTATTTTCGCTGCTGGATCAAGTCGGCCGCTCCACCAAATGCGTCCCAAACTGGATGCTCGTCCCAGATCGATCGGATCGGACAGAAACGAGGCTTGGGGAACGAACCCCTGACCGTACACTTCAAACTCGGCCACTTCCCAAGTCTCGCCCACCTCTAAGGGATGGAGATAGACGTGGCGTGCTATCTGGGGCTCGATATCCAGTTCGACTACCGGGCTCAAGTTATCCCTCTCTTCGTGAATCAAGGTCCAGATGAGATTGCCTTTTTCGTTTTTGCTCTCTTCTCTGCCGTCGTTGATAGAAAGCCTAAATTGGCGGATCTTGTGCCCCGGATGCTCGGCGCGGGGCGCAAAGCGGATCTCTTCGATGGAGAATGGCGCCCCCAGATCGAAGAACATCGGCGTAGTATAGAAGAATCCAGGGCCGCGGAAAAAGTTGATGCGCGGCGGATGCACAAAAGCCGTATTCGAATCGCCATCTACTATCAGTACGCGCTCTGCTAGCCAATTGGCCGGTAGGGTGTAAATGCTTACCAAGCTGGTAATATCGCCATTTCTCTCGCCCATTGAGGCAATCAAATTCTCGCCGCTTTCGGCACTGAGCGGGCGGATGGTGCCCGGGACTCTTGCCACATCGATAAAACTCAGAGTGCTGCTTTCACTCCAAGGATTTCCAGCGAGGCCCCCCAGTTGGTAAAATTGGCGCGCCTCGGCCCGATATCCCGCTCCCATCCCCAACACCGTCAGGCCTAGAATCAGTACCTGTCTCACCCAGTACCTCCTTTGCTTGGCCTCAACTAAGAGAACGGCGGGATTTACAGTCGCCCGTAAATCCCGCCTGAAACTATCCTGCAACGTCTGTGGTACAGGCAGTCGAGTCGTCTTTATCAGAAGGAGGACTTGATCTGGCCCCAAGTGCTGGCTTCGACTGCAGTAGCCCTAGTCTCTGGCAACCCCTCTTCGATGGGTGCCAGCAGATAGTCGCCGAACTGATCGGCATCCCTAGAAGCACCTGAGCCACCGAAACCGGACCAATAGGCATCGTCGTAGGAGCCGGGATCGGCATCCTTGTCGCCCCAGTTGACCTCTATGCCGACAACGGTGCCTTCGACCCAATTGTGTTGAACACTCTGGTCGGGACCGTCGGGATGGATGTCGTCAAAGGGCACAATGGAGTACTCGCCGAACATTTCGGCTGGCTCTTGGGTGTTGACGTCGCCGCGGAGAAACTGGCCGGCCCACTCCACGTAAGGGGACTGGCCCGCCCAAGCTTTGGTGCCATCGATAATCCGGGTATAATAGCCGGAAGAGCTGAAAATTGGGCCGGCTAGATCGTAGCGTTGGGCTTGGGCACTGGCCCAGCGGGTCTCGAAATCATCCCCTTGGTCGAAGCCGCGAAAAATGCCGCCGGAGTGGTCCCAATCTGTAGTCGTCGACCATTTCTCGGTGTCGTTGATGTAGTCGTCGGCAATCCAAGCTCCAAAATAGGCCTTGCCGTCGTTGATGTTGTAGCCCCAAATGAGCGAGGCATTAAAGTCGCTCAGATCCATGGGCGCGCCGAACTCGTTGAACATGTTTTCGGCTGTGATCTTGTACACATCGCTGACAATGTCCCAGTCCGACATATCGCCGTCTAGCACGGGCGTCAGGTGATCGGGGAACTGGAACATGAACTTCATCTCCCCTTGGTGGCCAAAAGCCGAGCCGACCATGAGGGCCGAGACCAGTAAAACAGTTGATATCTTGTTGATGCTCTTCATTGCAACACCTCTTTTTTGGTGAGTGAGTGAGGTCATTGTGTTTCTCGCTGCCCCAATCGGGGTAAAACGACGACTGTTTTTCCTCCTTTCCGCTGCGAACAGATCGCCATGTTATACAACCTGATTCAACTTTGCGAAGGTCAAATCTACTAGCGTTCTAGCCCGGCATAGGCCGTCATAAATATCTTGCTGGTCGTGCTAGGAGGCAAATTTTCAAACGTCAGCCTCTGCAGGCGAAATCCCGTCTGCAGATGGAGCCGATAGCCCAAGTAGTCCGATGAGTTATTAAATTGCACCGCGACGATGCGACTAAAGGAGTCCGGCTCCAAGTCGCGACTGACCGGCACCCCTTCCTCGTCGTCGCGAAACTGCTCAAAATGGGACAGTTCTAGCCCTAACTCGACGAGCGTATGGGAGAGTAGGGGAATGCGGGCAATAAGAAAAAGCGTCTCGGTCAGCTCGCGGCGCTCCGGGTCGCGCTGGCGCACGGGGTGCTCGCGCAAAAATTCGCTCTTGAAGCGCGGCTCAAGTTCGATATTTCTCACCGGGAAAGTGTAATCGGCTTTGTTGATGAGACCGACAAAGCTGGCCGTGCCGCGCAGGTCGCGCTGCTCTCGACGCTGGTTGTAGATTTCAGTCTTGAACTTGTTGATTACATTCAGATTCCCTACGAGCGTGAAATCGAACTGTACATAGGAAGTGTTGACCCAAGTGTCGCGAGCCGGGAGCACATCGAAAACGCGCTGTTGAGTACCGCGGGAATTAGACGGCTGCACCCACTGGAAGAGGTTGTCGGCAATGTCGTCCTCGACCAGCTTGAAGTTGTCGAACACCCGCAAACGGCCCACCTGGGCAAAATCCCTCTCGTAGGTGAAAAGCAGATACGTGGATTCGTTTTTGCGATCCCCCGCCAGCAGTTTTTCGCGCAAACGCCCGACGGTTAGCCGGGCCTCGGGCCCGATGTGGGTCCCCGCGTACATATTGTAGCCACGGTGGTCGCGCCCATAGGGATAATCAGGCTCTTCGTCGTTCTCAAAGCGGTCAATCCAACCGTTATTGTTCATGTCAACGCCAAAGAGGTATTCGGGTCTATCGGAGTGATAGCGCAGGAAGGGCTCTTCGTAGTCGGGAATGAAGTTCTGCCGATCCTCTGTATCGTTCTGGTTGAAATCCGAGACGAAATCGTTGTTCTCGTCAAAACCCGGAAAGACCGCATTGTCCGACAGCATACTATAGCGGTTCCAGTCCGGTCGGCGGTCTTGGTCATCGTTGTCCTCGACGAACTCGTAGATATAGGATATTTCGTCTTCGTAATCGATTTCGTCCTGTCCCCGAGTACCCGCCAAGAAGGTGCGGGTAGAATAGTCCGCGTCCATGCTGTAGCCTTCGAGAAAAACGAACCAAGGATAGGTCGCCTTGGACAGGTTGAACATCCATGCTTGGGCGTCGTTAACCGCCTTGCGGTGATCCTTTAGGTTGAGGTTGGGATACTGGCGGTACTGCTTGTTGAAATCGTACTCTCCGTAAAAGTCAAAACCCCAGACCTTGTTGGCCTCAAAGGTAACGCCGAGGATGGTATTGGCCGTGGGCAGACCGTAGTCGAATTTCAATAGTCGCTGATTGGAGTTGTCTCGAATGTTGTCCTGGGCTCGTTCGACTAGCAAGAAGACGGGCTGTGAGTCGCGGTTGGTCTGCCGGTCGGACGTGATTTCTACCTTGTAGTCGTTGGAGATCACCAATTCAAAGAATACTCTTTCAATAGTTGTAGGATCGGGCCCGGTGTACAAAGGGTCCGTAAAGTCGTAGGTGAGGGTAATGCGCTCGTCCCCGTCCGCAGCTAAAAATCCCACCCGTTGGAACCCCCCTTCGCGTATGGGCTCGAATCCTAGGGCACTGCCGCGGAAAACGTTGCCGTCCACATCCTCGATGATAATTTCATCGTCGAACAGGGCCGCCCCACCCACTCCGTCTGCGGGCGAGTCGTCCGACAGCCGGATAATGATGCGAGATATGGGTAGCGCATTCTGGTCGGTGGTCAAGGCTCCACCGGCAAAAGGGTTGCCGGTGAAATCGTCGAATAGCGTCTGGCCTTGGAAGGCGGTCACATAGGTCGCTCCGACCTGGACGAAGTCGCCGACCTGAACGATGCCCCGCCCACCTAGCAAGTTGGTGACACTGGTCTTCTGATCGGGGATATCCAAAGAAGTAGCCACGGCCGGCCGACTGGGGCGGGCCAGTAGGAGTGTGCCCAAGTACTTGTCGGCAGCAAAGTCCCACTGAATACCGTTGAATGTGGGTTTAGAAAAAGTCATCGGCGTCAAAGTGGTGCGGATCTGATCGCCGATCGTGATGCTGTAGTAGTATTGTCCCTTGTGGTCCGAGGAGACGGCTACTCGGTTGAACCACTGGTTGAACCTGTTGGTTTTGAGGATACTGCTGCCGAATTGCTGCGGGCGATCTTGCTGCCAATCGTAGATCAACCAGCCTCGGGTGACTAGATTGCCGAAGAAATCGTAAAAGAAATCGCCCTCCAACACGGTGTCCACATAGCGCTGATAGGGCTCGCGGGCGTAGTTGGAGTACTCCCACTGCCTCCACTGGTACTCCTTATACAATTCTTGAGGGACGTACCACTTGCGCACGGCCGGATCGAGCGCATCGAATAATACCCCCGGTCCTTGCGGAGAAAAATCCACCTTTCCACCCTGCTTCACTCTACCCATGCGCGAGTCGTGCGCTTGGGCACCAACCGGAGTCGGCGCACTCCAGCCTAGCGCACAAAGAACAGCACCTACCGCAATCAGATAGCACTTGTGCAAAATCCCCCTCCTTACTTGGCTAGCACCTAGTATACCACGGACACACTATTGAACCGCCGCTCGGTCTCCCGGTCGGAGCGGATTTCCACGACCGCCAAGTACATACCCGGCGGCACTAGGCGATCGTCGTCGCCGCGACCATCCCATTGTAGCTCGATGCGGCCGTTTTGGACCGCGGCAGCGTTGAGCCGCCGCACGCGGCCTCCAGTCAAGTCGTAGATACGTACCTCGCTCGGCGATGGTTCGAGCAGGTGCTGAACCGCATAGCTTATTTCCGCCACGTCATTGACCCCATCTCCGTTGGGGGTGAAGGTTCGCGGCTGGACTGCCAGCGGACCAGCTACCCGCGAGCCCACGGGAATCCGCACCAACAACTCGTCGGTATCCTGTTCGGCCGAAGCATCCCCGCCCTCAGTCTGCAGCGGCACTTGCACGCTGGCATCGGCAAAAGCCCGCCCTTGGAAACGAGTACCATAGCGGAACACCGCTGCATCAAAAACAATTTTCAACAGGGTACCATCGGCGTTGATCAAAGGCAAGCTTAGGGCAAAGTGGTCGTCCTCCACCGCCTCAATGGAGAACGATCCGACGCGCCGGGGCAAAGACACACCGGCCAGACCGCCGCTGAACTCAGCTCCCTCTAGGCGATTGCCGGCTCGGTCTTGGATTTCCACCAAATGGAGGGCTGCGATGCGGGCCGGGGTTTCGATTTCAAAGCGCGTGAATCCCGGCCGGCCCGTAGTATTGGCGATGCGGGCGAAGTACGTAAAAGTCGTCTGTTTGCCGATCTCGGTCCGCGGTGGTCCCACCTCGGCGACGATGCGATCAACCGGCGGCCGTGCGAACTCAAAGCCCAAGTCGGCGACAGCGCGGCTAGCGTCCAAGCTCAGATTGGTGAAGTCGATGCGGAACTGGAAATAGCGCCGTGGTGCCGGCACTGTCAGGGGGCTATCATTGTCAACCAATTGCCACTGGACCCAGCCGTTGTCGGTATCGGATTTGATGGCCCCCTGCTGGTTCTTCGCCAGTTTTTCAAAGGCTTCCTTGGTCAGGGTGTTGCCCTCGCTGTCGGTAGGCACGTATTCGGGCTGTCGGCCCCCTATATTGGCGTTGCGGAAAAAGACATCGGGCGTCGCATCCTGCCCGCTGCGTACGCGGATTTCTATTTTGGAATCCGCACTATTGCCCGCAACCACTTCGCTCCAAGCGATTCGCCCCCAGACTACCTCCTCGCCCAAATCTAGCACATTGGACACATAGCTGGCCGTCGGTACGAACCCCCTGCCGTACACCTCTATCTCGTCAACTTCAAATCCGAGGGTGGAAATCGACTTGAGTTGCAGAAAGCGGACAAATTGGGGGTTGATCTGGGCATCTACTCTGGCCGCGCGATTGTCTGGATCGCGCCGCACCGGGGAGGTAAAAATGGGTTGACCACTAGCATAGAGGTTTTGCGGCAAGCCGTCGTTGAGGAACAACTCATACCCCCGCATGAATTCGTTGCCAAAGGGAAACAAATCTGTCATCCTCGGATAGAATACGACCCGGTCCACGCCAAAGCGCGCACCGAGGTCAATGCGAATGGTGACGCCGTTGTTGCGCACGATGCGGCCGATCACAAACTTGCGATCAAAAGCCACGCGGTGATCGCCATTGAGCATGCCCTCCAGTTGCGCTGGATTCTTCTGGCTGGCATCCAGCCCCGGAATATCTATAGAACCGCCCCGCTCCAGAACACCGAGCGAAATGTTGAAATCGGAGCGCAAGCGCAGCGGCATGATCCAGTTTTGCCGGGAATCCAAACCAACGGCGAACACTTTTTCGCCGTTGGCGTCCTCAATAGTTCCCAGTTGCTCGACAAAATCGATCACGCCCCCGGGCGTTGTGCCAGAATCGCGCCAAGGACGTTCGTCGCCCCCGACCGTAAACACATCCTGTGCATTAGTTGAGCACACGGACAGCAGCAAGAGGAGGACCGGCAAAGGAGGGACTATCTGCAACGATTGCAGTGGCTTGAAAAGGAGGCCCAGAGGACGATATACCATGGGATGGACCGCTTCCTTTCATTAATA
Source organism: Candidatus Latescibacterota bacterium (assembly GCA_007571365.1). Lineage (GTDB taxonomy): Bacteria > Latescibacterota > UBA2968 > UBA8231 > UBA8231. The sequence goes on from RKRN01000322.1 coordinate 17,075, forward strand.
GATAGCTAGGGTTGCTAAATGACATATCGGAAGCTGCAACCCATAACTTGTATGGTCTTGGTAATTATAGAATATAAGATGAATCAAGAAAAATCTGGATTTAGCACAGTCAAACGTCGAGCGGCGCCAACCAGACCAAGGTCGCTCCCCAACCGCCACCCCCTTCGCCGGCCAAGCGGAACGCCTCCACCTCGGGCAAGCGGCTCAGAATAGCATGCACCGAGCGCCGCAACTGGCCCGTGCCCTTGCCGTGGATGACGCGCACCTGCAAAATGCCCGCTTGGCGACAGGCCGCCAAATAGTCGGGCAATAACTCTTTGAGGTCGCGTGGATGGAAGGTGTGCAAGTCCAGCGTACCGTCAATCGGCATTTCCACCGCTTCGGGCTCTTCCCAGTATTCTTCAGTCATCGTCCTAAGCCTTGCGAGCGCGAAGTTCGGTAGAACTAATATCCATCCTAAAGGGCACTGACGCGAAAAGGTCGGCGTACTGCGCCGGGACCTCTATATCCGCTAAGGTGCGATACGCATCTCCATCCACTCGGCCTGCGACCCAAAAGCGACAGCCTTGGGCGGCAAATTCCGCCAAGGCCGCGGCCCTGCCCCGCTCCCCTTCCTCGTAGTATCGGCCCTGCAAAAGCCGCACGGCCGTGTCGTACCCCAGCACAAAATGGCAACCGCCAAAAAGCCGGGCCTTCTGCAAAAAGGTCGGCGACCGCGTCAGCACCACCGAGAAGCGACCGCGCATTGGCGCCAAGCGCCGCTCGAGCTCGCTTCTTGGCAGGGGCGGCTTATCGACGTTTTCGCTGGCTAGCTCCAAACTCGGCTGGCGGCCACTTAGCTGGCCCGCCGCCGCCGCCAGCCGCTCGTGTCCCTCGTGCAGCGGGTTGAAGGAGCCAGACAAGAGCAGGCGCTGCCCGCGCTCGACCTCGGGCACGAGCTCCCCATCGGAACGCATTTCGACGACGTCCAATTCGCCGGCAAACAGCAAGCCCAGCGGATCGTCCAACGCCAATTCGCGCCGGGCAAGCTGCGCGTAACTGGGTAGCGAGGCTCCAGCGACCGGACCACCGCAGGCTTCCACTAGGGCCGCCAAGGCCAAGCGGCTCAAGGCCTCCTCTTGCTCCAAGCGACCGGCGGTGCCCGGCTCAAAATGCAGCGTGAACAAGCGATAGGCGCACCCCAAGCGCAGCGCAATGCAGCCCCGGTCTGCACCGCGCCGCACCCTATTGGTCGCCAGAGCCGCACTACAGCCCACGCCGATGCAGCCCTGCTTCGGCGCGGCAAAGGAAACGGCCCGCACAAAGGCCCGCCCCGCCATCGCCCGCGCCGTTTGCTCATCGGCCCGATGCGGCCCGGCCGAAGCCAAATACGCCGCTAGCGCTTGCTCGCTATAGGGCACTTGGGCTTCGACGATCGCCCGCGAGGCCCCCGGGTGATTCAAGAGCCAGCTAATGAGTTCGCTGCCCCCGCCGGTGGTTGCCAAGGCCAGCCGTAGGCCGCTGTGCAATACGGTTTCGACCTGAGCCCAGATGTCGCTAGCGACGCGCAAGCTGCTTTACCCGGCGAAGAAGTCGAAGGCACTGCGCGCCTGCACGTCCTTGCCGAGCGCGGGATAACGCTGTTGCTCACTCATGGAAACAACTCCTCTTTTGCCGCTGGATCGCCCATAATATCGCGCTGACTATTGCTTGTCAAACACCTACAACGCGACCATATTTTCGGCGAGAGCCATCCCATGAACATCGCCAAAGCCATCGTGCCGGTCGCCGGCCTCGGCACCCGCCTCCGGCCCACGACCAAAGCCTTGCCCAAGGAAATGCTGCCGGTGGGCCGGTGGCCGGTGGTCCATCACGTGGTCGAAGAACTAGCAGCCGCTGGCATTCGCCAAATTCTCTTCGTCACCGGGCGCGACAAGAGTGCGATAGAAAACCATTTCGACGACAGGGGTGCGGCCTATCCCTTGGGATACCGCGAGCGCGGCATTGAGTTTTTCTTTGCACGCCAACCCGCGCCCCCCGGCACCGGTACTGCGGTTGCCACCGGCGAGGCTTTTGCCGCGGCCGAGCCTTTCGTCGTGGCCTTTGGCGACAGCATTGTGCGGACGCGCCGCGGCCGTCCCCTGTTGCAGCGGATGATCGATTCCCATCGGCGCCATCGCGCCGCCGGCACCATTGGCGCGTCCGAAGTGCCCGCAGACCAGATGCACCACTACGGCATCTTGGTACCCGCAGCACCCACAGCCGCAGATACCAAGCTGACCGCGATCCTCGAAAAACCAACGCCCACACAAACTTCCAGCCGCTTGGCCATCAGTGCGCGCTACGTGTTCTCTCCAGCCATTTTCGCCCACATCCGCGCCACCGCGCCCGCGCCGAGCGGAGAAGTATATCTCACCGACGCGATTGCCGCCCTCATCGCCGCCGGTGCCCCGGTGCGTGCGGTGCGCTTGAACGCCGATGAGCAGCGCTGCGATATTGGCAACTACCCATCCTATTTTGCGGCCTTTATCGACTACGCGCTCGACGATCCGGAATGGGGTCCGCAAGTCCGCGCCTATCTGTACAAAAAACTAGCGGACGACTCATCTTGACAGTCTTTTGCAAATCCCTAATGTTATGAAGTTCACTTGGACGACAATCCTCTAGAGGCGGTTTTAGGCATGAGTGCAGCAAGCAGTTGGAAAGAAAAACTAGCCGGGCAAATGCCCGCTGAGCTAGCCAGCGAAATCGACACCTTCGAGACCCAGATCCATCTGCGCAAGCAGGGCAAGATGGAGGAGAAGCTCTTTGCCGAGACGCGGTTGCGCCGCGGCGTGTACGGCCAGCGCTACGACAATGGCCAGCGCTACGACGGCACCCAGACGCAACTGTTGCGCTTCCCCGCGCATCAGACCAAGGGGCCAGACACGGTTTGGCACGCCCCAGGCATGATGCGGATCAAAATTCCCTTCGGTGGGCTGACCGCCGCACAGATGGAAGCGCTAGCCGACGTAGCCGAAGAGTACTCTGAGGAAATCCTGCACGTCACCACCCGCCAAGACTTCCAAATTCACTTCGTCCACCTCGAAGACACGCCCGACCTGATGCGCCGCTTGGCCGCGGTGGGCATCACCACCCGCGAGGCCTGCGGCAACTCAGTGCGCAACGTCACGGCCTGCCCCCTCTCCGGCGTCTGCCGCACGGAAACCTTTGACGTGACGCCCTATGCCCAAGCCCTCATGCGCTTCTTGCTCGGGCATCCCGACTGCCAAGACTTCGGGCGCAAGTTCAAGATCGCCTTCTCCGGCTGCCAGCACGAATCTTGCGGTTTAACCAACATGCACGACCTCGGCGGTATCGCCGTGGTCAAGACTATCAACGGCGAGGAAAAACGCGGTTTTGCACTCTATGTCGGCGGCGGCTTAGGCGCAGTGCCACACCAAGCCCAGCTCTTCGACGAGTTCGTGCCGGCCGAGGAATTGCTACCCATCGCCCAAGCTATCGCCCGCGTCTTTGCCCGCCTCGGCGAAAAGAGAAACCGCAATCGCGCCCGCATTAAGTTTTTGGTAGCCAAGCTCGGCATTGAGGAATTTCGCCGCTTGGTGTTGGAGGAACGCGCCATCCTGCCCGCAGAGCCGCGCTGGACCGCGTTTCTCGACGATCTGCACGCCACCGACGAGCAGCCCCTCAAGCCGGGCCAAGCCCTCAACGGCGCGAGCGCGAGCGAAGGCTTCGCCGAATGGCATCGCACCAACGTCTATCGGCAACGCCAAGCAGGCTATGCGGTCGCCACCGTGATTCTGCCGCTGGGGGATATTACCTCTAGCCAGTTGCGCGCACTAGCCGCTATTAGCCGGCGCTACGTCCGCGAAACCGTCCGCACCACCGTTGAGCAAAACCTCGTCTTGCGCTGGGTCCGCGAAACCGATCTGCCCCACCTCTACGACGAGCTGGTGTCCCTCGGCCTCGCCGAGTCTGGTGCTGGAACCATTGCCGACGTGACGGCCTGCCCCGGCACCGACACCTGCAAGTTAGGCATTGCCTCCTCGCGCGGCTTAGCCGCTGAGTTGCGCCAGCGGCTAAGCGAAGAAAACGGCCAGCTAAGCGAGGCCGTCGAAGCCCTGCGGATCAAAATCAGCGGCTGCTTCAACTCCTGCGGCCAACACCACGCGGCCGACATCGGCTTCTACGGCAACAGCCGCAAAATCAACGGCATCACCGTACCGCACTTTCAGGTCGTCTTGGGCGGCCAGTGGCGCGAAAACGCCGGCTCCTTCGGCTTGGCTACGGGTGCCGTGCCCTCCAAGAACATTCCCGAGGTCGTCACTCGCTTGGCCAAGCACTTTGTCGCCGAGCGCACCGCCGCCGAGACCTTCAAAGACTTCATCACCCGCATCGGCAAGCGCCAAGTCAAGGCCATGCTCGAAGATCTGACCCAAGTGCCATCCCACGAGGAAAACAGTTGGTACTACCAAGACTGGGGCGACACCCGCGAGTTTACCATGGCCGACCTCGGCAAAGGTGAGTGTGCTGGCGAGGTCGTTTCCATCACGACCATGGAAATCGCCGCGGCCGAGCGCGAGGTCTTTGAAGCACAAGTCGCCTTCGACGAAGGGTCCTTAGAAGTTGCTTGGCAGGGCGCGTTGAGTGCCATGCTGCGCGCGGCCCGCGCCCTCGTCAAAGAGCAATTCTACGACGTGCCAGAGACGCCGGAGGTGGTGGTGGCCGAATTTCGCACGCGCTTCTACGACAGCGAGTTGTTCTCGCCGAAATTTGCCAACTACCTCTTCGCCGCCCAGCAAAACCCGCCGGGCGCATTGACCAAGGTGCAAGTCCACCGCTTTATCGAAGAAGCGCAACTCTTCATCGAAGGGGCGTACACCTGCTACGACAAAATCGCCACACTTGTTGGCACGACCGCTTGAGTTTTTATGGAAGCCCTACAGCGCATCAACGTCAAATTCTATCTCGAAGACCCCGCGTCCCTATCGGCCCAAGAGGCTTTTCGCATTTTCAATAGCTGGATCCCGACGACCCCAAGCGAGGTCCTCATCGACGTGGCCGACTACAGCCACCTAGCCGAGGGACCGTTGACCCTGCTCGTCGGCCACGAAGCCAACTACAGCCTCGACAACCACAGTGCCGAGATGGGCTTGCTCTATTCGCGCAAACAACCCGCCGCGGGCGACCTGACCGAGCGGCTTGCCAGCACCTTCAAAGCGGCACTCACCGCCTGCCGACGCCTCGAAGAAGAGCCCAGCCTAGCGGGCAAAGTCAAATTTCGCGGCGGCGACGTGCTCCTGATAGCCAACGACCGCCTCAACGCAACCAACGACGAAACAGGCGAAAACGCCCTGCGGGCCGCCCTTAGCCCGGTGCTCACCCTGCTCTTTGCCGGTGCCGAGTACGCCGTAGAGCGCGACCTCGCTCCCGAGCGGCGCCTCAACCTGAGAATACGCTGCCAAACCGACGCCGACACAGCGACCTTGCTGAGCAATCTCGCCGCTTGACAGAGGCAAGCAGGCCCGTATTTTTGCGGTAGTCCCCAATTCAAAGAAACAATAAAGCAATAGCACCTTATTGGGAGGAACCCATGGCTTACTACATCACCGAAACCTGCATCGACGTCAAAGACAAGGCCTGCGTCGAGGTTTGCCCGGTGGACTGCATCCATCCGATCGACGGCGACGGCGAACCCATGCTCTACATCGACCCGGACGAGTGCATCGATTGCGGTGCCTGCGAGCCAGAGTGCCCGGTTGAGGCGATCTTCGCCGAAGAGGATGTACCCGAAGATCAAGATCGTTTCGTCGAGATCAACACCAAGTACTTTGAGCTGCGCGACGACCCGGAAGAATGGGCACAGTGGAAGCAGGAACACGCAGCCGAATTCGAAAAAACCAGCTAGAACGCCTGCTCTTTGCGCGAAAAAGCCGGGACGCCCCACGGGTTTCCCGGCTTTTTCGCGCTTGACGCTAGCAGGCTCACCCCGCTTATTTTTCGCCCCAACGAGCATTGCCGGAGATCGAGTACATGACCAAGACAACTGCCCGCAAAAAACCCAAAGCAAAGAAAGCCAAGCTCCGGGCCACGCCTGACAAGCTGTGGTTTATGTACCGCAAGATGTCGGAAATCCGCCTCTTTGAAGAGCATGTCTGGGATGTCTATACCCGCGGCCTGATGCCCGGCTTGGCCCACCTCTACATCGGCGAGGAAGGCGTGGCCGTCGGCGCTTGCGCGGCTCTGCGCGACGACGACTACATCACCAGCACGCACCGCGGGCACGGGCACTGCCTAGCCAAGGGCGGCCAACTCGACCGCATGATGGCCGAGATCATGGGCAAGGAAGCCGGTTATTGCCGCGGCAAGGGGGGATCCATGCACATCGCCGATATGTCCTTGGGCATCCTCGGTGCCAACGGCATTGTCGGTGGTGGCTTCGGCATCTGCACGGGTGCCGGCCTGTCGGCCAAGCTGCGCGGCTCCGACCAAGTGGGTGTCTGCTTCTTTGGCGATGGCGCGGCCAACCAAGGGATCATGCTCGAAACCATCAACATGGCCGTGATCTGGGACTTGCCGGTCATCTACATCTGCGAAAACAACCAGTACGGCGAACACACTCCCTACCAGAGCGTCACCGGCGTCACCGACATCGCCGACCGCGCCAAGGGCCTTGGCCTCGAAGGGATCATCGTCGATGGGGCCGATGTGCTGGCGATGTACGAAAAAGTAACCGCGGCCGTGACTAAAGCGCGCCAGGGCGGCGGCCCGAGCCTAATCGAAGCCAAAACCTACCGCTACCACGGGCACCACGTCGGCGACGCCCAGACCTACCGCACCCGCGACGAAGTCAGTTGGTGGTCTGAGAACAAGGACCCCATTCGCCTGTTGGGCCAGTACATGGTCGCCAACCGGGTCGCCAAACAGGCCGAACTCGACGCGCTGCACGAGCAAGTAGAGCGCGAGGTCCTCGACGCCATCGAATTTGGCAAACAAGCCGACTTTCCCCCGCCAGAACAAGCCTTCGAGGATATATATGCCTGATCGGGACCTGCTGTTTAGAGAGGCCATCGGCTTGGCCACAGCCGAGGAAATGCGACGCGACGCGACCGTCTTTGTCATGGGCGAGGACGTGGGAGCTTCCGGCGGTATCTTCAAATGCTGCGAGGGCCTCTTTGAGGAATTCGGCGCGGAGCGCGTCATCGACACCCCCATTGCCGAGGCCGGCTACATTGGACTCGGCGTCGGGGCCGCCATGACCGGCATGCGCCCGCTGTGCGAGCTGATGTTTGGCGACTTTTCGCTGTTGACCATGGACCAGATCGTCAATCAGGCCGCCAAAATCCGCTACATGTCGGGCGGCCAGTGCAAGGTGCCGCTGACGATTCGGCTGTCGATGGGAGCTGGGCGGTCTTCGGCCGCGCAGCACTCGCAGAGCTTACACGCGCTTTTCTCCCACATTCCCGGGCTCAAAGTCGCCGTCCCGGCGACGCCGCGCGACGCCAAGGGCCTACTCAAGACCGCGATTCGCGACGACAATCCCGTGCTGTTCTTTGAAGACAAGATGATGTACAACGACGCTGGCCCGGTCCCCGAAGCCGACGACTTCCTCATTCCCTTTGGCGCAGCCGAGATTAAGCGCACCGGCACCGACCTGACCCTCGTCGCCACCTCCAGCATGGTCGGCGTCGCCTTGGCCGCCGCAGAAGAGTTGGCCGCCCAAGGGCTAGCAGCCGAGGTGGTCGATCCGCGCACCCTAGTACCGCTCGACAAGGAGACCCTGCTCGCCTCGGTGCGCAAAACCGGCTATGCGGTAGTGATTGACGAAGGCGTCGAGCGCTACGGCGTCACGGCCGAGCTCGCTTCCATCCTCAACGCCGAGGCCTTTGATTGGCTCGACGCACCCGTCTTGCGCATCGGCGCGGCCGACGTGCCCATCCCCTTCAGCCCCACCCTCGAGATGCCGACCATCCCCAGCCAAGAGCGCATCGTCGAGACCGTCCTTTCCCAGCGAGGGTAGCCCTTTGTCGCGCCCGGCTTGCTTGGTCACCGGCTCGTCGAGCGGCATTGGCGCGGCCATCGTCCGCCAATTCGCCGCCCAAGGCTACGACGTGGTGGTCCACTACAACGCCGGCGCGGAACGCGCCGCCCAGATTGCGGACACCATTCGCGCCGAGCACGGCGTTGAGGCCCTAGTCCTCGGTGCCGATCTCTCGCAGCCGGAGGCCGCTTTCGATTTAGTGGACCGCACCTTGGCGCACTTTGGCCGCCTCGACGTGGCGGTCAGCAACAGCGGCGTGGCCAACTACGTGGCCGACGAACAGGGCCAACTCGTCCGCTATCGCTTCAGCGACACTCCGGTCGATCACCTCGCCAAGGAGATGGACCGCGTTCTCAGCCTCAACCTCATGGGAGCTTACCGGCTGGCCCAACGCGCCCTCAAGCACATGATGGACCAAGCCGCGCAAGAAGCCGCTCCGCTCCACCGCAGCATTCTCTTGATTACTTCCATCTCGGATATTGCTCCCGAGAGCACTCGCATTCCCTATGGCGTCAGCAAAGCCGGCCTCAATCACGTGGTCGTAGGCGCGGCCTTCGACGGCGGCCCGCACAACATCACGGTCAACGCCCTGCGCCCCGGGGTCGTCGATACACCATTGACGAGCCGCCCTTCGGGCGTGGAAGATCCGCAATCGGGCCGCGAATTCACTGTAGCCGAGATCTACGGTCTGATGGCCGCCGGCGGCTCCCAACCCATTCGCCGCATCGGACGCCCCGAGGACATCGCCTTTGCCGCCTACGCCTTCACTCAGATTCCCTACATGACCGGCCAGCTCATCGCCGTTGACGGCGGCTTCACCCTGCCCGGCAACTTTCCCAATCGCGACGTCTTTTTTCAAGAGGGCTTGCGGCAACGGCAATCCTCCTGACACAGAACAGACAACGGGCTGTCCGCCGCCGTCTTGCGGCAAAGAATCTCTTCGATCTCAAAATTGACGCTCTTGTCGTGGTTGATTATCGTTCAAGGCATGGTCGATTTGCATACGATAAAGCCTCGGCTACAAAGCCCTATCCTAAGCCAAGTCCTGACTCAATATCCAGTCGTCGTCGTGCATGGGGCCCGTCAGACCGGCAAGACCACCTTGGTCCAAGGGCCTTCTATAGGTCGAGAGCGCACCTTCCTTTCCCTCGACGACTTTGATGTGCGCGATGTGGCCCAGAGCGACCCCGCGGCCCTGTTCATCGGCCGGGAGCAGATCACCCTAGACGAAATCCAACGCCAGCCCGAGCTGCTACTGACCATCAAGGCCGATGTCGATCGCCGGCGCCAGCCCGGACGCTTTTTGCTCACGGGTTCGGCCAATCTGCTCTTGATGGAGCGGGTGGCGGATACCTTGGCCGGGCGGGCGGTCTATTTTTCCTTGCCGCCGCTGACTTGGGCCGAGATTGAGGAGCGTGGGTACGGCCGGACGCTGGACATGCTCATCGAGCAAGAGACTATCGACCAAGTCGTGCAGGCCTTGCCGGCTGGCGTTCCAGTGCCCAACAGGCCCTTGCCAGAAGCGATATGGGCTGGCGGCTATCCAGTGCCGGCCTTGGCCGCAGACGCGGGGTTTCGGGCGCGCTGGTTCGACGGATACGTACAGACGTATCTGGAGCGCGATCTGCGCCAGTTATCGGCGATTGACCAATTGCTGGAATTCCGCCGGCTCATGCAGTTGTGTGCGCTCCACAACGGGCGCTTGCTCAACATAGCGTCCCTCGCCGCAGACGCCGGCCTCGCAGTGGCTACAGCGCGGCGATACGTCAATATATTGGAGATTTCCTTTCAAGTGACCCGGGTGCCCGCCTATGCCGTCAATCGCGGCAAACGCTTGGTCAAAGCACCTAAGCTGCTGTGGACCGATACCGGACTGGCGGCTCATTTGGCCGGCATAGCCGACTCAAACAGCTTGGTGAGGGGGCGGGAATGGGGCTTTTGGCTAGAGACCTGGGTGGGCAACCACCTGCTGATCTGGGCGGGCCTGCGCGTACCGCGGCTCAACATAACTCACTGGCGCACGGCTAATGGCCGCGAAGTGGATTTTGTCGTCGAAACGGGTCGTCGGCTCATACCCATAGAAGTGAAGGCCACGCCAAGGCCGTCGAGCAGGGATTTGGCCGGATTGAACGCTTTTCTCGATACCTATGAGGCCGCATCTTTCGGGGTGGTCGCCTGTCCGTGCCCAGCCCCCAAGGTTTTGTCTTCCCGCGTCGTTGCCCTGCCGCTGAGCCAGTTGTTGCTCTACTGAATTGTGCATATCATGCGGGGCCGCTGGCTTCCGCAATCAGCCCAACTCACCTGCCCCACCGCCCTCGGCATCGGCTACGTACACCGCTGAGCACAACTCCTTGAGATCGTCCCAACAGAAGCACTGGGTATTAGTGGCTCTGTGGATCTCGATATATATTGGTTGCCGAAAGGACATAGCAGCGTGAGATCTACGGCGAAATTATTTCAGCATGGACGTTCACAGGCCGTGCGGCTGCCCAAGGCGTTTCACTTCCGCGGAACGGAGGTCAAAATCCGCCGGGAAGGCGATGCGGTCGTTTTGGAACCCCTCGAACGAAGAGAATGGGCCGATGGATTCTGGGGCATTTTTAGTCCAGAGCCGGATTTTGAGATACCCGAATCCTTAGCGACCAAACATTTCGATTTGGATTAGTAAGGGCTGATGTACCTAAAGAACCCCCTGATGCCCACGGCGGTCTTTCGCGGCACAATGCTCCTAGCGTTGGCGGCCTTTGTCTCGGTGGCGACAGCGCAAACCGAGCTTTCCTTTGCCGCTGGCGTCGATAGCACCGGTTGGGCGCAGGCGCAAAGTAATGCCGACGGCCGCGTGCTGATCGAATCGCCGCAGTATCCACGCGGCCTGTGGCTGCACTTCGTCGATGCCGCCGGGCAGGCGCTTGCGGGCCTGCAGGTTGAATACCAAGGCTGGCCCGACAATCTGGTGGCCTTGCGCTGCGTCGATCCGGCCGGGCGGTGGCCAGAGACGCTGCTGGCGACTCGGCCTGTGGACAGCACCCTCCGCTTGACCCTAAAGGCGATGGAAGATGCCGACCTGCCGCCGGGGCTGGCCGCCATTGACTGGCAGATCGCGCCGACCGCCGCGTCTCTGTTCGAGCCAATCGCGGAAACCCGGTTGGAAAGCTGGCCGGCCGTAGAGGAATTTCTGCACACCCGCTGGCCGGGTCAGACCGGCCGAGTGGCCATTCAACTGGCTGACACTATTGCCTTCGCCGTTGCGTTGAACCGACCGGAGACCGTAGAGACGCTGGTGGCGCATCTACGACAGTCACATCAACCAGAGGCTGCCTCGCTCGGCGAGACGCCTCGCTTAGCGGTACGGATGTTTACAGGGATTTTTGACTTGCGGGAACGCTTGGTATTGTCAAGCACTTTGTTCAAAGACGCGGCCTTAGAGGCCGCCGTGCG
>RKRN01000234.1 GCA_007571365.1 Candidatus Latescibacterota bacterium
GACGATGGCTCAGTGACCTACGCGCTCGAGCGGCTGGCCATCACCCTAAGGCCCATGACCGACGCCGAACTCAACCGGCAATTTCCCCAAGCCTCAACCGGCGGTGCTGCCGCGGTCAATCCCTATACCTTTGGCGATTGGGTCCCCGCTGGCGACGACTGGACGCCTCCGCGCTTTCTGGTGATGAAACTAGGCGTCGCCAACTACCAATTCCCCAAGGTCGTCATTGACCCCCTCAAGGCCACGATCAAAGCGGCCAACAATCAGACCTACCGCGCCTTGAGCTACGCCGAGCTGTACGAATACTACCGCGCGTATTGGCAGGCCAACTCCGGCCAAGGCCGCATCGAATTCAGAACGCGCACCGACATTCTCAAGCAAACCATGTTCACCGATGCTTTTATCTTCAGCGGCCGCGACGCGGAAGGATACCTCGTCTTTCCCCGCTTGGACGATGAAATACAGCGCATCCAAGTGGAAATCGCCGATATTGCCATCCGCTTCAATTTCGACAACCAACCCGTGGAGACCATCGACCTCAGCGTCTCTTTCGAGCGCGAGGTGCTCAAGGGGAACGCGCCCCACAGCGCGGCTCCATTGAACTGAGAATCATGCGGCCTTCCTGCTCCCTTCCGCTTGGCCGATTCGCCGCGGTCTGCATGTTGCTAGGGCTGGGAGCGCGGCTGGGGCTGGCCGAAGTGGAAACATACCACATCGGGCGCGGCGGCTTGTCGTGGGCCTCTCAGGCAGACATCCAGAACGGAACCGTTGGGGTAGAGGGCGCACTACAGCCGCTGGAGCTGCGCAGCGGCCAGAACCTAATGGAGTTGCTGCGGGCCGCTGGTCAGACTTGGCTCAACGGCAGCCCCAGCGACTTCACCAAGCCCGGGCAACCGCGCACGTGGTCCAACGACGGCCCCTTCAACCAAGTAGACGGCCCCCTGCGGCTGGTTGACGGCGACCCGGCCAGCTCGTCCGAAGGCGCATTCAGAACGGCGCGCAATCAAGCCGGAGCCACGTTTTTCTGGGATCTCGGCGCTCCTTTTCCCATAGAACGCATACGCTTTGCGCCAGCACCCAGCGAGCTAGATTGGTTCATCAAGGCATTTGAACTGCGGGTCAGCGATGGCGAGCAGTTCGACGAGATCAAGCGGCCCGTCTATCGCCTGCTGAGCCGCGTCGAGGACAACGAGGATTCAGTGGTCGAACTTTCCTTCAACGGAGTGCAGGGGCGCTTTCTCCAGCTCAAGGTGCTCGCCCGCAATCCCTTCAACCTCGCGGAATTCGAGGTCTACGGCGAGGGATTCGTGCCCGTGGCCAGCTACGTCTCGCAGCTCCATTCCTTTGGGCAGCCCGTAAATTTCGGGCGGCTCGTGGTGCGGGCCGAGCGGTTGCGCCGCGGCGCCGTAGGCGACACCGCGATCATGCGCTTGCAGCTACGCAGCGGCAGGGACGATACCCCCATAGCGTACTTTCGCCGCGACCGCGACACCGGCGTCCGCGAAGAAGTGTCGCTGTCCGAGTACAACAACCTGCCCAGACGCGCCCTGTACCGCCGCGACCCAACCACCGGAGCCGTGCTAGGAGAAGTAACCAGAACCGAATATCTCTCGCTGCCGTTGGCCGAAGTCGGGCCGGCGCGCGACTTTGTGCAGGCCAATATCCGCGAAGATGTGGAGAATTGGAGCTCTTGGACTCCACCGCTGCAACTCGATTCGTCGGCTACGGTAGTTATGCCGTTGAGTCTGCCAAGCCCGCGCGAATTCTTGCAGTTCCGCGTCTTTTTTGACGGACATGCTGCCAGCACCATGCGCCTCGATAGCTTGGTGGTGGAGTTTTCGCCCGGGCTGGTCAGCACGGCCGTCGGCGAAGTCGCCTTGGTCGCTGATCCCAATCCCGTCGGCGGGATCTTGGCCGTTCCGAGCGGGGTTGATACTTCCTTTGTCTGCGACATCCTCACCCAGTTTGACGCCGACGATCTAGCGGGTTTTCGCGGCCTCAAGCTCACCGCCTTCCCGCCGCCGGTCTTTGAGCGGCTGCAGATGGGCGATCCCCTCGTCGAGGTCGCCGACGTCGAGGTCGAGCCTATCGCCGAGGGCTTCCACGTTTTTTTTTCTCCCGTGACGCGCCAAAACAACCAGCCCATGCGGCTGACTTTTAGGCTGCGGCTTTTGGAGTACCATACGCCGTTGAATGCCTTTTTGCTCGGCACTGGCGACGTGCCGCCGCATCCGATTGTGGCCGGCAATGCCAGTGCCGCGGTGGGGACTGGGGCCATCCACATTTTCGCCGCCAGCGCCACCCCGGCGGTCGCAGCCCACCTGTCGCCCTCCGTACTCACGCCCAACGGCGATGGGGTCAACGACGAGGTCGAAGTCGCCGCGGTGCTGGCGCAGTTCGCCGGCGAGGTGCCGCTGGCTATCGAAATTTTTGACCTAGCCGGTCGCCGGGTGCGGGCCTTGGTTGCCGCGCCCCGGGCTGCGGGAGTCTATCGCGAGACTTGGGACGGCCGGGACGGGGCCGGCGCTAGGGTCGCCCCGGGTCTATACCTATGTCGGATCGGGGTAAGCTCGGACATCGCCGCGACCACGGCGACGCAACTCATAGGAGTGGCGTATTGACCGCTTTCTCGCTCGTGTCGCTGCTGTTGTGCGCTGGGGCGGCTTGGGGGCAGGCGTCGGCCTGGGTCGTCGGCTCCAGTGGCGAACCTTGGGCCGCGGCCGTCGAGCGCTGGATCGCCCTCGACGACTCGGTGCGTCTCGGCGCCGTCCAGCCTCGGGCGGTGCCGCCGGGGCGCAACGTGCTGCGCGGCTTGGTGCGCGCAACAGGTGTTGCCGCTCAGGTCAACGTCTTTGACTACCCCTGGGCCTTTACCAAAGACCCGGAGCGGCTGGCGACCGATAACCAATTTGTCGGCTGGCATCCACGCATGTGGGGCGGCAACGGAGCGGTGATGCGCGGCCTCATCGACGGCGACGAGCTGACCGCCTCTTTCGTCCATCCGCCGCGCATTGACGGGCGGCCCAATGCCGCGGTCTTCTTCACGCTCGACTTGGGCGTGCCCATCGCCCTCGATAGCCTCGTCTTCTTTCCGCCCCAAAGCGGCTTCACCGATGACAACAGACGCCAGCGCAACGTCTTCCCGGTGGGCTACGAAGTGACGCGCACCAACACACCCGCCGACTGGCTCATTTTCGAAGATGAGGCCGTGGCGTTCGGATCGCCCGGCTACCATCCGCTCGACGAGCTGGTCGGTAGCACTTTTTCCAACAACCAGAGCATTGTGTCGCTGCGGCCGCCTTTGCGCTTTACGCGCTTTTTGCGCTTCAAGTTCGGCGGCGTCACGTCGCTGGGCATCCTCGCCGAGCTGCAGGCCTTTGGCCGCGGCTATCCGCAAGTGGCGCGCTACTTGTCGCAAGTCAAGTCCTTTGGCGAACCGGTGAGCCTCGGCCGGATTACGTGGCACTTCACCCGCTACCGCCAGACCAACTCCGGCCGCATCGTCGAAGACCCAACAGCTCCAGTGCAGCTCGTCATCCAGACGCGCTCCGGCACGGACGCCGATCCCATAGACCACTTTATTTTTGACGAACTCAGCCGCCTCCTCAAAGTGGACCGCTCGACCTACGAAGACGCGCCGCGCGTCGTACACGCCAGCAACGAGCGCGCCCCGGGGTTCCAAGCGCACCGCGGGGAGGATACCGAGCACTGGACGCCTTGGTCTATTGCCTACGTGGAGTCGGGCGACGAGGTGCGCTCGGCCGATGGCGGGGCGTTCTTCCAGTTTCGCTTTGAGATCGCCACCGAGCATCCCTTTGCCTTTGGCGTACTCGACAGCGTGGCCTTTGAGGTCTCGCCGCTGTTGGCCGACAGCGTACTGGCCGAGGTCTCGCTCGCCGCGCCGCTCGCCGACCCCAAAGTACCGCTGGGCGTGGATACCACGCTCGTCTATGATATCCGCACGGTTTTCGCTACCAGCGGCCGCGTGGGGTTTGACGCGATCGAATTAACCGTGCCGCCGGGGGCGCACTTTCTCGACTTGGAAATCGACCAAGTGCTGGCGCAGGAAGGCGTGGATTTTTCTTTAGTCGCCACGCCCAACAAATTCAGCTTCACTTTTCCGCACCCCTTCGTCGAGGACACGTCGTTTCGCGTGCGCTACCGCAGCGCGATCTACCAAGCGTCGCTCTTTTTGGAGGGGCAATTGATCAACCGCGACCCACAGGCGGCCCTCTTGCCCCAGTCGATTGAATCGGGCGATGCGCGCGCCGATATCGCCAGCAACAGCATCCAAGTGGTGGCCAGCGAGGAAGAGTTGAGCGTCTTGGGGGCCCTGCGGCTGTCGTCGCCCGTCTTAACGCCCAATGGCGATGGTGCCAATGACATCGTGGTCGCGGCCTTTGATTTGTTTGGCGTCCACGGGGCGCCGACCACGATGGCCGTGCGCGATCTCGCCGGACGCCGCGTCGCCACCCTCTTCAGCACCACCGGCCAAGCCGGCTCCCACGCGCCGACTTGGGACGGCCGGGACGCGGCTGGGAAGTTGGTGCCGGCTGGCCTGTACTTGGTGCAACTAGCGGTCGAGATCGACCTGGGCGCGGTGACGCGGTCGCACGCGATCGCCGTCGCCTACTGACTATGCACCTTGCGGAGAACAGCCGATGATTAACTTTAGCCTCGCTAAGAGGCCGCGTGAGGAATCCCCCCCCTGGATTCCCGCTTGCGCGGGAAGGACCTACCGCGGCTTCGCAGAGGAGTACCGTCCGATTCCCTACCGCGGCTCAACCCGCCCTAAGGCGGGTTTAAGGCTATCGCTGCTGCTGTTGCTCGTCGTTCACTCCGCCCTATGCGCCCAAGACCTCATTTTTGCCGGGGCGGATTTTGCGGCGTGGAACCATCCGGCCGGGCTGGTGCAAATCGGCACTAGCGGAGTCACTGTTAAGCGCTTTGGTACGACGTTTAATGCGGTCGCCAATGCCGGTGAATTCTCCTCCGTTACCATTGGCGACTACGGCCGTTCGCCAGTGCGCACCCCTTCCAATCCGGCCCAAGCCGGACTAGTGGCAGACCAAGATCGCAACACCTATTGGCAGCCCGACTTAGACGATCCGCTCCAGCGGTGGTGGGTCGAGGTCGATTTGCAACGCGCGGTCGTCGCCCGCAAGATCCGCGTGATCTTTCCCCAAACCGAGGACGCCCAGCCCTTCGAGTTCTTTTCGCTACACGTCAGCCCAGGCATTCAGGTCGTGGGCACACCGGGCAAGCACATTGCATTTGAGCGCGTCGGCCGCCCGGTCAACAACAACACCAAGCCAGTGGTAGAGTTCGCGCTCAAAACCGCCAATAAGCCTCCGCCCAGCGGGATGCCCAGCGGGGAGTTTTTGGTAAAAAGCGACAGCTTGGATTTTTCCATCCTCCGCTTTGTGCGCTTTGAAGCCGCTGGCCAAACCGCTGGTGCCGCCCTCGCCGAAATCGAGGTGGATGGCATTGGTTTTAACCTCCCGACCCGGGTGTTTACCGAAGAGCGCGCGGAAAAAGGCGGGCATATCTGGGGTGGCCGGACGTGGACTTCGAGAGCACGCGACTGCGACGGCTGCGGCAAGGCCAGCGGCGCGGAATTCCTCGTCGATGCAGACCTAGGCCGCCGGCTGTGGAGCATCCAAGCCTCTTCCGGGGATCGCGATTGGCGCGACGATGGCGTCTGGTCGGTGATCGACTTTGGCAACGTGTTCCGCATCGACCGGATCATCTTCGTGCCGCTGATCGGCGGCCGCAGCCCGTGGCTGTACGGCTACCAGCAGGGCGCGGTGGGTGGGTGGCCTAAGTTCGACATCCTCACCTCCGACGGCAGTCCGAGCAACACGGCCGACCCGCAGGCCGAAGGGCCGTTTGCATACGAATTGCTGTCCGAAGTACGCACCACTTACCCCTTCAACGATTTCCAATTTCCCACCCGCGACACCCGCCTGATCCTCTGGCGCGTGATCGGCTTCTACGGGCGCGACGCCAATGCCTTGCAGCTTTTTGCCTTTCACCGCGCGGGCTATCCCAAGCGCGTCGAGTTAGAGTCCGACGACCTCGACTTGGGCGCGGCGCGCAGCATCCGGCGCATCGAATGGGACGCCGACCAGCCGCCGGGGACGCGGTTAGAAGTGCAGACCCAAACGGGCAACGGCTTCACCGACGTTACGCGCTACTTTCTCAAAAACGGCGATGAAGTCACCAAAGAGGCTTATGAGGCGGCGCGCAAACGCCATCGCGGCGACATTGTGCAAGAAAGGGTGCGCGATGCGACTTGGAGCACTTGGAGCCAGCCACACCGCTTTTCCGGCCAGCGCTTTCAGTCGCCTTCGCCGCGCCGCTATTTGCGCCTGCGCCTGCGCCTGTACAGCGACGCCTTAGACGTGTCGCCGGTGCTGCGCTCGCTGCGGGTGGTGGCCAACGATCCGGTCGTTTTTGCCGGCCTGAGCGGCTCGGTGTGGCCGCGTGAAGCGGCCCTCGATTCGCGGACCGAGTTTCGCTATACCATTAAGCCGCAGGCGTTCAACAGCCGCGACCCCGGGTTCGACCAAGTGCTGATCGCCCTACCGCCGGGCAGCGCGGATGCCGAGTTGCTTGCGGCGTGGGTGGGGGGCCAACAGGTGGCCGCGAACGGCTCGTTGCGCGGCGACTCCCTGTGGGTGCAGCTACCGCCGCCGGTGGTAAAGCGCGATTCCGTCAGCATAGCGTTTGCAACGCGGGTTTTCGCCAGTCCGACGGTCTTTGAGACTTTTGTCTTTAACTCCAGTCAAGAAGACAACGGCCAAGGCGTCGTGCCGGCCGAACTGGGCGCCGATCAAGTGTTTGTACCCGAGGTGGTGCAGGGCGCATCGCTCATTCGCAACGTGCGCCACGCCGAGTTGTTCACGCCCAATGGCGATGCGGTCAACGACCTGTACGAGCTGAGTTTTACCGTCGTCAAGACGGACAAGCAGCCACAGGTGCGCGTCTTTTCGCTCGCCGGCCACCTAGTCGCCGAATTGAAAAACGCCACGCCGCGCGGTGCCCGAGCGACATACGCTTGGGACGGCCAGCACCACGGCGAGCTCGTGCCGCCGGGCATCTACATCGTGCATGTCGAGTTGCAGACAGACCCGAAAGACGAAGCCGTCCAGCGGTGCGTTCACATCGTATATTAACGCGAGCACATTCAAATCATGAAGATCAGATACTTTGAAGATACGGACACGGCCGTTATTGGGTTCACGGCTAAACGCGTCGCCGAGACCCAAAAGTTGGGCGAGAACATCTACTTAGACCTCGACCAGCAAGGGAATCTCGTCTCTATGAAAATTGAGTACGCCAAGACGAGCGCCAACATCTTAGACTTCACATTTGAGCGTCGACCAAACGAGACCGCGCCACCACTGGGAGGGAGGACGTGAGACGTCTAAAGATACTATTGCTATGTAGTGGTTTGCTTTTGGTGCCGCCATCTGCGGCCCAGCGCGCCACTGGATTTGACAATCCCTATTACACTTCAGCCACCGAAGTTGCGCCTTCAACCCTGGTCCCTTCGGTGCGCAAGTGGTACCAGCCGCAGCGCCTGTACGAACTCTACGACTGGCGGCAAGACCAATACTCCAACTACGCACGCAACCCCTACCAACGCTACAACGACGTCTTCTTGGAGGGGTCGCCCTTTTACGACATCTACGGCTCGTATATCAGCCAAGGTTGGCAGGTGTACAACTGGACTGAGGACTATCCCACGGCCAGCGGCAGCAACATTTTCAAAAGCCCGCGCTTCAGCTCGTGGTTTAGCAACGTCCTCATCTCCTCTAGCCACTCCGGGCAGTTCCACTCATCGCTGATGGTGGGCGACGGCATTCGCACGACCCTGACGCCGCTGACCTTTTCCAAGCCGCGCTTCGACGGCGTGCAGTGGGACATGATGTCAGATAAATACGCCCTGACCCTGCTCACCTCGCGCATCAACAACGCCGGCGTCGTCGCGGGCGTCGCCGGCGAGGCCGGCGTGAAGTTCAGCACCTTCACCAATATGTGGGCCGCCAAAGGCCAAGTCGGTATCGGCGACTTTTCCAACATCGGCCTAACATTTGTCAACGCCGCCCACATGAATTCCAACATTCCCTTTGGCGACAATTCGCTCAAAGGCCAGCTCAGCGGGCCGATGAACAACGACTTCGTGCGCTCGGTCATCGTGCGCATTTCCGACGACTCACCCGAAGACGGCGAAGGCGGGGCCCTGCTGTCGCGCTGGCGCATTTTCGCCAATGGCGTCGAGCACACCGACGACATCGAACCCGTGGTGGAAGGTGGCTTCCGCCGTCGCGGCGTGATTGAAGCAAGCGGCACCGACGTAATAACCCTCACGTTCAACATCGAAGATTTCGCCCCCACGGTCGATGACAAAATCGACGACTTCCGCGAGATTGAGCACGTGGAAATAGGCCTAGTACTGGCCAACGACTACAAGGTGGAGGTCGCTTCTAACAAACAGACCAACCAACTCGGCGCCCCCGTATTCCTGACCGTGCTGCGCGCCCCGGGCAACGTCAAGGACGGGGCCAACCAAGCCTTTCACACCTTTCGCTACGGCCTGCCCACCGGCAACCGGCTGCTCGGCTTTGACCTGTCGATCAACGACGTGGCCGGTTTTGACCTGCGGGGAGAATACGTGCGGAACTTCCAGTACCGCCGCTTCCCCAACGAAAACTTCATCCGCGAGCAAGCCTTGGCCACCAACACCGCCGAAGCCTTTTACTTAACAGCGCAGAAGCGGCAGTACCCATGGACAGTTTTCGCCGAAGCCTTTAGCATGGACGCCGAGTACTCAACCCAAGCCTTTATCCCCAACTCCGAGGGCGAGGTGTACTACGGCAACGAGCAACAAAGCGCGTACGAGTTCGTCGACGACAACGACGATCAAGACGAATTACCCGACTGGACCCGGCGCTACCACGGCCCGCGCGTCAACACGCGCCAAGGGGTCGGGCTGCTAACCGACAGTGCGGTCTTTCCCGGGATCGACGAAAACAACGACGATCTGTCGGATTTCAACCGCAACTTCAACCGCCTCCCCGACTACGCCGAGCCTTTCCTGCGCTTTGCGGTCGATCCGCCCGACTTTCTCTTTGGCATGGACATGAACAACAACGGAGTCATCGACCGCTTTGAAGACGACGCCGAAGCGGACTATCCCTACAAGCGCGGGCACCGGGGATACAACGCATATTTAGGCGTTGAAATCGCGCCGGACATAAACCTCATGGTCGGCCGGCTCGACGAGCGCTTGTTGAAAACGGCCCGCGCAAACGCGACCGCGTACCTGCTCTTGACCGCGAGCGAAAAATTCCCCCGCTACAACCTGCAATTGCGGCTGATTGTCAATCCGCGCAAGGTCGCCGACGACATCCCCGAGGACGTCTTTTTGTGGGTCGATACGCCCGGCACCTTCGGGGAATCGCGCTTTGTGCGCGACCAACTGGTGGCGCGCGATGCGTTGGTCAACACCACGTATTTAGACGTGCGTTACGACCGCTACATCTCGTTTACGACCAAGGTCAAGCACGAACAATACGCGCAATTAGGGACGGCAAGTGAAGTGCTGAACAACCAGCGTTTCCTCGGCGTGATCAACAAGGCCCAGTACCCGCTCCACCTGCGCTCTTGGGATTTGACCCTGCACTGGAAACAGCTATACAGCAATCGAGTGCCGGCCGACAAAGGCGCGTTGCAAACGTCCGACCTGACGGAGATTTTCTCGCTGCTGGCCGGCCGCCAGATCAACCGCAACATGGGCTTTACCGCGGGCGTCGAATACGAGATTGCCAACAATCTGGGCGAGCGGCCCGAGGGGTTTATAGAAGACGGCACTACGCTAGTGCTGGCCGGCCAAATCGCCAACCAATCGGCCTACCAGGGATATGCGCTGACGACCAACGTCGGCCTGCGCTGGACCCGCGAAGACCTCGACTCAGCCCCGGCGTCGGCCAAGCTATTCACCTTTATCAGCGTCTTCGCCGGGCTGGGCAAGGATTTGTGAGCTTGCAAATTCGCGTCATCTGTCTATGATGATTTTCCGATGTTAAGCCGCGCAAAAACGAGGAGGTTTACAGGGACAACGAAGCCGATGATCCCTGTGGCGGTTGACGACCACCCCTACACCGACGAACACGGTGTGTTTTATCCAGAAACGGACGGTGAACCCTTGCCAGATGGATTCGAGTAGGAACCGCCGTTTTATCAAATGGCAGGCTGGCCGGCTCCTCTTCTTCAGTCCTGCGACAGGCGAATATCTCCGCGATCTGGATGAGGCTGAGGATGCTTTGCAGATCAGCGAATCGGCCCGTGAGAGGGCCGAAGCCGATCTCCGGCGCGAGTCTGTTGCTCGCCAGCGGGCCGAAGCGGAAGTGGCGCAGTTGCGCGGTGAGATGTGAGTCAGCTTCTACGATCCCGTGCTTTGATACGAACTCAGCCCCCGTTTCCAAAACTGATAGGTTGCCGCAAACAGCAGGGCCGCCACCAGCGGCGAGAACGCACCCCAATGGCCGTCGGCCTCGCTCTTGCCCAACAAATACGGGGCCGGATAATGCGCGACAAACGCATAGGGGACGATAAAAGTGAGAAACCCCTTGAGATACGGCCCGTAGATGCTGAGGGGGTATCGCGTCAACTCGTATAGGCCAATCACCAGATTGCGCAAGGCGTTGGGGCGCGTGATCCAAAAGGACATCGTTCCCCCCAAAAGCATGATGGAGAACCAAAGCAGATTTCCGGCGAGGACGAAGGCGATCACCCACACCACCTCGAAGAGGCTCCACTGCATCTCGACGAGCTGGCCGGCGACCCCTACATAGAAAATCCCAATGATCAGATTGCCCAAGCCGAGCGGCGTATAGCGGCGGGCTACCCTGGACCAAGGGCCGGCGGGCTTGCTGCCCTTTGCGCCGTTGATGAAATCACCGGCTGGCGTGGACTCAGAGGCGTGGTTGCGCCAGTGCGTAAACGCGGCGGAGGCCTTGCCGGTGGAGGGGGCGACCAAGATTGACATTTTAGGCGGCTTAGCCTATCCCACCGCCGCCATCCGTCGTCTCATCACTCAGGAGGGTCTCATGGACGCGATTATGCGCGAATCATCGTTTGCCCAATACATGATTCGACAATACAAACAGGAAGGCCGAGAGGAAGGCGAAAGAAACAGTACGCTCGAAAACATCTCCGAGGTGTTGGCGATTCGCTTTGGTCCGGGCGTGGCGGATTTGCTCGCAGACCGCCTCGCCGCCGTCGACGAGGTGCCACACCTCAAGCAGTTGCACCGCTTGGCCATACAGGTGGCCAGCCTAGAGGCCTTTCAGCAAGCGTTGGAAGCCTGACGCGATCGACCTTATATCCATCACGGATGTGCCGCCGCTTTATATGGCCTCTAGGGCCCGGTTGGTCTGTGGGCTTCGACGCGCTCAGCCCACGGCAGTCGGCGGGGTGCCCTGAGCCGGTCGAAGGGCACGATAGATAAACGCGAGCGGACATCCACATCCTCCGGCTCGTTCCTGCGTAACATCAGTTACTAAAGCATAAACTAATCGTCTCATTTTCAGCCGCGTCTTGAGGGGCTCACGATGCCGTCGGCAGCGGCTTTACGGCCGGTCAAATGGCAAGCTAACCTCGGCGAGTGCGGCCGCATTTATCTCGATGTCCGCGCTGTATTGCTCGCGCAGCCGCTCAATGAAGGCGTCCATGGCCTTAGTTGTCGCCTGCTGCCGCAGCAGAGTTCTGATGCTGTTATAGACCAAAGACAGGTCCGCAACCTTGCCGTCGCTGCGGGTAAACAACTCGACATTGGCATCGTAGTAGGCGCGAATGTCCGCTTCGGTGATGGGCTGCTGGTGCGCCACCTGCTGGCCCTCGGTGCGATGGAGCCACTCGACGATGAGCGCGTCGCGCTTGTGCGCCACCTGCTCGCGCACCTCCGGGTCGCGGTCGTATTGCAACTTGCGGCCCTCGGCCATCATAATCTGCACCCCGGCCAAGTTCTCAGCCGCCTTGTAGCGGGCCGCACTGTCGAGCCGGCTGTGGTTGGCCGCTAAGTTGGCCCAGTACGCGGCCGTGGTTAGCTGGCCACCGCGCCAGCTAAAGAGCACTTGCTCTTGGCCATCGGGCGTGGTCAAGGCTTTTAAATTTTCGTCGTGGGCCTCTAGCTGGTATTCGCGGCGCAGGCGGTGGACGTATTGTTCCATGTCGTCGGCCCGCTTTTGTACACGCGCTTTTTCTTTTAGCCACGTGCGCTGGGCCGCAAAATCCACGCGCCGCCGTTGGTCGAGCCGGAAGACGTGATAGCCTATTTGGGTTTTGACTGGCTGCGGATAGAGTTGGCCCTCGTCCATGGTCCGCAGCGGCTCCATCAACTCGGGCAGCATCTGGCCCATCTTGAACCACCCTAACTGACCGGCCGGGCCAAAGCGCCGCTGGATGGTCTCGGTTGAATAGATGGGCACCAACGACTCAAACGGAGTGCCCTCTTGCAGGGCCGTTAGCACTTCTAGGGCTTCTTCTGCGGTGGCGCAGACGATCTGCTGGCTCAATACCTCCACATCGTATTCGCGCTCTTTGGCGAAAGCCCGCAACTCTTCTTCAGTCGAGCTGTAATCGCCGTGCAAGGCCTCTTCCTCGTATAGTTTGTTCATCACGACCCGCTGCTCGGTGCGCTCGACTTGGCGGGCAATGCTCGGCTCGCGGTCGAGACCGCGGCGCAGCCCTTCGCGCACCAACAGTTCGCCAGCGATCACGCCGTTGAGCAGATCCAGCTTGGCATCCGCGTTCAGCTCCTCAATGTGCTTGTAGCCCGTTTGCACTAGCTTTTGTGCTCGCTCGCTAAAGTCTTCCTTTGATAGCACGGTTTCGCCAATGCGGGCGACGTAAACAGGCTCGGGTTCTGTTGCACAAGCCACCAGCGCGAGCAGGACGCTTGCTCTCAACTTCATAATAAATTTCTCCGTTATTTTTTTCTAGTTTCCTCAACGACCATGTGTTGATTAGCCGCCACGTTTAAGAGGGTTTGAACCGCGCCGCTGGGCCAAAAGACTTGCAGTGAATCTACTTGAGTACGACGGCCCAAGCCCAGCGTTAGGCGCACGTCGCTGCTACCCATGTATCCGTAGCTGCGGCGAATTTCGCGCTTTTGTACGAGATCACCTGCCACGGCGCGGACTTTGGCACCGAGCGCGTCGCGATTGCTTTGCGTTCCCACCGCTTTGACCGTCAGATAATTACGACCGCTGTGGTCGTTGCGCAGCAGCGTACAGTGAGGCGCAGCCGAATCCGACACGAAGATATCGACATCGCCGTCGTTGTCGTAATCGCCTAGTGCGGCGCCGTGGCTGACGCGCTCGACGAGTATCCCCGGGCCGCTGGTGTTGCTCACGTCGGCAAAAGTGCCATCGCCCTGATTGCGGAATAGCTGGTTCTGCTGCGGATAGGTCGTGTCTGGATCGAACTCGCGCACGTTTTCATCGAGATGGCCGTTGGTGACAAACACGTCGAGCCAGCCATCGTTGTCGCTATCGAAAAAGATCGCGGCCATGCCCAAGTAGGGTACGCTCGGTGCGCCGAGCTGAGCAGCAAACGTCAGGTCGCTGAAAAAGCCGCCGCCATCGTTGTGATAGAGCGTGTTGGGCAGCCACTGGAAGGTGGCGAGGATGATATCGAGCTGGCCGTCGTTGTCGTAATCGCCCCAATCCGCGCCCATTGCGGACTCAGCGTACCCCTCCTCGTTGTACGCCACTCCGGCGATGATGCCGTGCTCGACAAAGGTGCCGTCGCCGTTGTTGAGGAAGAGGAAGTTGGGTTGGCGATCATTGGCAATGAACAGGTCGGGATCGCCATCGTCGTCGCAGTCGCCAAACACCGCGGCCAGTTGTCGCCCTTCGCGGCTGAATAAGCCGGCCTCGTGCGTCGCCTTGGCAAACGCGAGGTCGCCGTCGTTGCGATAGAGCACACCAGACTGGCCAGGATACGCCAAGGGGCCGCAGATGGAACGCGCCGTGCCCGTAAAGCACTCCTTGTTGGCGGCCAAATCGAACTCCAGGTAATTGGCCACATAGAGATCTAAGTCGCCATCGCGGTCGTAGTCGGCAAAGGCCGCATGAGTGCCCCAACCCGGGTCGCCGAGCCCAGTCCGGGCCGTCACATCGGCAAAGGCGCGGCCATGGCCCTCGTGGTGGTAGAAGACGTTGGGTCCGTAGTTGGTCACGTACAGATCGGGCTTGCCATCGTTATCCACGTCGCCGACCGCCGCGCCCATGCCGTATCCCGCGTCGCCGATGCACATCTCCTCCGTCACATCTGCGAAGGTGCCGTCGCCTTGGTTGCGGTAGTGGACATTAGTGCCGGGCGGCCCGTCATAGCCTGGCAGGGCCGTGCCATTGACGATGTACAGGTCGAGCAGGCCATCGCCATCGGCGTCGAAGAACGCCGCGCCCGAGCCGATCGCTTCGGGCATGTACTTGCGGCCACTCGCGCCGTTTACGTAGCGAAAGTCAAGGCCAGCGGCGCGGGTCACCTCGACGAAGTGGGGCGCGGACTGGGCACTGACGCTGGCTGCCACTAAGGCGATGAGGAGCAAGACCACAGCTAATCCGGCGTTTGGCTCGCAGCACCGAACTTACGGGCGAGGGCTGCGCCGCGCTGTAAGCGGGCATTGTCCGGCTCAAAGTGCAACCCCCGCTCATAGCTTGCCAACGCTTGGGCAAACGCTTGTTGCATCATCAGCGCATTGCCGAGCGCGAGATGCGCGAGCACATACGTGGAGTCGGCGTACCGGGCTTGGCGGAACAAGGACATGGCCTCGGTCACTTGGCCGCGACGCAAATACAGGTTGCCCAAGTTGTGGTACGAGGGCGCGAAATTGGGATTGCGGTCTAGGGCTTGTACATAGTATAGGTGTGCTTGGTCGTACTGTCCGCGCTGGCCGTATAGCGCACCTATCTTGTGGTACAGCTCGGCCTTGTCGGGCGTGCGGATCAGGGTAGTGCGCAAGCCGGCGAGGAGCTTTTCCTGCTTTTCTAGTTCGTTGTACAGGGCCAACTGGCGGCGGCCCTCTTCCGGCTGGCCACTACGCAACAGGGCATTGCCGAGGATAAAGCGAGCCGGCGCAAAGAGCGAATCGAGCACCACGGCGCGCTGCAATTCAGCGACGGCCGCGGCGTACTGGCGGCGCTTGTACAGGGCCGCGCCGCGGCCATGGCGGTATTTGGCCACGGTCGAATCGGCCGCTATCGCACGGGTGTACGCCGCTTCGGCGGCCGCGTAGTCGTTGAGCTTGAGCTGGGCCTCGCCGAGGTTGTACCACGCTTCGCCGTAGTCGGCTTGCAAGGCGACGGCGCGGCGATGCGCGGCAACGGCCTGCTCGTACTGGGCTTGGCGGAAGTACAGCAGCCCGAGGGCCATTTGGGCCCAAGCGTACTCCGGGGTCGTGCGCGTGACCTCCTCTAACAGGGCCAGGGCCTCGGCGTGGCGATTGAGGCGAGTCAGCACAATGGCTAGTTCGGTTTGCGCCTTGGCGTAATCGGGTTGCAGCGCAACGGCCTGTTCGTAGGCGGCGAGGGCCGCGGCCATCTTGCCGTCGCGGGCATAGGCGTCGGCTAGGTTGCGGTGGGCTACCGCCGAATTGGGATCGCGTTCTACGGCGCGGCTGGCGGCGGCGATGGCGGCGGCATAGGGGCTTTGGTGTAGTGGCCGCGGCTGGCGGTCGTCGGGAGGCTCCCAACAGGCGACGAGGGCGAGGATTGACAGGTAGTAGAGTAGAGCCATAGTGAAAGTGGATTAGGAGCTATCGCATAAATTCTGAATGCGTCAAGTATAATTTAACTGATGTTATGCAATGGCGTTAGAATCCGTCGGCCCCTTGGGCGTTGTCCCATGCGTGGGCTTCGACTTCGACCAGCTCAGCCCACCGCGGTCGGCGGGCCCACCGTAGGGACAGACCTATATGTCTGTCCCAAAAGATCCGCCGACTGACCACCGACGACGTACTCGACGGCGGCGGTGTGGTGCCGGGCTGGGCCTTGCCGGTGCGCGATATATTTCTTTAAGAGGCCCTACAACATTCCTCGGTGCCCCCGGCGAATGGCCTCGCACAGGCGCATGGTATGCACAGCGTCGTCCAAATTCGACCACGGCGTACGGCCCGCTAAAATGCAATCGACAAAGTGGACGACCTCGTTGAAGCCGACGCCACCCACCGCCTCGATCTCCTCGGCCCCTACCGTGAAAGCCCGCCCCTTGTCGTAGCCTTCGACCTGCGGCCCTCGCGTCATATCTAAATAAACCGACAGATCCTCGCCGTGTACTTCGGCCCGCTGAATGCGATAGCCCACGCCGTAGTGACTCATCATAGTGCCGAAAGCACCCGTAGCGAAACGCACCACCGCGTTGTGGCGGTGGCAGCCGGGCCGCTCGCCGTCTTGCACCATCCCCTGCACCTCCACCGGCCTGGCCGCTTCTTCGGTGCGGCGGCCAGCCAACCAGCGCAACAGATCGACGTGGTGAATGGCGTCGCATATCAGCGGATCGGGCGCGGCCGGCCCCAACAGAGTAACCGGCTTATTGTACGTGGCAGCGCAATGCACCGCGCCGCCAGCCGCTTGGATGCGCCGGCGCACCGCTAGTACTTGGGGGAAATAACGCCGATTAAAAGATACCAGTGCCTTGCCCTGGCTCTGCTGAGCCGCTCGCGCCATTTGCGCGGTTTCGGCCGCGGTCATGCCCGGTGCTTTCTCCACCGAGGTGTGCAGCCCGCGCTCCAAGCAGTCGAGCACGATGGGCAACAAGTGGCCGGGCATGGTGACTACATGCACTACATCCGGCTGGCAAACATCGAGCATCTGCCGATAGTCGGCAAAGGCGCGTTGCAGCCCCCATTCGGCCTTATTTTTGCGCCGTCGCTCCTCGTCTAGCTCAGCAAGGCCCACCAAGCGCAGCCGCGGCTCGTCGGCAATCATGCGGAAGTGCGACTGGGCGTGGCCGCCGCAGCCGATGACCGCTACTTTCAAGTCTGCCATTAAAATCTCCTTTCCAAGAAGGCCCGCAAACTACAGCCAATATACCGAGTGTGGCCAAA
This sequence comes from Candidatus Latescibacterota bacterium, assembly GCA_007571365.1. Taxonomy (GTDB): domain Bacteria; phylum Latescibacterota; class UBA2968; order UBA8231; family UBA8231. The sequence continues at coordinate 17,120 of RKRN01000234.1, forward strand.
GCGACCAGCAAATGCTTGACACGTAGGACCCTTTTGCTAGGTTTGGGGCCACCCCGCCGGCGCGACATCCGCGTGTCCAGTGGAGTCTCTTAGAGGCTGTTTTAGGCCCCATTGAGCTGCCATGGGGTCCTTCCCGCGCCCGCGGGAATCTATTGGGGGCGGCCGGGGCACAAGCAACGCCAAGCGGAATGTTAAGACCGCTTTTTAGATTCCTCATAGAGGTTCCCATGACGATTACTGAGTTGATCACCGCCGACGATTTGTTGCAGATGAAGGACGATGGCTTCTGCTACGAACTGGTCCGCGGAGAATTGATAAAAATGAGTCCAGCCAGCCACCAACACGGCCGAATCGCCCTCAATTTCACTACGCCTTTGGACCAGTTCGTCCGGGTCCACCAACTCGGGGCCGTCTATGCGGCCGAAACCGGCTTCAAACTGGCCGCCGACCCCGATGTGGTGCGGGCTCCAGACGCGGCCTTTGTCCGGCGCGAGCGGGTCGAGGCGGTGGGCCAAACCGCGGGCTTTTGGCCCGGGGCACCCGATCTAGCGGCTGAGGTCGTCTCGCCGGGCGATACCTATGCCCAAGTCGCGGACAAGATCGCCGATTGGCTCGACGCGGGCACCCGCTTGGTCGTGGTCGTCAATCCGAGCACCCAAACGGTCGCGCTGCATCGCTCGCGGCATCACATCCGCATCTTGACCACCGACGACGTGCTCGACGGCGGCGATGTGGTGCCGGGCTGGGCCTTGCCGGTGCGCGATATATTCATCTAAACGGAGGACACAGCGCATGCGCGTCATTGCCGTCGGCTGCGAATACTCAGGCGTCAGCACTCTCATCAAGCAGGTGCATCAATGGGGGCTGAGCCGCGGAATTAGCCACCACCTCGACGACCACTTTACCATCCCCGACGCCTATCACCTCAGCGACGCCGAGCAGCTAGCCATGCTGGCCATGCTGCCGGCCATCAAGGAGCGCTTCCAGCGTTTTCAGATCGTCTATCACGTGCGCTTGCTACACCGCTATCGCGACATCTTGTTGGGCGGCTTCCACCTCGAGGAAAAGGTGTACGGCCCCCAATACTACTACCCAGGCATCGACATCGACATCCGCGAATACGAGCCAGACATGCCCAACGACACCATGCTCGTCCACCTGTACGCTGCGCCCGACACCATCCGCGCCCGCATGGCCGCCGCCCCACATCCGCACTCGTTGGTCCCCGCCGCAGACGTTCCAGCCATACTAGACCGTTTCCAGCAAGAGGTGCGGGCCTCTTGGATCGACCGCAAGTTCGCCATCGACACCACAGACCTAACGCCGCCCCAACTACTCGAAACCTTCCTCAACCGCTCCATCCCCCACCTCAACCCTGAAGACGCCGCCACGCGGCTTTTGACCCATGACTAATCACAACGTGCGAAACGCGGAACCGGAAATGGCAGATTCGAGAAGAGCCTTCCTTCAAAAGGTCGGCAATCTCGCGCTCGGCGCGGCCGCGGTGTCCATCTGGGCCTCCGACAGTCGGCAAAAGGTCCATGCGGCCACTGAACGCCTCGGCCAAGCCTCGCCAGAGGCCAGTGCATTGGACGAACAATTCTGGTACAGCGTGCGCGGGGCGTTTAATTTGTCGCCCCAGTTTATCAACTTCGAGAACGGATATTTCAGTCCGCAGCCAGAAGCCGGGATCGACGAGGTGTGCAAAAACGCCCGCGCCATCAACGAGATTCCCTCGTTTTACATGCGGCGCAAACTAGCAGACGACACCCGCGAGGTGCATCAATTGCTGGCGCGCTTTGCCGGTTGCTCCGCCGAAGAAATCCTCCTGACGCGCAACACGACCGAATCGCTCAACATCGTCATCATGGGGCTGAAGCTGCAACCCGGGGACGAGGCTTTGTGGGGAACCTACGAATACGGCAGCATGAAGGTCGCCTTTGAACAGCGCGCCGCCCGCGAAGGCATAGTCAACAAGGTACTCGACCTGCCCATCGCCGCCATGGACAATGACGCGATCGTCGCGGCCTACCAAAAAGCCATTACGCCGCGCACCAAAGTGATCCTCGTCTCCCACATCGTCTATTTAACCGGCCAAGTGCTGCCCGTGCGCGCCATCTGCGACATGGCCCACGAGCACGGCGTGGAAGTCATCGTCGATGGCGCTCATGCCTTTGCCCATTTGGCCGCCAAAATCCCGGACCTACACTGCGATTACTACGGCGCGAGTTTGCACAAGTGGATGTTGGCGCCGCTGGGCACGGGCCTTCTGTACATAAAAAAAGAAAACATCGAAAAGGTGTGGCCGCTGTTTGGCGACGCCGGATACGCCTCCGATTCGATCCACAAGTTCGCCCACATCGGCACGTATCCGGCCTACTTGCAGCTGGCCTTGGCCGAGGCCATCCGCTTTAACCAGACCATCGGCTTAGAGCGCAAAGAAGCGCGCTTGCGCTACATCAAAAACTACTGGGTCGATCGCCTGCTCGACGTGCCCAACATCGTCGTCCACACGCCCCGCGAGGCCCACCGCTCGTGCGCCATTTCCACCGTGGGCATCAAGGGGCAAGAGCCTGCGGACGTTACCAACGCCCTGTACGACACATACAAGATTTTCACCGTGCCACCGGGTTATCCCGGGGCGGTGCGCATTTGTCCGAACATATACACGACGCCCTATGAACTAGATGCGTTCGTCGCGGCGATGAAAGAGCTGGCCGCCTAACCCTCGAAGAACAAGCCTCCGTGCGTCCAACAAGTCCCTACATGTGGCTCGCACTATTGTGGCTGGCCGCCCTAATTGGCGTGGGGGCCTTTACCTTTCACTACGGAGAAGGGCTGTCCTATTTCAGCACAAACCCAGACGCCTGTGCCAACTGCCACATCATGCGGCCCCAGCTAGATTCCTATCGCAAATCCAGTCACCACGCCGCGGCCACTTGCGTCGATTGCCATCTGCCGCGCAACTTTTTGAGCAAGTACCTAGCCAAGGCCGAAAACGGCTGGAATCACTCCACGGCCTTTGTGCTACAAAACTTCTCCGAGCCGATTTTTATCAAAGAGAAAAACGCCCGCATCTTACAGCAAAACTGTCTCGCTTGTCACAGCACTGTTGTCCACCAAATCGCCGCTACCCAAGCCGTGCGCTGCGTCCACTGCCACCGCACGGTCGGCCATGGCGAGCGGGTGGGCTTGGGCGGTGCAGAGTAGCTTATGTCGCGCAAAATACCTTATAAACCCATCGCCCTTTTGGCCTTAGTGGCCCTAGCCAGCGCACTCGTCGCCGGGCTGCTAGTCAACATATACGAACGCAAGACCGAAGCGCGGCGCGGCGCGGTTCGCCTCGTCGAAGTCGGGGAGGACGACACCGACCCGGCCCGTTGGGGCATCAACTGGCCGCGACAATACGATAGCTACAAGCGCACGGCTGAGGCGACTCGTACGCGCTTTGGCGGACACGGCGGCAGCGAGGCCCTGCCCGCGCAGAAGATCGAACGCGATCCTTGGCTGCGGCGGATGTTCCGCGGATACGCGTTCTCGCTCGACTACCGCGACCGGCGCGGCCACGCCTACATGCTCTACGACCAAGAGCAAACCGAGCGGCAATCCAAACCCCAGTCCGGCTCCTGCCTGCACTGCCACGCCGCCATCATGCCACTCTATCGGCAACTTGGCGACGGCGACGCCACTGCGGGCTTTGAGCAATCCTACGCCTATTCCTATCGCGAGCTAAACCAGATGCTGCACGACGCCGGACACGCCCATCCGGTATCGTGTGTCGATTGCCACGACCCGGCGACCATGCAGTTGCGCATCACCCGACCTGGGTTTATCCAAGGCATCCAAATGCTGGCCGCGTCTGATGCCCCGGTCCCCCACCTGCCGTCGCTAGAACGCTGGCGGCGAGGCCGCCGCGACCACCCCTACGACCCCAATGCGAGTGCCAGCCGCAATGAGATGCGCTCGTTCACTTGCGCTCAGTGCCACGTCGAATACTACTGCGGCAGCCGGGCAAAACTGACTTTTCCTTGGGGCAACGGGCTTAAAGTAGAGGAAATAGAAGCGTTTTGGGACGCCATGACCTTAGACGATGGCAGCGCGTTTTACGACTACGTCCACCAAGAGACCGGCGCGAAAATCCTCAAGGCGCAACACCCAGAATTTGAACTCTGGAGCCAAGGCATCCACGCGCGCAGTGGCGTCTCCTGTGCCGACTGCCACATGCCTTATATGCGCGACGGAGCCGCCAAGATCTCCGATCACTGGGTGCGCAGCCCGCTGCTGAACATCAACCGCGCCTGCCAAGTCTGCCACTCTTTCTCCGAAGCCGAACTCGCCGCCCGGGCCGACGCGATTCAGCAACGCAATTTCGACCTCCTACAACGAGCCGGTGCCGCGCTCATGGACCAACTCGACGCCATAGCAGCGGCTCGCACGGCAGGTGCTGACGACGACGACCTAGCAGCGGCCCTAGTCTTGCAGCGCAAGGCGCAGTGGCGGCTCGATTTCGTGGCCGCGGAGAATTCCATGGGTTTTCACGCCCCGCAGGAAGCCGCTCGCATTCTCGGCGAAGCGGCCGACTACGCTCGTCAAGGCCAGATTGCTGCTATCGAATGGTCCGCGGCGGCTCGCAAAGCGGTGCGCCAAGACAAGCCCTAGCTACAATGGCAACCATCCTATCTGTTTCAATCGCCCTAATCCTGATCACCATCGGCGTCCACCACGAGGCACTCGCCCTTGGCTCGCGTTGCCTGGATAGGCTGCCGATTTCTCCGCGCATTCGGGTGTTGCTCGCCGTGTTCCTCACCCTCTGCGCCCACTTCATCGAGGTCGTGCTGTTTGCCGTCGGCTGGTACTATCTACTCGCCACCAACATAGTCCGGCCCGACCGACATCCTGTATTTTTCGCTGATCACGTACACCCCGCTGGGGTACGGCGACATCGCGCCGTTGGGACCGGCGCGGCTGTTGGCAGGTATTGAATCGCTGATCGGGCTAGGGCTGATTGCGTGGTCGGCGTCCTTCACGTACCTCGAAATGCAGCACCACTGGTATGCACACAACGGCGATTAAGGCTAGCTACTTCCACTCGTTGGACTAGCCCGACAAACGCCAGGTCGAGATAGTGGCCGTAGGTGCCACGGCCCGCGCCCAATTATTCCAACTTTCACGCGCTACTGCCTCTTTAGCTAGCTATGGGCCAATTCCACCGCCCGCCCCGTCTCCATCGACTCCTTCACCGCGTCTAACACTCGCATCTGCGCGACGCTGTGCTCTGGCGCGATCCGATGCTCCCGCCCCTCGGCCAAGCACTCGCACAGGTGCTGCAATTGCAAGGCAAACTGAAAGCACGGCGGGAATTCGACGACCTCCACTCCGCTCGGCGTACGATGCTCAATGGCGACGGCCCGATTCTCGTTGTTCCACACCTGATCGAGCCGCAGCATCCCGCGATGCCCGGAAATTTCCGCGTACTGCGAGCTGAACGCATTAAAACCCACGGAAATCTGCGCGGTACGGCCCCCGGCAAAGACCAGCACAATCGACGCGGCATCGTCGGTCTCCAAGCCCAACTGCTGTGCGGCAAACACCCGCTCCGGCTCCTCGCCAAACACAAACCGCGCGTGGTGGATGTTGTAACAGGCCAAGTCGTAGATACTGCCGCCGCCTTGGGCCTTGTTGAAGCGCCAATTCGACTCGGGCGTACGCTCTTTGAGTGCCCCTCCCGAACTGGTGCAAAACGTGCTCCGCACACCGACCAAGTCGCCGATCTCACCGGCGTCGAGCATGGCCTTGGCCCGCAAGTGCATGGGGTGATGGCGAAACTTAAACGCCTCGGCCACGAGGACGCGATTTTTCCTCCCAGCCGCGACAAAGGCCGCTGCTTCGGCCGCATTTTGGGTGAAGGGCTTTTCGCAGAGCACGGCTCTTACCCGCCCCGAATCGCAGATTTGAATCCCGGTCTCGGCGTGAAAAGCACCCCAAGTGCAGATGATGGCAATGTCCAGCTCGGCCTCGCCGAGCATGGCGTCGAGTTCGGTATAACGAGAACGCGCTACAACGCCAAACTCCTCGCCGTAGCGCGCTAGCTGCTCGGTGGACACATCGCAGATGGCGACGAGCTCGGCTTCGGCAATCTGCTGGCAGGCCCGGCCGTGGGCGCGGGCGATACCACCCGTGCCCACCAGGCCAATGCGATAGGCCATGACGCGCTCCTCGATAAAGTGGTCGGCGGCCCGTTTTCAGGGGGCACTTATCACACCTGTGGGCTTAGGTCTTTGGGTTCAAAAAGTTGCGGCCGCAAGTAGATCGGCGCGCCGAGGCGCGTCACCAGCACCATGCCGTCGCTAGGCCGGCAATCGAGCACCCACTCGCCAGCCTCGGTTTCAATGTACAGATTGGCGTGAAAGGTGTCGTCCTTGAGGCTGTGGACGACGAGGTGCGTCACCTCGCCTTGCAACTTGTCCAGCATCTCTTCCAACAGATCGTACGCCAGCGGGCGCGGGAAGTCCTCGTCCTGCATGGCCCGGACTAACGCCCGCGCTTCGCAGTGGCCGATGATGATGGGCAACGGCGGCACATCGTCCCCTTGGAGCACGACAGCCACCCCATCGGCACCGAAGTCGCGCACACCAGCAATGTGGGCGGGAATGAGGTCCGCAGGCGGTTCTTGGCCACAGGCTACCAGCGCAAAAACCACCAAGACCCCGAGGAGCTTTCGCATCATCTTGCTCCTGTTGAGCGGTGTTTAGTTTTTTGGCACACGGCCCAAGTATAGGGGCTGTGGCCACGGCCTGCAAAAGCGAATGGGGTGCTTTACGGCCGTCCCTCGGCGGTGCTGGCATGGTAGCGGATCCTTTTTGGGACAGACACATAGGTCTGTCCCTACGGTACGGTGGGGCCACCGTCGACCGTGGTGGAAGCCCACGCACGGGACAACGCCCAAGGGGCCGACGGATTCTAACGCCATTGCGTAACATCAGTTAATAATTCATTAGTATTAGCTAACTGATGTTACGCAGCTTTTGTCATGCCTGTCCAGATTACCCTTCGATGACTCGACAGTCTGCATCGGGCCCGCCCCGGGTCGGGGCACGGGGCGGGAATGACGACTAAAGGAGCCGGAAGCGTCAGACCCAGATTAAGAGTGCGTAACATTAGCTGATTAGCAACTGACCATTCAACAAGGAGAGGCTATGCAGCGCATTCGCTCGCACCAAACGTTCCTCTTATTCGCAGGCTTGAGTTTGGCGGCCCTCGTGCTAGCGGCGTACGCCCATACTCGCAGTGCCGACTTGGAGGTGTACCGAGTAGATCGCCGGGCCGAGTGGCAGCAGTGGACCTTTCCGGTCGGTACGCTCGCAATTTCCCCGACCGGCTCGGTAACTCCCGCCGAATTTAAGGGCATGCACAACGCTGCGGTCCATGCAGACGAATTTACCCACGAGCTGGTGAGCGGCCAAGAAATGCGCGGTGGTGCGTGGAAGGCCGGGACCAACCTGGCAACGGCTGGTCGGGCTATAGACGGTCGCGCCCATACCTTTTGGCAACCCGACCCGGACGCTCCTTTAGAGGACTGGTGGATCGAAATCAACCTAGGAAGGGCCGTACTCGTGTCGGAGATTCGCCTCATTTTCCCCGATCAAGAGGGGGCGCGGCCCTTCCGCGAGTTTCGCGTCTTCGGGTCGGAAGGGCGTCGCGTGACGCGCCAAGACATATTCTCTTTTCATCTGATAGGCGGCACCACTAAGCCCACGGACGAGACCGTAGTGACCTATGATGTGAAGCCGCTGGTGCGGGAGGTAAAGCGGATGCGGGGCGCCCGCGAGGAGGGCACTGCGGACACTACCTATGACCTCCTGCAATTCATCAGGATTTTGGTAGATGCCAAGACGCCGGACGCCGCGCTTGCCGAGGTGGAAGTGTACACACTCGGGGAAAACATTGCCTTGCAAACCCTAGAACGCGGCGGCGCGATTCAGGAGCGCTCAGGTCGGGGCTTTCCCTTCAAGATGGCCGACGGCAACGCCAATACCGATTGGGGAGCGCGGCGGGAGCGCGGCCAAGATCCCATCGCTTGGGACTGGGATTTGGGGGCACTGTTTTGGGTCGATCGGATTGTGATGCGCACTTCGGACTTTCTGCTCCGCACGCTGACCTATGGTTCCAACCTGCCCCAGATCCGCACCCACAGTTTGAGCGTTTCCAACGGTCGCCGTACGCTGACCGGCGAAGTCGATTTCGACCCGCTCTTCGTCGGCGATACCGATGCCTTGCTCGCGTCCTCGACCGAGTTCCCCGGCCAATTGACGTATCTTTTTGAGCCGCGCCCAGTGCGCTTTATCGCGGCCGAATGGGTCGGCGGCGGCGCGCAGTCCAGCTTCCAGTTTCAGAGTGGCTTTTTGATTGAGACGCTGGTGTATGCGGTGGGCTATGTGGCCCAAGTGGAGATGAGCTCGGACTTCATCGACTTGGGGAAAATCGCCGGCGACAACCGGGCGAAGGTGATCAAATCCCTGCTGTGGGAAGCCGACCTGCCACCGGGCGCACGCATTCAGGCACGCACCCGCTCGGGCAACGAGCTACGAGAAAACTTTCGCTATTTCCGCAAGGATGGCACCGAAGTAACGGCCGAGCAGTACGACCAGATGGCCAAGGTGCTGCGGGGCGAGACCCAGAGCACGATCGGCATTGGCGAGGACTGGAGCGAGTGGAGCAACTTTTACCAGCGTTCCGGCGAGCCGTTTCTGTCTCCCAGCCCGCGCCGCTTCGTCCAAGTCCAACTCATCCTCAGCTCAGACCGCCCGACCACCGCACCGACTGTACGCGCCTTGGAGATTGAATTTACCGACGCCTTTCTCGCCGGCGTCTCCGGCGAGGTGCTGCCGCGCACGGCTGAGGCGGGCCTACCCCAGCTTTTTTCGTTCCACATCACGCCAGAGTTTGCGTCGCGTAACCCCGGGTTTGATCGCATTCTGCTGCAAACCCCGTCGCCGGCCGACCCGGCCGCGCTCGTCCTCACCATCGGCGGGGCCGAAGCCGACCCGGCCGCGGTGCGCATCTCCGGCGATTCGCTGCTAGTGGAGCTGCCGCGCACTGTGCGGCGCGAGGAAGTTGCGCTGACATTCAGTACCGTCGTAGAGCGCAACGCCACGCTTTTCCGGGCCTTCGTCGGCCACGAGGGGCAGCTAACGGTGTGGCAGCCGGTCGATCCGGTGCACCGCGCCGCTACGACCGTGTATTTGCCCAGCGTCCCGAGCACGGACCGGTTGATCGCCAACCTCGCGGTGCCCTCGTTCATCAGCCCCAATGGGGATGGGATCGGCGACGCCGCGGAAATCCGCTTCCACGTCTTGAAAACGGACGCGCCGGCCCAAGTGCGGATTTACTCCCTCAACGGTCGGCTCGTCCGCACCCTTGAGGGCCAGCGCCAGCCCGACCAGTCCTATCGCTACACTTGGGCCGGCCAAGACCAAGACGAGCGCGTAGTCCCGCCCGGTTCGTACCTGTGTCGAGTGGAGGTAGAAGCCCAAGCCGGGGCCGCCAGCCAGCACCGCATCATCAGCGTGGCGTACTAGGCCGCGACTGGCCTATATCTGACTCGCCGTGAAAGAGACCCGCCTCGTCGTCGAACTCGACGTGGCCCGTATAGCCTTTATGAGTCAGCATGAACTTCTATCTCTGGCTCTACGCCAGTTTGGCGCAAGAAGTGGCGCACGGACTTCAACGCTCCTTTGTGCGTATTTGGCTGTGATAGGAAAGATAGGAAAGATAGGACGATGGCACGTGATCCGTTCAGGGCATTCCTGTTGAGCCTCACCCTGATATTCTCCCTAACCGGCCTCGCGTCCGCCCATGTAGGCGTCACGGTTCCCTTCGTCGAGGTGCCCGATCCCGCGGCGATAACCATAGATGGCGACGCTGGCGACTGGGCCTTTTTCGACCCCGGTCTCGCGTTGGACCGGGAAGGATTCTTCGACCGCGAATCGGACCACGTAGACGCGGCCGATTTCGACTTTACCATCTACACCGCTTGGAGTCCACCCCCGGACAATAGCTGGTACTGCTTCGCCCGGATCAGCGACGATACCCTCAAAGTCGAAAACGAAGACCCGCTCAAGTGGTGGCGAGACGATACGCTGTCGATCACTGTGGATGCCGACCACTCTGGCGGCAGTATCTACGGGTTCACCCGCGAAGAACTGGTCAACGGCCAACGCTATTACGCCCGGGTGTTGCCGTTGCGACACCCGCGCCTACCCCACGGCCAAGCTGGCTTTCTCGACCAGCACCACGACCCTTTCTTGGCGGAGTTCCTGTGGGCAATGCACAAACCCCACTTCGACATCGCTTGGACCATGCGCCCGCCCGACGCGGCCAACGGCACTTTGCACGTCGAATATACCTTCGAGTGGAAAGCGGCCCTGTGGGATGTGCTGGGTCCAAGCCCGGAGGAGAGCAAGCGACACGTTTTCGCGCCGGGGCAGACGCTGCATATGGGATTCCGGCTGCTCGACGCCGACCGCCCGGGATCGGGGCGCAAGCACTCGATGTACATCCTAGGCGGCCATCAGCATCAAGACCGCAATGCCGACCGGATGCCCGATTTTCGCACCCTTACTTTAGATGAAGCGCAAAACTGGCGTACGCCGGTGCTACCGTCCGCGGCAGGCGGTAAATGAGGTAGTACAACGCATTGAAACAAAACCGATTTAACGCGAGGAGCGACTTAGCGATGATCATTGATACCCACACCCATTTCTACGATCCGTTTAGGCCGCAGGGCGTACCTTGGCCGGAAAAAGACGACGAGCTGCTCTATCGACGCGCGCTGCCCGAAGACTACAAGGCCCTGGCCGTGCCCGAAGGCGTGACGGGCACGGTCATGGTCGAGTGCAGCCCGTGGGTTGAGGACAACCAATGGGTGCTCGACTTGGCCGCCACCGACCCCTTCATCGTGGGATTGGTCGGGCACCTCGAGCCCGACGACCCGAATTTTGCTGCGGACCTAAAGCACTTTGCCGCCGACCCTGTTTTTGTCGGCATCCGCGCCCGCGTA
>RKRN01000005.1 GCA_007571365.1 Candidatus Latescibacterota bacterium
TACGGCGTTGGAGTCGGGCGGCTTTGAGGTGGACCCGCGCAACGAAGAATTGAAGCGGTTGCCGGCTGTGTTGTTGAAGGGGATGGATAGGGGTGAGGAGATGAATGGGTAAGGGCAGGTTATGGGAATCCGGGATAAAGAGTTAAAAAACCAAAGAAGACATAGGATTTACTACGCACATTCTCTAGAAAATCAGTCGAAGGAATGCTGGCAGCCGTTGCGAGAGCACCTGCTTGAAGTCCAAGGCGAGGCGGCGGCACGGGGTGCCAAATTCGGTGCTGCCAAAGCTGCGGGATTGACTGGGCTTTTGCACGACATTGGCAAGTACACAAAACCATATCAGAAGCGCCTGCACGGTGGCCCAGCGGTTGATCACGCAACTGCTGGTGCAAAAATGGTCAATACCTTGGCAGGAACAGGTATGGATAGGGCCATGGCGCAGCTCATCGCCTACGCCATCGCTGGGCACCATGGGGGTCTGCCGGATATGCACCGTGAAACAGGCTCGCTTGATGAACGACTAAAAAAGACACTTGACCCGCTTGACCCGACTTGGGAGATAGAAACTCGGCCTGATGCTACCGGTCTTTGGCCCAAAGAGTTCACATTAGGGAAAGATCAGGCGACGAAGGCGTTTCAGCTTTCCTTCCTGACGCGGATGATCTTCTCGTGCCTCGTTGACGCAGACTTCCGCGACACCGAGCACTTTTACGCTGCTGCAAAAGGCAAGACTATTGACCGTGCCTGGCCGGTGCTTCCCGAAATAGTTGAAAAGCTACGCGATAGACTCAACAATCACTTCGTAGGTCTTCCCAGCGCAGGCCAGGTCAATCGCCTGCGCCGAGAAATTCTGGAACATGTTCGGACTCAAGCCGATTGCTCTCCGGGCCTATTCTCGCTCAATATACCGACAGGAGGCGGCAAGACGCTGACTTCCCTCGCCTTTGCTCTCGACCATGCCAAAGCACATGGGCTTGAGCGGATCGTCTATGCGATTCCTTTTACTTCAGTGATTGATCAGACTGCGGAGATTTTCCGCGATGTACTGGGGGAGGGTGTCGTCCTTGAGCATCATTCGGCGATTGACGAAACCAAGTCCACAGATCGGGAGGGAGCCGATAAACTGCGGCTCGCCATGGAGGATTGGGCTGCTCCCATCGTCGTGACTACCAACGTCCAGTTCTTTGAAAGCCTATTCGCCCATCGCCCATCGCGGTGTCGTAAGTTGCACAATTTGACTCGTGCAGTCATTGTTCTCGACGAAGCACAGACTATCCCCCTACATGTACTGCGGCCTTCGGTTGCTGTTCTTGCTGAACTAGCTCGTAACTATGGTTCTTCAATCGTACTCTGCACCGCGACCCAACCGGCACTCAAGGCACCTGATTTCAACGGGGGCTTTGACCAAGTCCACGAACTCGCACCTAACCCGCCACATTTACACCAGAAGCTCGCCCGCGTCACTGTCGTCAACGAGGGCACACTCAGCGACGAGGGCCTATGCGATGCCCTCGCACAAACGGCGCAAGGCATGATTATTGTCAACAGCCGGAAACATGCCTTAGATCTTTTTCGACAAGCCTGTGAAGCAGGTATTGATGGCGTCGTGCATCTGAGTACGCGGCAATACGCAGCACATCGCCGCTGCATCCTTGAGGATGTGCGCCAGCGGTTAAAGGCCAATAGGCCGTGCCGACTGATTGCGACTTCGCTGGTTGAGGCAGGCGTTGATCTAGACTTTCCGAGAGTTTGGCGAGCCGAGGCAGGGCTTGATTCGATAGCCCAAGCCGCCGGGCGGTGCAATAGGGAAGGACGACGTGCTCGTGCAGATAGCATTGTCACCGTGTTCCAGTCAGCAGAATATCGAAGCCCGCCGGAGATATGCCAACTCGCTGGAGATATGGAGCGCATCATAGAGCATCACGACGATCTGCTGTCACCGGAGGCCATGACAGACTACTTCCAAGAGGTGTACTGGCGCAAGGGAGAAGGGCTTGGCGATGACTTTTTGCAAAAGTTTAAGATGAGTAAGCACGGCACTTCTTTCTCTTTCCGCGAGGTTGGCGAGACATTCCGTTTGATCCGGAGTGGACAGGAGGCGGTTATCATAGCCCGCGAAGAGAAAGCGCGTCAGGCCGTGCGTGAACTCGCTTATGCTGAACGGGCCGGTGGCATAGCGCGGCGACTCCAGCCGTATATTGTACAAGTTCATCCTCATTTTCGGACACAACTTATAAAAAATAATCACGTTTATGTTGAGTCACAGGAACGCTTCGGGGACCAGTTCGCCGTTCTCTTCACTAAAAGTCTCTATCAAGAAGATGTCGGCCTCCTTTGGGAAGACGCGGATAGGGTCGGCGATGAGATGATGCTGATATAACGTCCCTGAAGGAAGCATTGAAATATCACAATACCACATTATAAAGGAGTTTATCCATGTTTGGAGTACGTCTGCGCGTGGGAGGCCAATACGCCTGTTTTACTCGGCCAGAGATGAAGGTTGAGCGCGTATCCTACGACGTAATGACACCTTCGGCCGCACGCGGCATCTTGGAGGCCATTCACTGGAAACCGGCCATAGTCTGGCGTATTGATCGTATTCACGTCCTCAAGCCAATTCAGTTCCAGTCAATCCGGCGCAATGAAGTCGGCAAGAAAGTGCCCATAGGGTCCGTCCGCACGGCAAAAAACAGGGGATCCATTGAGACCCTCTACAGCAAGGTTGAGGATGATCGCCAGCAACGCGCCGCCACCGTTTTAGCCGACGTAGAGTACGTCGTTGAAGCACACTTTGACCTGACGGACGAAGCGAGCGAAAGCGATAACGCGGGCAAGCATCTCGACATCTTCAATCGCCGCGCTAGGAATGGGCAGTGCTTTCACCAGCCCTGTCTCGGAACGCGAGAGTTTGCCGCAGACTATACGCTCATTGAGAACGACGACCTCCCGTCGGCGATTGACGAAAGTCGCGACTTGGGCTGGATGCTCTACGATATTGACCATGAAAACGAGCGACAGCCGCTGTTCTTTCGCGCCAAAATGAAGCACGGCGTTGTCGAAATTCCCTCACTCAACTCGCCGGAGGTGAGGCGATGAGCATTCTATCTTCTCTTGAGCGGGCCTATCACCGGCTTAAAAAAGAAGACAAAGTGCCGCCGATTGGCTATTCCGCTGAGCGGATCGACTATTGCGTCGTCCTGAATGTCGCTGGTCAGTCCGTGGGTGCCCCCGTGGATCTGCGGGATCATTCAGGAAAGAAACCTGTAGCACCACCTCGCTGGGTTCCGCGACCAGAGAAACGGGCGGGTAAAACGCTTTTGCCGAGCTTCCTTTGGGATAAGGCATCTTATTCAATTGGAGCGATGGAAGACTTGAAAAATGAGACACTGGAGAAAAGACAGAACCGTGTTGAGCGGGTGGCGAAGCAGTACGAGGCTTTTCAGAATCGACACCTTGACGCCCTGCAACTCGAAAACGACGCGGGGCTTGTGGCTTGTTATCGTTTCTTGCAATGGTGGAAGCCAGAGTATTTCGATATATACGGCTGGCCAGACGAAATGAAGGGAGGCAATGTGGTGTTCCGGTTAGAGGGAGATCGCAACTTTATTCACGACCGAGAGGCTGCACGTCAACTCTGGGCGTCTCAGATGACTCAGTCCCGAAACTCAGATCGAGCTATTTGTCTAGTGACCGGAGAAAAATCTTCTATCGCCCGACTACATCCCTCAATCAAGGGGGTGCGCGACGCACAGTCTTCCGGCGCATCTATCGTCTCCTTCAATCTCGACGCCTTTGAGTCGTATGAGCATAAACAGGGTAACAATGCGCCTGTGAGCGAAGATGTGGCCGCTGCCTATACGACGTCCCTCAACCATTTTCTCCGTACCAACGAAAACAAAGTCCAACTCGGCGATGCCACGACAGTCTTTTGGGCAGATGGATCGAATGCGGAAGCCATTGACCAAAGCGAGGCCATATTTGCTTTTGCCTTCAATGGCACCACTGAATCCGATGACGAGATACACGAACAGGCTATCAAGCCCATTCTCGAAAAAATGGCAAAGGGCCGTCCTATGGAGGAAATCCGCCCGGATTTGCCCCAAGGTGTGCGCTTCTATGTGCTAGGGCTAGCCCCTAATGCAGCGCGTATTTCGATTCGCTTTTGGCTGGAGGACGATTTTGCGACGCTTGCAGAGCATATCCACTGGCACTATCGGGATATGCGTCTTGACCCGCCACCACACCAAGAGCAGCCAAGCGTCCGGCACTGCTTGCTTGAAACGGCCACAACGAAGGCAAAAAACCGATACGAACATATCCCTCCCCAACTTGCTGGGGAGATGCTACGCGCTATCCTGAAGGGTCACGCCTACCCGCAGACATTGTTATCTACGATTCTCATGCGCCTGCGGTCGGACAAGTCCATAACGGGCCTACGGGTAGCCTTACTCAAAGCCGTGATCTGCCGCAATCGGCGCACGGCTGAGCACTTAACAAAGGAGGATGATCTCGTGTCCCTCGATCCCACAAACACCGACCCTGGCTATTTACTGGGACGGCTATTCGCCTGCTTTGAGTACGCGCAAACGCAGGCCCTTGGTGGCAAGGTCAACGCTACGATATGCGATAAGTACTATGGGGCGGCTTCGGCAACGCCGCGTTCTGTATTTCCCATTCTGCAACGCAATGCCATGCACCACCTATCGCGCCTGCGGAAAGACCGACCTGGAACACATCGCTATATCGACAACGCCATCACCCAGATTTACGGATGTGCTGCGGCAGAGGTGCTGTGCGTACCGACTCTCAGCATGGACGCCCAAGCACTTTTCGCCATCGGCTACTATCATCAAAAAAACGCTTTCTACACCAAGTCCCCCTCTAGTGAGGAGGACAACGAAGGAGAGGAGAACGAAGAATGACCGCACTTAACCACCGCTACGATTTCGTCTATCTATTCGACGTGACCAATGGCAACCCCAACGGCGACCCGGATGCAGGCAATCTCCCGCGCCTCGACCCTGAAACGAACCTAGGGTTGGTGACGGATGTCTGCCTGAAGCGCAAGATACGCAATTTCGTTGAACTGGCTAAAGGCAGCGAGTCCGGCTATGCGATCTACGTCCAAGAAGGTGCTCTGCTCAACGAGCAACACCGGAAGGCGTATCAAGATGTGCGCCCCAACGACAATAAGGTCGAGAGCAGCAAAAAATTAAGCCCAAAAAACGACGAGGAAATGGAAAGACTGCGCGGCTTCATGTGCGCGAACTTCTTTGACGTTCGCACCTTCGGTGCAGTCATGAGCACTGGTATCAACTGCGGCCAAGTGCGTGGTCCTGTGCAGATGACTTTTGCTCGGTCTATTGAGCCGATCGTACCGCTCGAAGTATCCATTACCCGCATGGCAGCAACTACCGAAAAGGAAAAGCAAGAGCGCGAGCAGTCCACTGGAGAAAACGAGGGCGACGAGCGAATCGAGCACCGCACCATGGGCCGCAAACATATTGTGCCCTACGGGCTATATCGGGCACACGGCTTTGTCTCCGCCAAGCTCGCCGAACGCACCGGCTTTTCGCCAGAAGACCTCAATGTCGTCTGGGATTCCTTGACGCAAATGTTTGAGCACGACCACTCGGCGGCCCGTGGCGAAATGGTTGCCCGTCAGCTCATTGCCTTTAAGCACAACAGTGCCTTGGGCAACGCGCCCGCGCATAGGCTCTTTGAGCGGGTACGTGTGGAGCGTACAGAATCCAATGGCAGCAAAGGCATCCTGCCGCCTGCTCGCAGCTTTGCTGACTATCGCGTAGAACTCGACTTAGACGATATGCCAACAAATGTCGAGGCTATCGAGTTGATCTCTTGATCGCCTCCATACAGAACGTTGAGTCGTCTCCTCACGGGCGTGTGGACTGAAACAAACAATGAAACAAACGGAGTGGATATGACGATAAGCGAAACACAGTCCGGGTGCGCTCCGCCTGTGCAGATGCCTAGCTCAGATCATGGAATGGAGTCGATACCAGTATCGGCTCTGCAACATGCGGTGTACTGTATGAGGCAATGCGCTCTGATCCACCTGGAACGGCTTTGGGAGGAAAATCGGTTTACCGCTGAAGGTCGGGTGCTACATCAAGTCATTGACGAAGCAGGGCATCGGCGCAAGGCAGGTGTACGTCAGGTGATGTCTCTGCCGATTTACAGCATTCGGCTCAATCTTACAGGCGTCGCCGATATGGTCGAGTTCCACGAAAGCCGGACAGGTACGACCCCGTTCCCGGTCGAGTTCAAACGCGGCAAGGCCAAAGTACATCGCGCCGACGAAGTCCAACTCTGCGCTCAGGCACTGTGCCTCGAAGAAATGACCGGTACAGAAGTGCCGATGGGGGCTTTTTACTACGGACAAACCAAACGGCGGAAAGAAGTGTCTTTTGATGCCGAGCTCCGCACTCTGACCGAGACGACAGTTATTCAGGTAGCCACACTCTTTTTACAAGGTCGCACACCTCCAGCCGAATATGAAGCGGCCAAGTGCCGTGGGTGTTCTCTGCTTGACCAGTGTCGCCCGAAGACGATGGAGCGTTCGGTTCTCGCTTGGCGAACACGCACCCTAGCATTGCACCTTGCCGAACCTAGAGAATACCCATGAGGCGATTGCTCAATACGCTGTACGTTACTACCCCTGAAGCACGTCTGAGCAAAGATGGCGAGAATATAGTCGCGGAAGTAGATAACGAGGAACGTGTGAGAGTGCCGTTCCACATGCTAGGGTCCGTGGTGGTGTTTGGCAGCATCTATATATCCCCACCTCTGATCCAAGCATGTGCTGCCGGTGGCATCGTCTTAGTACTCCTGAGCCGATCCGGCCAATTCCAAGCCCGAGTTGAAGGACCAATTTCCGGCAATGTACTGCTGCGTAGGGCACAGTATAGAGCCAGTGATACGCCAGAAGAAATCGTCCGCAGTATTCTCGTCGGCAAAATCGCCAACCAGAGAAGCGTCCTGCAAAGAGCACAGCGGGACTATGGCGACGAGCTTGCGCCTTCTGGCCGCGAAGCGATGTCCGTCGTGACGAATCGTCTTCGGCAGATTGTGCAACGCATCAGCACCGGCCCCGACGATATTGATAGGCTACGAGGTTTTGAAGGTGAAGCCGCACGACTCTATTTTTCAGTCTTTGGTCACCTAATCCGCGTACCCGAACCAGAGATGGCATTTGCTGGTCGCAATCGTCGGCCTCCACGTACCCCTATGAATGCCTTGCTCTCATTTCTATATACACTTCTCGTCCACGATTGTAGAGCTGCCGCCGAAAGCGTAGGCTTGGACCCAGCCGTGGGTTTCTTTCATCGAGATCGTCCCGGCCGTCCGAGTCTTGCGCTCGATCTTATGGAAGAACTGCGGCCAGTCTTGGCTGATCGGCTCGCGCTATCGCTAGTCAATCGTCGGCAAGTACGCACTAAAGATTTCCAAATCCGAGAAGGCGGCAGCGTCTCAATGAGCGACGCCGCTCGCAAGACGGTTCTCGGCGCTTGGCAGGAGCGAAAGCGCGTAGAGCGCCGTCATCCTTTTCTCAGCGAGCAGGCGCCGCTCGGTTTGGTTCCATATCTCCAAGCGCAGTTGCTAGCCCGGCATCTTAGAGGCGACTTAGACGCCCACCCGCCGTGGTTATGGAAATAAGGCTATTCAAGTACTCTTCTGAAGTATAACTGCTGCCCTTACGGGAGTGAAAAAGAGTAAACAGCCATGATGGTTCTTGTTACCTATGATGTCTCGACTATGGCCGATGGCGGAGCGCGTCGGTTGCGGCGTGTCGCTAAGGTGTGTCGTGACTTTGGGCAAAGAGTGCAGTTCTCAGTTTTCGAGATTGAAGTGGAGCCAGCACAATGGACCACCCTGAAGACGCAACTTGAGGCGATCATAAACCCAGAAACCGACAGTCTTAGGTATTATTTTCTCGGTGCTAATTGGAAGCGGCGTATAGAGCACGTTGGGGCCAAGCCAGCCGCCGACTTGAACGGAACATTAATCGTATGAGAAGGATGGTGCGAACCACAAGCGGTCAGATAAAAACGGGGAGGTCCGCGCACTGTATAACCTATTGATACTAAAAGAGATTCGCGTCACGATGGTGCTGGTATCTATTCTTACACCAAGAGAGCCGGATACGGTTCGCGCCAGCCCGTCTTTTTTGTATTGCCACACAACGTATTAGCTTGCAACAGTCGCTCCCCGTGCGGGGGCGTGGATTGAAACAGGTCGATAGCGAGAAAGGTTTTGACCGCCAGCGCGTCGCTCCCCGTGCGGGGGCGTGGATTGAAACGTCTTTAATCGACGAAGCGTCAGAGGGCACTCGGTCGCTCCCCGTGCGGGGGCGTGGATTGAAACCATCCAACTGCACGCTCGAAGCAGATTGATCGGGGTCGCTCCCCGTGCGGGGGCGTGGATTGAAACCCGGCCACATCGTCATCGACAAAAGCGGACGCGGGTCGCTCCCCGTGCGGGGGCGTGGATTGAAACG
>RKRN01000120.1 GCA_007571365.1 Candidatus Latescibacterota bacterium
CCCTGCTCGACCGTGCGCTTGAGCACTCGGCTCGCGGTGAATCCACCGCAGCGATCGGGCTGCTGCAACGCGCCGTGCAGCTAAAGCCACGGGATCCGGTCATCCACTACGAGCTCGGCAGCAATCTGGCGCGGCAAGGCCGTCTCGACCAAGCGGCTGCGTCGTACCAGCAAGCGCTATCCCTCAAGCCCGAATACGCGGAAGCCCATTACAACTTGGCTTCCGTGCGCTCGGCGGCCGGACAGCACGAAGAGGCGGAAGAACTGATGGCGCAAGCGATTGAGGCCGACAGCGGATATCAGCCCGCCTACAAGGCTTTGGCGCAGCTGCGGGAACGGCGCGGCGACTACGACCGCGCCATCGAAGCACTGGAGATTGCAGTGGGGATCCGGCCCGATGACGTGGAGGCGCGCAACCTGCTGGGCTACCTGCTGGGCAAGCAGGGGCGCCGGAACGCGGCCGCAGTGATTCTGCAGAGAACGCTACATATTGACTCGACCCACGCGGACACTTGGGCGCACTTAGGTGCGCTACAGCTCGCCGCCAAAAATTTTGCCAATGCACGCTGGCATCTCGAAAAGGCCATTCAGTTCGATGCGTTCCACACGAAGGCGCACTTTGATCTGGCCAACTGTCTGATGCGGCTGGGGCAGCAGGAGCGTGGGCGCAAGATGCTGCGTCGGTTTGAGATGCTGCGAGCGATCGACGCGGACATCGTCAAATACCGCGAGGCACTTCGCCACGACCCCACCAATCCGGTGCTCTATCGGGAATTAGCTCGCCTATATTCGCGACGGGGCGAGACGGACAAAGCTATTCAGCGCTACCGACAAGCTATCGCACGAGACGCCGAATTTGCCGCCGCTCACAACAACTTGGGCAATCTCCTACTACAGCAGAAACGACCCTCAGAGGCGGCCCAAGCCTATCGCGCCGCGTTGCGCGCCGATTCCACCTACGCCCTGGCCCATAATGGAATAGGCCATGTCAGGCTGCTCGCGGGGGATAGAATGGGGGCCATGGTGGCTTTTGAACGCGCAATCGAATTAGACTCGGCGAACCAAACGTTCGCCGACAACCTCAGGTCTGTACAGGTGCTTCTACAGCAAGAGGACGCTGAGCACCCGGCGAATCGCTAGGTCGCTGGCGCGGCCCATGCCGTGTTCGCCGTCGGTGCCAACATCGCGGCGCCCCAAGCGAAGCTCATGCCGCCTCAATATCGGTTCGAGCGAAGTCCTCGCCTTTGAACAGCAGCGGTTCGCCGGTCGCGTCTGCAAGCGCGTAGGCGAAGCAGTCGCCGAAGTTTAGCCCCGCCGGGTGGTTGCCCTTGCCAAAACGCCGCCAAGCGCGCCGGGCTGCCGCCAAGTGCTCGGTCGTAACCGGCATCAATTCGATTGCCGCTCTTTTTAGGAGCATATCGAGTTCGTGTGCCGCTGCATCGCCGCCGCGGCTTTCCACTACGATGGATGCTTCCAACACGTTGGCGACCGACATGCGACAGGTTGCCGCCGTCATGAGCGCACGGGCATAGTGCCGCGCATCCGACTCGCAGAACAAAATCGCCAGCACGGCCGAGCTATCGACGATCACTTTGGCAGGCCCTGATCGTCGTAGAGCAAGTCGCCATGCTCCACAGCCGAAGGCCCCGGCCCTAATAACTTGGCACAGCGCTTGCCGATGGCGAGCAGTTCTTCAACGCGCACGGCTGCGTCGCGCCGGCACTTCTCGCGTTCCAGCCGTTCGCGGAGCGCGACGGTGATCGCGCCAGTCATGGTCTCGCCGGTCAACCGCGCCAAATCGCGAGCGAGCAAACAGGTTTCGTCGTTCTTGATGTTGAGGCCCATCACCAACTTCCTATCCTCTGGGGTAGAAAATAAAAAATGCAATCTACCTTAAGCGATGCCTCTAGGCAAATCCAGTCGTCTTTGTCTGCATTGCCATGATCCATATATTGCTGAAGCGAATCGCTATATGAAGGAATTCTTAGACGGCTTCCTGAGAACATCGTCAGAATATCCCTAACGACTTGATAAGGAGTACAATATGGACCAAGTGCGAATTGGCATTATCGGCCTCGGCGGCATGGGCAGCAGCCACGCTGGCTATCTTTCCCAAGGCCAAATCAAAGGGGCGGAACTGGCGGCCGTAGCCGACATTGATCCAGCCCGGCTCGCCAGTGTGCAAGACAAATACGGCGCACGGGTGCAAGCGTTCGCCAGTGCCGACGCGCTGTTTGCCGCCCAATGCGTAGATGCTGTGATCGTTGCTACTCCCCACTACTTTCACCCCCCGCTGGTGATCCAAGCCCTCGAAAACGGCCTACACGCGATGAGCGAGAAGCCGGCCGGAGTCTATACGCGCCAAGTTCGCCAGATGAACGAGGCTGCCGCCCAAAGTGACCGCGTCTTTGGCATGATGTTCAACCAGCGCACCCGCGGCGAGCACCAAAAGCTGAAGTCGCTGGTCGAATCCGGCGAGTTGGGGCCGATTCGGCGCACGATTTACATCATCAACAACTGGTTCCGCGCCCAAAGCTACTACGATTCGGGCGGCTGGCGGGCGACTTGGGCGGGCGAGGGCGGCGGCGTATTGGCCAATCAGTGCCCGCACAATCTCGATCTGTGGCAATGGATCTGCGGGATGCCGCAGCGGGTGCGAGCCTTTTGCCGCTTTGGGCAATACCACGACATTGAGGTCGAAGACGATGTAACCGCCTACGTCGAATACGAGAACGGTGCTACGGGCGTTTTTATCACCTCTACGGGCGAGGCACCAGGGACCAATCGGCTGGAGATTTCAGCCGACCGCGGCAAGGTGATATTGGAGGGCGGTAAAATCACCTTTTGGCGCACGACCGAGTCGGCGAGCCAGTTCCTTGCCGAGTGGCCGCATGGGTTTGGCAGCCCAGAGGTCTGGCAGTGCGACATCCCGAGCGGCGGCGGCACCGAGCACAAGGGGATTACCCAAAACTGGGTGCAGGCTATCCGCACCGGGTCGCCGCTGTTGGCTGCGGGAACCGAGGGAATCAACGGCGTGGAACTGGCCAATGCCATGCTGCTTTCGACGTGGACGGACGACTGGGTGCCTATTCCGGTGGACGAGGGTTTGTACTACGAGGAGTTGCAAAAGCGGGTGGCCACCTCTAAGGCGAAAGAAGGCGGTGGGCAGGTGATGGACGTGCAGGGGACGTTCTAAGAAAGCACTTCCCGCGGACTTTGTCGGTAGACAAAGCACTGTGTTCACTCGTGAATGCAGCAGCCCCTTGGGCGACTGAGCGTTAGAACTTGCACAAAGAGATTCAACTTTTTGAATCGACGGACACACGCTGTGTCTGGTCCAATACCCCGATTCCGCCGAGGTCTTGCTCCGTGCCTTGGGCCGCCAGGGCATGTTCCGCCGCGCTGACGCCGTAGATTACTGGTCGGGTGAAATCGGTTGAGAGGGTAATATGAGCAACCTTTTGCGACTCAATTTGCGTTCCCAATACCTCGTACAAGACGAGGGCGACCACGCTAGCTGGCAGGTGCAGACCAGCACCCAAGAATGGGCGGCGCACCAAACCGCGCTCTTGCTGTGCGACGTGTGGAACGGCCATTGGTGCCGCGGTGCGGTTGAGCGCCTCGACGCCATGATTGAGCGCATGGACGCGGTGGTCCGGGCGGTGCGTATAGCTGGTGGCCTGATCGTCCACGCGCCTTCGGATACCATGGATTTTTACGCCGAGGCCCCGGCGCGTCAGCGCGTGCTCGCGGCCCCCCAAGTGGTGCCGCCGCCCGATGCCGAGCGCCCGGACCCGCCCTTGCCGGTGGATGCCTCCGATCACGGGTCAGACACGGGCGAGACCGAGACCTATAAGGCTTGGAATCGCCAGCATCCGGGGATTGGGATCGACCCAGAGCGGGATATTATTTCGGATGAAGGAACGGAGGTGTATAGCTACTTGCAGCACCAAGGGATTGCCCATCTGCTGATTATGGGCGTCCACACCAATATGTGCGTTTTGCACCGAACTTTTGCCATCAAGCAGATGGTGCGGTGGGGAGTGGATGTGGCGCTGATCCGCGACTTGACCGATGCGATGTACAACCCGGCCATGCCACCCTATGTCAGCCACGACCAAGGCACGAGCTTGGTGGTCAAGTTTATCGAAAAGTTCTGGTGCCCAAGCGTGGAGAGCAAAGATGTCATACCTTACTAACCAAGGTCGTCTCTGTACACAGACGGCTTACACTTATAAAGGAGGTGCTTTTATGCGACTCATCAGTACGTTTTGCCTCATGCTAGCCTTAATGCTAGCCGGCACGGCCCATGCCCACATCGGCGAAAAGGTCTATCTGATCTTCGAGATTCCGGACGTCGATTTGGGGGATATCGACCTTTTTGACGCGGACATCTCCGACTGGGAGGACGTAGTAGGCGATGCTTCGCTCACGCCGGCGGACTTTTTCGCCGATCCGACCGTTGGCGATGGTGCCCAGTACAACCCGGCCGATATGGAGTACCGGCTCTGGCTGGGCTGGAACGAGACCAACAATCGGCTCTACTTAGCGGCCGAGCGCATCGACGACGTCTATATCAACGAGTACAGCGGCGGTGCGCCCGCCTCGGTGTGGCAGTACGACTCGGTCGAGTTCATGGTAGATGGCGATCACTCTGGCGGCCAGTACAACTACAACAACGACGAGACCATGACCGACGAGGAGAAGGCACTCAATCAGAACCGCCAAGCCCAAAAGTGGAACGCGATTTTCGACGCGCCCGACGGCCGCATCTTGGGCTATCCGGGTCGGGCCTCTTGGCTCAACTCGACGCCGTTAAGCGATGGCGGAGGTGGGTCGGTCGGTGGTGGGCCGACCACATCAATTCTCGAAATCTACGTCACGCCCTATGACGACATCGTCTTCAGCGACCAAGAGGCCAGCGTGGCCACCGACTTGGAGGCCGGCAACATCATTGGCTTCCAGATCGCCATGCCGGACTTCGACACCGCTCCTCGAGAATACCGAGGCTACCACACGCTTTCCGGCCAAGCGGCGACCTTCCGCTATGCCGAGCGCTTCGTCGATGGGCGGCTAGTCGGGACCGACGCCACCGCCGTTGAGGATATGTCTTGGGCGCGGATCAAGGCGAGTTTTAGCGAGTAAGTTCGCTGCTTTTTACGTCCCGGCGAGAGCGGCGGCATCTCTCGCCGGGACGTAACGGCTCAATGAATCCAAGGGGGCAGCACTCTGCCGTCTTCCTCGGTCCACTCAAGCCCAAGCGGTCGTTGCCTACCGAAAATGAAACCCTCAGCAAAGAGGGCTTTTTTTTTACGCAGATTGAAAGTACGTACTCTGTGCGGATTGGCCGTGAGTGGCGGGCTTTAGACGCTGGCTGAAAACTCTGAGTGCCTGCCGGGCCTCCCTCCTTGGATTCCGCGCTTTCGCGGGAAGATTTAACACGACTTTAGGTGGGTTTTCAGCTCGCCTCTTAGGTGAAAGTACTTATGATCTGGTTCTGGATCGGCTCCCATGCCGAATACGACCGTCTTCTTTCAGGATAGATAATTTCGCGAGCGAACGATTTCTAAAGGCCGATGTTATCGACTCTTTAAAAACAACAATACCTAAGGCCATCGCAGTCGCGGTGCTAACGCTGCTGTTGGGCCAAGCACCAGCCCAAGCAGCCACTCGCGTTGAAGTGCCCATTTTTGAGGGCGGCGCCGGACTGGACTTTTTCTTTTTAGCGGCCCGCGAATACGAAAAGGTCCGTCCCGCTGTGCAGGTCGATCTCTATGGCGATCCGCGCATTGCCGACAAGGTGCGGGTGCGGATTCTCGAAGGGACGTTCCCAGAAGTTAGCAACGCCGGCCTCAACTACTGGGCCCTGATCCGCAACGGCGAAATCCTACCCCTCGACGACTTTTTGGACGGGCCCAGTTGGGGCGGGGATCGGACGTGGCGCGAATCCTTCTTGCCCGGCAGCCTCGACCGCTATGAGTACGAGGGCCAAGTCTACGGCATCCCGTTTCTCTACTCGGTTTACGCCGTCTGGTACAACAAAAACATGTTCGCCGCGCACGGCTGGGCACCGCCGCGCACTTGGGACGAGTTTTTCGCGCTCTGCGAGCAAATCCGCGCCGCCGGGATCTGGCCGCTGGCCTTTCAGGGGCGCTATCCAGGCTATATCGGTGGCGTGACCGACAACGCCTATTATCACCTCGCCGGCCGCCAGCGGTTCTACGAGCAGAAGGAGTTGGTGCCGGGCAGTTTCGCCAACCCCGAATACGAAGCGGCACTCGGGCTTATTCAGCGCACGGCGCAGGAGTACTTCCAGCCCGGAGCCCTCGGCATGAGCCACACCGAGGCCCAGCTCGAGTTTTTCTTGGGGCACACTGCAATGGTCTTTTGCGGCTCTTGGCTCAAGAGCGAGATGATGGGCAAAATCCCCGACGGCTTTCGCTTGGGGGCCTTTAATTTGCCCGTAGTTGAGGGCGGGGCTGGCGAACCCGGTGCCATATATACGGGTGCCGGGTATTACTTTGTCTTCAAAAACAGCGCTCACCCCGAGTTGGGAGTGGATTTTTTGCGCTTTATGACCTCGCCAGCGATGGCCGGCACCTTTGCCGAGATGCGCGATGTACTGGTGGCCGTCAGTGGGGCGATGGAGGGGCGCACCAGCGAAGATCTGCAGGACTTGGTGGGGCTGGCACAGCAGGCCTCTACGACCTATGGCACCGCCCCGGGCGAGGGCTTCCCGGAGATGGATCAGTTCCTCAACGACGTGCGCTTCAAGATCGTCAATGGGCAGATGACGCCCGCGGAAGGGGCCCAAGAGTTGGAGTCGGCGGCCGAAGCGGTGCGCAACCGCAGCCAGCACCCCGACCAAGTCACCATCCGCCACCTGTGGAAGCCCGCGCTGCTGTTGGGCCTGTTGGCCCTGGCGATGGGCTACTGGTTTTACACGACGGCGCGGCAATGGCGCCAGAGACAGGCTGCACCCCGACCGACTAGCACGGTGCGCCTGCCTTGGACGGGGGTGGTGTTTTTTGTCGGTCCGGCCGCGGCGTTCTACACGCTCTTCGTAGTGGTGCCCAGCATCAAGTCCTTTGTCTGGAGCGCGATGCGCTGGGATGGGCTGACCGAGATGGCCTTCGTCGGGCTGTTGCACTTCTATCGGCTGCTGTTTGAGAGCGACGAGTTCTGGATCGCGCTGTCGAACAATCTCTTCATTATGTTCGTCATTCCGCTCTGCGTACTGCCGTTGTCGCTGTTTTTGGCGGTGTGCATCAGCCGCGAGGTCGTCGGGGCCAAGCTCTTCCGCATCGTCTTCTTCTTTCCCAACATTCTCGGCGGGGTCGCGGCGACTTTGCTGTGGATGCACTTGTACAATCCACAGGGTGGGCCTATAAACACGGTGTTGGTGGCCTTGGGCTTGGAGGGGTTTGCCGGGTTTGCGTGGCTGGCGCAGGACAACCTCTACTGGGCACTGATTCCCATGTCGATTTGGGGCGCGGCGGGGTTCAATATGGTGCTGTTTTTGGCGGCGATGGAGAGCATCCCGCAGAGCATGTACGAGGCGGCCGACATCGATGGGGCCTCGGCTTGGCGGCAGTTTTGGTCGATTACCGTGCCGCTGATTTGGGAGGTTTTGTCGATAGCGATTGTGTTTATGATCATCGGCGGGATGAAGGCGTTTGAGGTGATCTGGCTGCTGACCAATCAGCGGCCGACGACCGACAATCACGTGATTGGTACGCGGATGGTACAGGCGATGTTCACCGAGTTCAAAGTGGGGGAGGCTACGGCGATTGCCGTGCTGCTGTTTTTGATCGTCTTCTTTGGCACCACCGCGACCTTGCGGGCGATGAAGCGCGAAGCTGTGGAGTTTTGAATATGGCGGAACGAGAAAAATTTTCCCTGGCCAAGCCTTTGGTCTATTTAGTGTTGTGCGGTTATCTGATGGTTGTGGTCTATCCGATGCTGTGGCTTTTGTACACCTCGCTAAAGACGGACCGCGAGATTTTCCTCAACCCCTTCAGCCTACCCGAGCTTGACCATCTGCAGTGGATCAACTTTACCAACGCTTGGACCAAGGGACACTTCGGCGACTATTTCTTCAACAGCGTCTTTTTGACCGTCGCGACGGTGGCGGTCTCCATGCTGCTGGCGGCGATGGCGGCTTACGCGCTGGCCCGCTTTAGCTTCTTTGGCGTACGGCCGATGTTTTTCTACTTCTTGGCCGGGCTGATGATTCCGTTGCAACTGTCGATTGTGCCGCTCTTTTTTCAGATGAAGGACTTTGGCTTGCTCAACTCGCGGCTGGGCATCCTAATGGTCTATGTGGCCTTTGGGATGCCGTTTGCCATCTTCATCCTCACTGGGTTTTTCAAGTCTTTGCCCTCTGGGTTGCACGAGTCGGCGTTAATCGATGGGGCGGGGGAGTTTCGGGCGTTTTGGTCGATTATGCTGCCGTTGGCGCGGCCGGGGC
>RKRN01000301.1 GCA_007571365.1 Candidatus Latescibacterota bacterium
GGTTGGGCCTGTGCGCTGGGGATGGTTTGTGCCCTCGCGCTGGGGTATTTTGCGGGAGTGGCAACGAGTGCCGGCGGTGCGCCCGACCTCCTCGTGCGCGGCGGGGAGCACTTGCCCGCGCTGGATATGTACCACGCCCGCGGCGATTCAGCCGTCCTCTCGGCCCTATTGTGGAAATGGGGGCTCGCGTTTCCCTTCGGCTTGGTCCTGCCGCTGGCGCTACTAGGGATGGGTTTTGCCGCGGCGACGCGGGAGCGGAGTGCTTTGCTGGCCCTGCTGTTTGTCGCAACCGGCGCGGTTGGCACCGCGCTCTACGGCGCCCACGCCGAGACGCGCATGGTGCTGGTGCCGGTGCTCTTGCTCTTTGCGGTGAGTGGGATAGGGCAACTGGCGCAGTTGTCTTGGGCGCGGCGGGGCATAGCCGCGGCCGGCTTGGTGCTAGTCGCAGGGTTGGTCAACGCCAGCACACCGGCCCGAGACCGAGCGGCACAAGCCTCGCAGCACCGCTATTTGGGGCACGCCTATGCGGAACTGGGTATGACGGCTACGGCAATCGCCGCATACGAACAGGCCCTGGCGGCGGGCGGCCCTAACAAGGACGTGTACCGGGCCTTGGCCGCGCTCTACGACGCCAGCGGCAAACCCGAGCGCGCCCTCGGCATTAGCCGCGCATTTGTCGCGCACTGGCCCGCAGACGAGCGCGGGCAGCAAGCCCTCGGCGATCGCTACATGGCGCTGGGGCGTCCCCAAGAAGCGCGCATCATCTACCAACAGCTCGTCGCCGGCGGGCAGGAGGGCCTACTCGGGCGCTTGGGGGACGCGCAACTGACGAGCGGTGCGCGCGCCGAGGCCATACAATCCTACGAGCGGCTGCTCACTTTGCACCCGGACAGCAGCCGGGTGCGCTACCAACTGGCGCGCACCTACGCGGCGAGCGGGCGGCTCGAAGACGCCGAGCGATCCTATCGCTCGCTCCTAGACAGCCCAGCCTACGGTGTGCCGGCGCGGCTGGAAGCGGCCGCACTCTTGCGGCACCGCGGCAAACTAGCGGCGGCCGAGCCGCTGCTTTTGCAAGTCCTAGCGCTCGCACCAGACCATCGCGAGGGACTGCTCCGGCTCGGCGAAGTCCTCTTAGGGCAGCAACGGCCCGGCGCGGCGCTGACTCATTGGCTGCGCCTCGCCGCCCTAGAGCCGCACAACTGGCAGGTCCAAGGCCACTTGAGCAAGGCTTATCGCCAGTTGGGGCGCGACGCCGAGGCGCGACAAGCACAGGAGCACTATCAGCGCGAAAGGCAGCGCACTCAACTTGAGCAGCGGGTCGAGGCTGAGCAGAAGGCATTGGTGGAAAAAGTTCTCGGGGGAAACTTATGAAGCGCTTGCTTCTCATAAGTGCGATCGTGCTTTTGCACAGCGGCACTGCGCCGGGGCGTCAACTATTGCTCATCGGCCAAGATGGCCCAATTAGCTGGGAGGGAGACGTGGCGGCTGGGAGCGCGGTGCAAACCATTGAGCCGGAGTACCGCTCCACGTTGGATCCCAACATCACCGAGATCGGCGTCGCGCCGGTCAATCTCGTCGATTTCGCCAGCGCGGATTTTCCCAACAGCATTCTGCCCCGCCGCGTACAAGAAGGCCAAAACCTCGCCGCTGAAATCGCCGAGCGCGGCGGCAGCATCCGCGCTCCAACGGTGTTCGACCTCGCCGAGGCCCAGCTCCAAAACATCCTCGTGCAAATCGTGTCGCCCGACCCCACGGGCGGGGCCTTCGAGCGCAAGGGACGAGACGTGTTGGGCACTTTGCTCGTGCTCGACTTGGGTGCGCGCTTTGGCGTCAACCAAATCCGCTTCTTCCCGCGCAATACGGTCTTTCCGGCGCCATCGACGCCCTTTCAGGAAGATTTCCTCAAAAACTTCGAGTTGCAGGTCAACGACGGTCAAGTGCTGACCGAAGCCGGCAACCCGATCTGGGAGACTTTTGCGGTGCGCACCAACAGCACTGCCCCGGTCGCCACCATCGACATCAACCCGCCGCGCTTTTTGCGCTTCATCCGCCTCCGCGCCACCTCCTCCATTCCCTTTGAGGTGGAGAAATTCCAAGTCTTCGGCGAAGGGTTTTTCCCCACCGTGCAGTACATTTCGCCGATCATCGACATGGGCACCCCGGCCAATTGGGGGCGTTTGCGCTGGCTAGAGGACACGGTCGGGCCGGCCAGTGCGGTGCAAATGAGCATCCGCACCCGCAGCGGCCGCGATCCGTCGCCGTTTGCCTATACGCGCAAGCGAGTGGGGCGGCAAGACGCCGAGGAGATCACATCCTCAGTCGCCGAACCCGACCAACCGCTGTTGCGCGATGAGTACCTCGACCTGCCGGCCAAGGGCGGCCCCAGCGATGTGTGGGAACGCGGCCCCGTGCGCGACGACTTGGCCAATTGGAGTCCGTGGACTTCGCCCTACGATGCGGCTGCCGGCACCAGCAGCGAGGGCGCATTAGTCCTCTCGCCCGGGCCGCGCCGCTATTTCCAGTTCCGGGTCGACTTTCAATCCGACGACCTAGAGGCGGCCAAAATCCTGCGACAGTTTTCCTTTGACTTCACAACGCCGCCGTTGGCCGACGTGCTCGTCGGCGAAATTTTTCCGCGCGAAGTGCCGGCGGCCGCCGACATTCCCTTTGTCTATGCCGTGCGCGCCGAGATGGAAAGCGGCGATTTGCAGGGCTTCGACAGCTTTGAGCTGATAACCGGCAGCCGCATAGATCGCATCGAGCGCATTGAAATCATCGACGCCCAAGGCCAGGGCCTCCTAGCGCACGACTTTGCCGTGCAAGACGCCGTCGTCGACGAGGGCGACGTGGCCATCACCGCTCTCTCCGAGCGCAGCTTTGCCGTGCGCTTCCCGCGCGTGGCCGCGCACAATACCGTGTTGAAGATCCACTTCGTCAGCCGCATCCTCTCGTACAGCACGGCCTTTGAGGGCCGGGGATTGCTGCTGGCAGAAGACGCCTTCCAGAGCGTCCAAGCCGGCGACGCGGCCGCTTTAGACGACGGCGACATCTCGTTTAAGTCGGACACCACCGTCTTGAGTCCGGCCGTCAACAGCGGCAGCCTAGTGGGCCGCTTTGATCTGGCCGCATCCGTCATCACGCCCAATGGCGACGGCATCAACGACGTCTTGGCTATGGAATGCGAGGTCCTCGCGGTCGACGGCGGGCAGATTGCGGTCGATATATACGACCTAGGGGGCCGCCGGGTGCGCCGCCTTTTTAGCATCGAAGGGCAGAGCGGCGTGTACAGCTCGGAAAACTGGCCCCAACTGCGGTGGGACGGGACCGACGATCAGGGCGATAACGTGGCCCCGGGCCTCTATCTCATCCAACTCAACATCGAAGGCGATGCGCGTGCGAGTGCCAACACGCGCATTGTCGGCGTGGCCTACTGAGGGAGAAAAGATCGTGTTAAAGCAAACGCTGTTGTTGAACGCAGTGCTGGCGGCTTGTTGCACCAGCGCGGCTTGGGGCCGGGCCGAGTTTCACATCGGCGGGCCGACGGGCACTTCTTGGCAGGGGCTTATTACCGACGCGCAGGCCGAGTACTCCATCGTCGATGGCCAAGGCGTGGTCTTGGGTGCGCTGCCCATTGCCATCGGCGTAGAGGAATCAGGCGTCGATACCATGATCGCCTACCACGACAACGCCATCCAGCCAATATGGGTTGATCAGTCCGTCAACCTCGCGCTAGACGCGAACTTGGCCCCACGCGGCGGCAACCTCTACACCAGCGTCTCCACCGGCTACACCCGCGAGGCCGCCAAAGAGGTCCAAGTGATGATCGACGGCGACCCGGAAACGGCGACCTTGCGGCAGGTCGATATATCGCCGCGCCTAGCCGGGCTCAACATCGGCTACGTGAAAAACACGGTCGTCAACCTAGGTGCCGAGATGCCGGTCAACCGCATCCGCTTCTATCCGCGCCCGGGCTTTGAGGAAAACTACTTGGCTTGGTACGAAATCGGCGTCGCCGACAACACCGCACCTTTTATGGCCTCGCCCCAAGAGCGCGCCCCGGGCAGGCGCTGGTACTATGACATCAGCCGTTCCCTCACCTCGACCAATGACCCGGAATTTGACATCCTAGAGCGCAACTTGGAAAACCTCGACCAAATCGTAGATTTGCGCTTTCCCACCCGCGACTTGCGCTGGGTCGCCATTCGCCCGATCAACCCCGAGCGCACTTGGGAAATCGCCGAAATGGAGGTGTACGGCACCGGCTTCGTCACCAAGACTTCCTATCGCACCGGCGTGTTGGATTTTGGCCGCCCGGTGGCTTGGAGCAAAATTCGCTGGCAAGGCGAGGTGCCCGAGGGGACGCGGTTGGTGTTGCGCACGCGCACCGGCTCCACGCCACAGCCCAACCTGTTTTGGAAAATCGGCAGCACTGGCAACTTTGAGCGGGTGTCCAAAGACGAGTACACCACGACCTACCAAGTGGGCCGGTTCAGCCACATCCAAGCGACGTACGACGTAGAAAACTGGAGTTTCTGGTCGACGCCCTACGACTTTACAGCCGGGCTACGCAACCGAGAGGCCGCGGGCTGGGAGGACGGAACGCCCCTGCTCTCGCCTGGGCCCAGCCAGTATTTGCAGCTAGAAGTGGTCATGTTTTCCGACGGCGACCAAGCACCGCGCCTAGACGAAATGTCCCTGCTGTTTGCCGAAGACCCGGCCGCCCAAAGCGTGATCGCCGAGATCTGGCCGGTTGAGACTGAAAACTTCGAGCCGCAGACTTTCACCTATGTGGTGCGGCCCGTGCTCGCCGATGGCGACCGCGGCTTCGACCGGCTGGAAATTTTCACCCAAGTTCCGGTCGAAGCCGTGCATTCGGTCGCGATCGACGGCCGGGAAATCATCGATAGCTTCCCGCCCCAACTAGAGCAAGACCGCATCGTCATTAGCTTTGAGCCGTTTGTCGCGCCGCGCGACAATGAGCGCCGCATCGAAGTCGCCTTCGACGCCAAGGTGCTGCGCTTTGGCGCGGAATTCACCGGTTGGGTGTACGACAGCACCGAGCCCGAGCTCAAACAGCAAGTCCGGCCCGGCAACGCGACCTTCCGCTTTGCCGGTGACGTTCTCTCGGTGCGCACCCCGGTCGGCGGCGAACTGGTGCGGAAAGTCACCGCGCAGCCGGCGACGCTGACGCCCAATGGCGACGGGATCAACGACCAGACCGTGATCGCGTACGATCTGCGCAATATCGGCGCACCGCGCCAAATTGCGTTGCGGATTTTCGACCTGTCCGGTCGGCTGGTGCGCGAGGTGATCTCCACGCCCGCCGTCAGCGGCAGCTTTGCAGCGGTTTGGGATGGCCGTCGCACCGCGGGAGACTTAGTCGCCCCCGGCGTGTATCTCTACCAAGTCGATCTAACTACTGATAAGGGCCTCTCCGCCGCGGCGGGTACTGTAGCTATAGTCTACTGAGCGAGTCATGGCAGGAACTGTGAAACACATCTGCAAAGCCGCCCTCCTCTTGTGGGCCAGCAGCGGCGCGGCAGTGGCACAAATCGGGCTGTCGCCAGGTGCGGAAGCCCTCAATCCAGCGATGCGCCGCTGGTACGTGCCGCAAGAATTGGTCGCCGAACACCACTGGCGGCAGTGGAGCGCGACCAACTACGCCCGTGCTCCCTATCAGCGGTATGTCAGTACCAACATCGAGGGAGATTACTTCTACGACTCCTTTGGCAACTTCCTCAATCAGGGCTGGCTGATATACAACGTCTCTCAATCCAACCCCGAGGAATTCGGCACCGTACTGTTTGAGGCCCAGCGTTTCCGCAACTGGTTTTCCGAAGTCGCCGTGGCCTCCGAGCAAAAGGGGCAATACGCGTACGCGCTGACCATTAGCAGCGACCTGCGCACCACCCTGACGCCCATGGTGCTGTCCAAACCGCGCCTCGACGGCGTGCAGTTCGACTTTGCCATGGACAAGTACCGCGGCACGTTCCTCTACGCGCAGGCCAGTGCCCCGCGCGGCATTACCAATCAAGAGCTGCGCCGCACCAATTCCACCACCCTGATCGGGGGGCGCTTTGAGGTGCAGATCGGCGATTTCGTCGAGCTCGGCGTCCACGCGGCCAACGCCCACCAAGCCAATTCGCTGTCGGAAGAAGCCTTGTTGAGCAATTGGGTAACTGGATCGCTGACCCAAAACCAGAATCGGACCATCTCTCGCCTCGAAATCGCCCTGCGCGACGACTCGCCCGACGACGGCGTGGGCGGTGCCGCGTATTTCCCGGCGGGCTCGGACCTCTTCATCACCTATCGGGATGGGCGGGTGGACTCCGGCCGCGAGATCCGCTTTGAACCAGTGGTGGAAGGCGGCGCGCCCAGGCCGGGCTATATCGAGGCCAACGGCAACGACGAAATCCGCCTACTGTACGACTTCGACAGTGCCAACTTCATCAACCGAGCGGCGGCCGACAAAACCGAGATCGTCAAAGTGGAATTCCGGCTGGTGGTAGCCAATGACTATCAGGTCTGGATGACCTCAGACCGGCAGACCAGTGCCGATGAGCCGGTGTTCCTGCTGATGACGCAAGCGCCGGGCAACATCAAGGACTTGTCCAACTTGCGCGTCATCAGCTTTGAGGCCGGGCTGCCGACCGCCACCCACATCCTCGGCGGTACGGTGACGGCCACCGACGTGCTGGGCTTCGACCTGTACGGCGAGTACGATCTCAACTGGAACTACCGCAAATATCCCAACATCCTCGTCGAAGAACACCAAACCTCAGCCGGCATAGTCGGCGCACGTAGCGCACCGGCCTATATGCTCAACCTGTCGCGCCAGTGGCCCGGTTTCTTCCTCTACGGCGAAGCCTATCAGATGCACCCGCGCTACAACACCCAAACGTTCGTCACCCGCGACGACGGCAGCATCGACTACCAAAACGACCGCAGCCTTATGGATCTGGTCGAAGACAACGACGATCAAGACCGGGTGCCAGACACCTTCCGCGCCGACTGGGCCTTCCCCGACCGCCAAGTCTTTCCGGGCTGGGACCAGAACAACGACTTCGTGCCCGACATCAACCAAAACGACAGCCGCGTCCGCACCAATTCCATCCCGGACTACGAAGAACCGTTCCTGCGCTTTGCCGTAGATCGGCCCGAATTTCTCTTCGGCGTCGACATGAATAACAACTTCTGGGCCGACCAATACGAAAACGACCAAGAGCCGGATTACCCCTACAAGCGCGACCGCCAAGGCCACAACGCGTACGTCGGCACGTACTTGGCTCCGCAGCTAAAGATCATCGCCGGCCTCCTGCGCGAGGGCCGCATCTCTTCCAACCAGAAAAACCACAGCGCGTACGCCCTCCTGCGGTTCGACCGGAGTTGGGTGCGCTACGGCGATGTGCGCCTCTTAGGTATGACTAAGCGCGTGGAGGACGACATCGCCGACCCGCTCTTGCAGTGGGCACCCGACAACACCTTGCGCCTCGGTACGCTGACCGCGATCGACGATCCGCTGCTGGCCCGCGACACTTGGATCAACCAACTCTTCGTCGGCCACAACGTGCGCGCCTTTTCGCTGAACCTACAAAGCAAGGTCAACTGGGTGGTTTTTCGTCAGCTCATGGACGCCGAGCAGCGGCAGCGCTGGGCTTTAGCCGAGACGGATTTCTTCTTTGGGATGATCAATAAGGCCCACTACCGCTATGCGCTCGGCCCCCTCCAGTTAGAGCCGCGCTGGAAGAGCGAATTCATCAAGCAGAGCCGCGACCTGTTCACAGAAAAGCGCCGCACGACCCTGGCCGAACTCTTCTCGCTGTTGGCGGTCACCGAGGTCCTAGAAATCACCAAACTGCAAGCGGGCCTAGAGTACCTGATCTTCGACGATTTCGACGCAGAGGCCAATGATTTCACGGCCCTGACTTGGGGCGTTCAGTTCAAAAACGAATCGGCCTATCAAGGCTACAAGCTACAGACCGTGCTCGGGCTAGTGCTAGAGCGCAAGAACTTCAAGGACGCTCCCTCGCGCACCGAGACCCAATCTTTCATCGCCATTTACGCCGGGATTTAAGCCTTGACATGCTTTTACGGGCTTATACATTGAGCATTCGCACGTTGCGGAACCGAGAAGCCAACTAAGTTACCGCATCTTTTTTTAACCCTATCTCATGGAGGTAATTCCACCATGAAAAAGTTTCTCACCATCCTCGCCTCGTTGGGCCTCGTGGTTGCCGCCCAAGCCCACGAACCGCCGGGCGAGTTGTTGGTCGCCGTGAATTTCCCCGATGCCAACGTACCCGTCATCGACGGCGACGCGGGCGAGTGGGCTCCCGTGCCTTTGGACCAATACGGGATTTTCAGCGAGTCCTTGTTTTCGATCCACGGCTTTGCCGGCGAGAACGTCGAGCGCGGCGGGCTAGACGCCAGCTCGATGCAGATCCGCCACATCGTTGGCTGGAACGATGCGACTAATAATGTGTACATCACCAGCCGCGTTTTCGACAACATTCACATCACTCAGCGTCAAGACCCAGGCAAGTTCTTCTGGGATGACAGCGTCGAGTACGAGCTCAACGCGGCGCACCAAGCCCGCGACGACCTGAATCCCGGCGACGATGCGACCAGCTTCAGCTACAAGTTCGCCTTCCCGGTCTATCAGGAGACTTTTGAGTGGTATCGCCCGATCCTCAACCTGCCGTGGATGACCAGCGGCTCGCAGTGGCTCGAGATCGCCCACGGCTTCGAGGGGGAAGAGTTCGGCGAGAGCACCTACGACTACGAGCTTCGCATCCTGCCCATTGAGCGGATGCCGCGCTCAGATGAGGCCACTGAGGACCAGGTCGAGGTCCACGACCTGACCGAGGGTGGGGTCATTCACATCACCCTGACGGTCAATGACGTCGATGGCGGCGATGGCGATGGCGACAACCGCATCGGCATGTGGAGCACCAATCCCATTTCGTGCTGCCACGCCGCCCAAGACTTGCTGCTAACGCCAGCCGATCCCAATATCGACTGGGGTACGGCCACGGCGGTCGAGTCGAGCAGCTGGGGGCGGATCAAGGCCCAGTTTTAATTTTATCTCAATTGCAGTACCATTCCGGGCAGGTCTCGCACCTAGTGAGACCTGCCCGAATACTTTTAGGGTCATACCGTTTTGCTCATTGCACGTCCTAATTTTGGATCGCGGGCGGGCCTCTTAACGACGGCGCAGCACACATCTTCTGCCGCGCAAGAGGATGCGTCGCGCCCAAATTGAGGCTACCCAGACGCCTATGGACGCGGCGATTTGAGCCTTGACGTCCACTTTTGCCGGCGCGTATATTGGGCGTTCACAGGTTGCGGAACCGATAGGCCAAGTTACCGCACCTTTTCTCTTTTACTCCCTATCTCTTGGAGGTAGTTTTACCATGAAAAAGTTTCTCACCTCCGCCCTTGCCTCGTTGGGCCTTGCGGTTGTCGCCCAAGCCCACGAGCCGCCGGGCGAGCTGTTGGTCGCCGTAAACTTTCCCGATGCCAATGTACCCGTCATCGACGGCAACCCCAGCGAGTGGGCTGCGGTGCCTTTGGATCAGTACGGGATTTTTAGCGAGAGCCTATTTTCGCTCGAAGGTTTTGCCGGCGATAACGTGGCTCGCGGTGCTCTCGACGCTAGTTCGCTGCAGGTCCGCCACATCGTCGGTTGGAATGATGCGACCAACAATCTCTATGCCACCACCCGCATCTTCGACGACAGACACGTCACCCAGCGTCAAGACCCAGGCAGGTTTTACTGGGATGACAGCGTCGAATACGAGGTCAATGCTTTGCATCAAGCCTCCGAAGATCAAAACCAAGGCGACGATGCCACCAACTTTAGCTACAAGTTCGCCTTCCCAGTCTATCAGGAGACCTTTGAGTGGTATCGCCCCAACCGCAACCTGCCGTGGCTGACCAGCGGCTCGCAGTGGATCGAGATCGCCCACACTTTCACCGGGGACGAGTTCGGCGAGAGCACCTACGACTACGAGATTCGCATCCTGCCGATCGACCGGATGCCGCGCTCAGAAGAGGCCACTGAAGATCAGGTTGAGATCCACGACTTGGTCGAGGGTAGCGTCATTCACTTCACCCTGACGATCAACGAAGTCGATGGCGGCGAGGGCGAAGGCGATAATCGCATCGGCCAGTGGAGCACCCAATCAATTGGGTGCTGCCGCGCACTCAACGACCTACTGCTAACGCCGGTCGATCCCAACATCGACTGGGGCGCGGCCACGGCCGTTGAGGCGAGTAGCTGGGGCCGGATCAAGTCCCAGTTCTAGATTCCATCTCAAGTGCAGTACCATTCCGGGCAGGTCTCGCCTAGGTGCGGGGCCTGCCCGAATTTTTAGGAGGCTATATGCTCACCCAAGAACAGGTCGATTTCTACCGCGAACATGGCTATCTCGTCGTCGCCGATGTATTGCGCCCAGACGAATTAGAACAGGCCCACGCCATTGTCGATGACTTCGTCGAGCAGTCGCGGTACGTCTCCGAGCAGAGCGGGCACTTTGACCTAGAGCCGACTCACACCCCGGAAAATCCCAAGGTGCGCCGCCTGAGCGCCCCAGCGAGTTATCACCCCTTCTTCGACGGATTGATGCGCGACCGCCGCATTCTAGACCTCCTAACCCCCCTGATCGGCCCGGCCATTCGCGCCCAAGGCGACAAGCTCAACATGAAGCCGGCCGATGGCGGCAGCCCGGTCGAGTGGCACCAAGACTTTGCTCACTATCCGCACACCAACGACGATCTGTGCGCCGTGGGCGTTGCCCTAGACGACGCCACGCCCGCAAATGGCTGCATGATGGTGGTTCCCGGTTCGCACCAAGGCCCGATTCTCGACCACCACCAAGACGGCTACTTCATCGGGGCGATCAGCCCGGAGCGCGACCACATTGACCTCGCGTCGGCCGTGCCTTTGGCGATGAAGGCTGGTTCGCTTTCCATCCACCACGCCCGCACCCTGCACGGCTCGGCCCTCAACCGCTCGGGTCGGTCCCGGCGGCTCTTGCTATATCAGTACGCGGCCGTCGATGCTTGGCCGCTCGGCGGAGTGGGCAATTGGGATGCCTTTAACGCCAACATCCTGTGCGGCAGCCCCACCTTTGACTTTCGCCTGACGGCCCTAACAGTCCGCACGCGCCTGCCAGCCGGAGCGCGCCGCGGCGGCGGCATCTACGAGCTGCAAAAGCCGCTGCGCGAAAAACTATTCGCCGCTAGCTAGGAGCCGCAGTGCCCGTACT
Source organism: Candidatus Latescibacterota bacterium (assembly GCA_007571365.1). Classification (GTDB taxonomy): domain Bacteria; phylum Latescibacterota; class UBA2968; order UBA8231; family UBA8231. The sequence goes on from RKRN01000301.1 coordinate 11,271, forward strand.
CCGCATCGGGATCGTTGCCGCGCTAGCCGTGGGGATACTCTGGGGCGTCCTCTCGGTTCACTGGTATCCAGCCGAAGAGGTGCTGACCGTCTGGGTGTATGGCTCGCCGCAAGAGGCCGAGCTGTACCGCCAGGTCGCCGCCGAATATCGCCAACAGCACCCAGAAGTCCGCCTGCGTTTAGAGGTCGTGCCCGGCCGCAGTGTCGTGCAAAAGCTGCTGACGGGCATGGACGCTGGGCACGCCCCCGACGTTTGCGTCTTGCACTGGCGGCAGATGCCGCAAGTCGCTAGCACCGGGCAGCTTTTGCCGCTCGACGACTTGGTGCGGCGAGACCAACTCGCCACCGACGATTACTATCCGGTGGGCCTGCAAGCGTACACCTACCACGGCACCCTCTACGGCATTCCGGTCAAAGGCAGCACCATTACCTGCTTTTACAACAAGGACCTCTTCGACCGCTACGGCATCAGCTATCCCACCGACGACTGGACGCTCGACGATCTCCTAGTCAAGGCCAAGGCCCTGACCATCGACCAAGACCAAGATGGCCTACCGGACATCTACGGCTGCACCCCGTACGACATCGCCAGCTACGTATGGAGCATGGGTGGGGACTTCCTGCGCTGGGAAAACGGGCGCTACGTCTCCAACCTCGACGACCCGCGCGTGGCCCAAGCCGTGCAGTTCTACGTCGATCTCTACTTCAAGCACAAGGTCAGCCCGCCCCGGCCCGGGGTGCGCAGCGACAACGCCATGAGCACTTTTACCTTTGAGGCCGGCCGCATCGCCATCGGGATCATGGGGCCGTGGATGCTGCCGACCTTCCAGCTTTTGGACCGCTTTGAGTGGGACGCAGCACTCTTTCCCCAAGGACCGGCCGGCCGTCAGACCCGCTATGCCAGCGTCGGCTTTACGATCTGGCGGGGCACGCGCAAGCCCGAAGTCGCTTGGGATGTACTCAAGCACATGGTCTCGGCCGAGGCGACGACCCAGATGGCCAAGTTGGGCAGCGACCTGCCGCCGCAACGCTCGGTCGCCCGCAACACCTATCCGCGGGCATCAACGCCCTACGAGGAAGAAGTCTTCGTGCGCTCCATGGACTACAAGGTCCGACTCTTCCCGCAAGAGTTGTGGTGGGAGGACCTCTACCGCCGGATGCTCGACGAACTCGACGCCGCCCTCACCGGGCGCGAGAGCGTGGCCGAAGCCCTCGCCGAAGCCCACCAAGTGACCAACGCCTATCTGCAGCGCATCTACGCCGAGGAAAGCGCATTGTGAAGAGGCAAAACAAAGCCGCGTTCTTCTTTCTGCTACCCAATTTCGTCGGCTTTCTCATCTTCGCCCTTGGCCCGGTCGTAGTGGCGGCGGGCATGGGCTTCTACCGCTATCAGCTCGCCTCGGGTGCTCCCGTCTTCATCGGGCTAGACAACTTTGCGGATCTAGTGCTCTTCAAAAAGGTTGATGGCGAGTGGGTGGCACGCGACCCGTACTTTTGGAAGTACCTCGGCAACACGCTCTTTTTGATGCTCAATATCCCGCTCGCCATGGTCGGCTCTCTGCTGTTGGCCGTGCTGTTAAACAAAGAGCTGCCCGGCCGCATCTTCTTCCGCACCCTGTTCTTTATTCCACATCTGTGTACGGGCATCGCCATTTATATGGTCTGGAAAATGCTCCTGACCTACGAGCCCAATGTCGGCATCGTCAACGGACTTTTGTGGCAGATCTTTGGGGTGTTGGGTATCGCCCCCGAGCGGGCCGCCGCGCTCCTGCCGGGCTGGCTAATCGACGCTTCTTGGGCCAAGCCGGCGTTGATCATCATGTTCATCTGGGCCAGCGTCGGCGGCTACAACATGGTTCTCTACTTGGCCGGCCTGCAAAACATCCCCGTCGAACTCTACGAGGCCGCTGACATGGACGGCGCGGGCTGGTGGTCCCAGCTCGTCCACATCACCGTGCCGCAGCTAGCCCCCACGACGTTTTTCATCCTCGTCACCAGCGTAATCGGCGGCCTGCAAGGTGGCTTTGAAGCTGCTTATGTAATGACGGGCGGCGGCCCCGAGGGATCGACGACCACCATGAGCTACTACATCTACACCCAAGCGTACGAACAGCTAGAAGTAGGGTACGCCGCGGCGATTTCAATGGTGCTCTTCGCGCTGATTTTCGCGGCGACCTTGCTCAACTGGCGCTACGGCGGCAAGCGGCTGGAGGCCGTCTAATGGTGCGCTGGCGTCCGTACCAATCAACGGCCTTGATCTATGCGATCTTGCTGCTCGTGCTCAGCGGCATGGTGGTGCCGCTGGTGTGGACCCTGCTCACCTCCTTCAAGTACAATGTCGATGTGACGCTCGGGTGGATTCCGCCGCGCTGGACGACGGACAATTACGTCGGCGTGTTCCGCGCCTTCTCCTTCCTCCGCTACTACGCCAATTCGCTGGTCATCGCCACCGCCGTTACCGGGGTCCAAGTCGCCACCAGCGCACTCGCCGCGTACGCCTTTGCCCGCTTGCAGTTTAGGGGCCGCGACGTGCTCTTTTTGGGCTACCTATCGACGATGATGATCCCAGCCGACGTGCTGATGATCCCGCAATTCGTACTGATGAAAAAAATTCCCGAATGGCTAAACGCGGTGTTAGCAACGGATTTCTTTAGCGGTTTCCTCTACCTAAAGAGTCACTATATCGGCCATCCGGTGGGGCTGGACAGTTTCTTCGCCCTGATTGCGCCCGGGTGTTTCAGTGCCTATGGGACGTTCATGCTGCGGCAGTTTTTGCTGGGCATTTCGCGCGAGATTGAGGAGGCGGCCCTCATCGACGGGTGTTCGGCATGGGGCGTGTTTTGGCACGTAGTGGTGCCGCTTTCTAAGCCGGCACTGGGGGCCTTGGCGATTTTTACCTTCCTCGGGCGTTGGCGGGCCTTTCTCTGGCCGCTGATTATGACGGATTCGGATTCGATGATGGTGCTGCCGGTGGGATTGGCCAAGCTGTCGGACTTGTATGTCAACGACTACGGGCTGATTTGCGCGGGGTCGGTGTTGATGCTCGTGCCGATGATCGCGGTTTTCGTCTTTTTTCAGCGGTGGTTTATCAGCGGGATTCAGCTCGGGGCGGTGAAGGGGTAAATGTGAAGAGTCGCGTGATGTCGAGATCGTCGATTACCATTAGTAGCGAAAAGAATATGTCCAAGCTCAAACCTGTGACGCCCGGAGAATTACTGCGAGAGGAGTTTTTGGTCCCCATGGGACTCTCGCAGTATCGCCTCGCCAAAGAAATCGGGGTTCCCGCCCAGCGAATCAGTGAGATTGTAGCAGGTAAGCGGACCATTACGGCGGATACGGACCTGCACTTGTGTCGCTTTTTCGGCCTCTCCAAGGGCTACTGGCTGCGAGCGCAGATAGCGTACGACACTGAAGTGGCGGAAGAAACTCTCGCCACCGATCTGGCGAAGATCAAGCCGTGGACGGGGCTGCAATCGGCCGCTGGCTAACCTGCCCCAAATAGGTCCTGAACAGGCTGCAAGATCTATAATTCCGGTTAAATTCTCTAGCCGCTCTTGGCATACTTGTCGGCGATCAGGATGGCTCGCTCCTCCAGAATGCAAATCGGACAGTTAGAGTGGGCGTAAAAACAGATGACCCAACTTCTGCAAAAGGCTTTCGAGAGAGCCGCCAAACTTTCGCAAGAGGAACAAGACAAATTTGCGCGTTTCCTCCTAGCCGAACTTGAGTCAGAGCAGCGATAGGCCGAGCTATTCAGCCGTTCCGAATCAGAGGATTTGCTGGAGCGACTAGCCTGATGAGACCCTAGCAGCGCACCGAGTAGGACGGACTCAGCCTCTCAATTAGGCAAGAAAAACGAGGCGGCCCCGGTCCAAGCCGCATCTATCCTCTTAGCCGTCAATCCACCCAACGCTGCGTCGCCAAGAACTCGTCAAGGGCTTTCTGCGCTTCCAAGTACTGCAACTCCAGTTTCTGCGTCGAGTCCGCCGACGCATTCGCCAGCTTCGCGTTTTCAACCTTCAGTCGCAAAATCTCTGCTCGACTAACCAAGCCGTAGCCCGCAATCCGCAGCATGGAGTTTGGGAAGCTTATGTTTTGGACGATCCAGTCTAGGATGCTGTACTTATCGAGTTCTCCTACGCGAACTTTGAAAACCACGGTGGTGTCCGCCGGCAGCCCGTACGTATCGAACCCTCCCCCTTTGCTCATCTGTTCCAAATTGCTGTTTTCCATCAGCAATTGAGTGAACTCCCCAACCTCCATCAGGCGATTTCTGGTCCACTCGACAGATGCGGCAAATTTTTCGTGGTTGCTAAGCTGCTCCGCCCGCACGACACTCCAATGGTCATGCCGGGACTGAGCTTGTGCGTGGAAAGCACCGGAAAAGAGCAGCAAGACGACGCAAGTAGCGATTTTCATGGCTGGAGCTCCTCTTGGCTTCAATGGACCGGCAGCACGTCTCGTTCAACTTCGCGCACTTTGCCGGGAAACGTCCGTCCCCGAACCCACATAATCGGCTGCCCCTTGCCCGCTTTATCTGGCGCAGTCCATTCCGCTTGGGCACTCAAGTAATGTGACACATAGCTGCGTCTAAATCGCTGGCTGTGGTTGTTGGTGCTCTTGTGCAACAGGTGGGAGTGAAACCAGATGACCGCACCGGGTGGAACTTCTACGGCAATACCGTCCTCGTCGCGGGCATTGCGGGCCAGCTTGAATTCCGTCTGCTGCGACCCCTCAATGTCGTCGTGCTCGGCAATGGCCTGTTTGTGGCTACCGGGAATCACGTATAGGCACCCGTTTGCGCGGTCGGCCGGGTCAATGGCCGTCCAAGTGCCGACGGTCGTCGCCGTTTTGAACCGCTTGCCAAAGTAAAATTTGTCTTGATGCCAAGGGAAGCCCAAGCCGATTTCGGGCGCTTTCCAGATAAAGAGGTTATTGATGCCCAGAATGTCTGGCCCCAGCATATCGACGAGCGGATCGGTCAGGCGCGGATCGCGTACGCGGGCGAGGAACTCCGGGATGTAGCAACTGAGGTGATGAATTTTGTGCATACTGTAGATACCTGACCGCGCGTCTTTGCCGTCGCGGACTAGGGCATTGCGGTTGAGGTGGGCCATGGGCATTCTGCGCTTTCCGGCGACAACGTCTTCGGCCACCTGCCGCAGATGATCGTTTTCCTCGTAAGAAAAGACGTTGTCGCGCACGAAATATCCAGTGCGCTCCCAGCACTGGATATCATCGGCGGTCATGCAGAAAGTATTCACTTGGATGGGTCTCCTAATCGTCCTGCTTTGACACGGTTTATGGACATATATAGTCTAAGTAGGGCCTTAGCGGCCCACCAAACAGCGCATGAGTCTCAATCCCTTCAAACCGTTCGCCTCGTACCTCCGCCCCTATCGCTGGGCCTTAGTCGTCGGCTTAGCCTTTTTGCTGGGCGAACAGCTCATCTCCGTCTCTATTCCCCTCGTCCTCGAACGCGTCATTAACCAAGCTCGAGCCAGCCTAGATCAAGCCGCACCGGACCTGACTTTTCTACCGTCTTACGCGGCCCTCATCGTCGGCTTGGGGCTGGTGCAGTGGGGCATGGCCTTTGGTATGCGCTGGCACTTGGCCGCCACCTCGTACCGCGTCGAGCGCGACATCCGCCAGCGCTATTTCGCCCATCTGCTCACCTTGCCCTTGGGCTACTTCCAACAGGCCCGCACCGGCGATTTGATGGCCCGAGCGACCAACGACGTCGAAGCCGTGCAGCGCTACCTCAGCCACGGCTTCCGCATGTTCCTAAGCGCCCTGCTCGGCTTCAGCTTCAGCATGGTCGCCATGTGTCTATACGACTGGCAACTGACCCTGTACGCGCTGTTGCCCATGCCCATTATGACCGCGATCTTGCGCGTGGTGGGCGGCAAAGTGCGCCGGCGCTATCGCCGGGTCCAAGAACAATTTGCCGCCATTAGCACCTGCCTGCAGGAAAACCTCGCCGGGGTGCGCGTGGTCAAGGCGTTTGCCCGCCGGCGCGGTGAGATCGACCGCTTCACCCAGCTCAACGACGAGTACGTCGAGCGCAACCGCAGTCTAATCTACCTCTACAGCACGTTTTTCCCCTTTACCTTCCTCATCAGCGGCCTGTCGATGGTGTTCATCTTGTGGCTGGGCGGCACCCGCGTCGTCGAAGGGACGCTCACCTTGGGGGCCTTTGTCGCCTTCAACGCCTACTTGATCCGCATGAGCCGCCCGATGATGATGATGGGCCGCATCGTCGATGAATACCAGCGCGCCATGGCTTCCATGCTGCGCATTGAGTCCGTGCTCAAAGAGAAGCCCCAGCCCGACCAGTACCAAGACGACGGCTTGGCGATCAAAGGCGAAATCGAATTCCGCCGCGCCTGTTTTGCGTACAATGGCCAAGCCGTGCTGCGCGATATAGATGTCCACATTCCGGCTGGCAGCACCCTAGCCATCGTCGGCCGGGTCGGTTCGGGCAAGAGTACGCTGGCGCGGCTCATCCCCCGCCTCATCCAAGCTGGCGAAGGCCAAATTCTCATCGACGGCAAGCCCATTGAACAAATGCCACTGCGCGCCTTTCGCGACGCCATCGGCTACGTGCCGCAAGACACCTTCCTGTTCTCCGAAAGCATCCGCGACAACATCGCCCTCGACGCATCTACCACCGACGCAGTCGAACATGCGATTGAGGTGGCCCAACTCGCCGCGGACCTCAAGACCTTTCCGCAAGGGCTGGACACCATCGTCGGCGAGCGCGGCGTCACCTTGTCGGGCGGGCAAAAGCAGCGCACGGCCTTGGCCCGTTCGGTGGTGCGACAACCGAAAATCCTCATCCTCGACGACGCCTTGGCCAGCGTCGATACCCGCACTGAAGAGCAAATCCTCAAGCACCTGCGCGACATCATGGCCGAGCGCACCACCATCCTCATCGCCCACCGCATCTCCACCGTCATGGCCGCGGACCACATCATCGTGCTCGACGAAGGACGCCTCGTCGAAGAGGGCACTCACGATGAATTGCTCGCCCGCGACGGCCTGTACGCCGACATGTACCGCCGCCAGCATCTGACTGAGGAATTGAGCGATCTGTAATGCCGCCGACCATCCGCGACGAGCGGGAAATCGAGCAAAAGTCCATTGACCTCCGCTTGGTAGCTAGGCTGTTGGGTTTCTTGCGGCCCTATTGGCCTTGGGCGGCCTCGACGTTGTTGCTCATCCTCGCGGCCTCGCTGGCCCGCCAGGCCGGTCCCGTGCTGACCAAAATAGCCGTTGACGAGCACATCGTGCCCGGCGACTTGGATGGCTTGGGCACCCTCGTCCTGCTGTTCGCCGCGCTGCTAGTCGCTCAATTCGCCATCGGCTACGCCCAAAGCTGGATCACCAGCATGGTCGGCCAGTGGACGATGCGCGACGTGCGCTTAAACATTTTCACCTGCCTACAGGGCCTGCCGCTCAAATTTTTCGACCGTACGCCCATCGGCCGACTGATGGCGCGCAACACCAGCGACGTCGATGCGCTCAACGAATTCTTCACCTACGGCGCCGTCTCCTTAGTAACCGAAGCCGTCACCATCGCCTCCATCCTGTTTTACATCTTCTACTACCTCGACGTCGAATTGGGCCTGCTCACGTGCGCCTTTTTGCCGGTGGCCTTTGCCGCCACCCTGTGGCTGCAAAACCGCACCTACCAAGCCTTTCGCCAAGCCCGTACGCGCTTTGCCCGCTTCAGCGCCGATTTGCAAGAAACCTTGTCGGGTATAGAAGTAGTAAAACTGTTCAACTGCGAGCCGCGCAGCACCCGCCGCTTTAATGAGGGCACTGACGAATACCTCGACGCTCGTTTGGTGCGCACCCTGTACCACTCGGCTTACTTCCCCTTTATGGAATTGTGCGGGGCCGCCCTGATGGCCTTAGTGCTGTGGTACGGCGTCGGCCAAGTGCTGCGCGAGGAAATCGCTTGGGGCGTTTTGGTCGCCATGCTGCAATACGTGCCCCGCTTCTTCATGCCCATCCGCAACCTCGCCGAAGAATACGCCACCGTGCAGGTGGCCATGGCTTCTTCCGAGCGCATCTTTGAACTGATGGACGCCGAGCCAGAGCCAATCGGCGGCTCGGTGCAGCACAAGCGCATCGCCGGGGCCCTTGAATTCCGCCACGTGTGGTTTGCCTACGAAGGCGAAGAATGGGTCCTGCGCGACGTTTCCTTCTGCGCCGCGCCGGGCCAAAGCCTCGCGCTCGTCGGAGCCACCGGCTCGGGCAAGACGACTATCGTCAGCTTGCTGTGCCGCTTTTACGAGATTCAACGGGGGCAGATCTTAGTCGATGGCATCGACATTCGCGCGTGGAACGTGGAAGCACTGCGGCGGCGCTTCGGCCTGGTGCAGCAGGACGTCTTTCTCTTTGCCGGCGACATTGCCAGCAACATCCGTTTTGGTGCTCCCGAGCTGTCGAACGCAGCCGTCGCCCAAGCGGCCCGCTATGTCAATGCCGACCGCTTTATCGACCGCCTGCCCGACACGTATCGCCACGAGGTACAAGAGCGCGGCGCATCCCTGTCGGCTGGCCAGCGCCAGCTTTTGTCTCTGGCCCGCGCCCTCGCTGCCGACCCGGACATCTTAGTGCTCGACGAAGCCACCGCCCACATCGACACCGAGACCGAAGGCTGGATCCAAGAGGCGGTGGAAAAACTGATGCGCGACCGCACCTCCATCGTGATTGCCCATCGCCTGTCCACCATCCGCAGTGCCGACAAAATTTTAGTGCTGCACCGGGGCCAGTTGCGCGAAGAGGGCCGCCACGAAGAGCTCTTAGCCCAAGACGGCATCTACGCCCGCCTGCACCAATTGCAATACAACGAAGCACTCGCCTAGCGAGCACAACGACCTGCTCAAACTCGTCCTGTTGACTATCAAATTGATCCTATTTTAGCCATTATTATTTTTCGAGAATTGACATACCAAGATCGAAGCCAGCGAAATTTTCGTGCAGGTTGTCAGTCTGACGGCACACGACTACCGGAGATCCTAAAATGAAAAATTACCGCCGCGCCAAGAAGCAGATTGAAGTGTCTGTTGGTGAATCCGTCCGCATTATCCGCGAGCTGCAGGAGCTTAGCTAGAATGAACTCGCCCAGCGCACTGGCATTCCCCAATCTATATTTCAGCCATCGAAAATAACCGCGTACAACTTGGGGTTGAGCGTGCCAAAATGCTAGCGCAAGCCTTGCAGTGCCATCCGGCTGTTTTGGTCTTTCCCGGTTGGGAGATTAAACAGAACACAGCCGCTTGAGCGACAGTCAGTTCCCACGGATACGGCCAAGCCACGGCCACCCCACTTGAAGAGCACCAAACGCCAAGTAATCGAGGTTGAAGTCGAACGGACCGGCACGAGTTGCGGCTACGGCGTCCCGGTGCTGGAATTGGTGCGCGAGCGTCGCGCCAAAGACCGAGGCCGCCGCTACAAGTAGCAAAAAACCCACCGTTGAACCGCAACGTGAGAATCCACGTGCTGTTCCTGCGGCGGCCCGAAGGGGTGGGGGTCATTCCCGCGTCCGTGGGAATCCACTGGGGAGGGAGCTTCCCTCTCGGCATAAAGTGCGTATCTATGCTGAAGCACTAGACTTAACCGATCCCTCCGCGTTCAGTCCAAAACCATGCCGCCGCTGACGTTTATCGTCTGGCCGGTGACGTTGCGTGCCTCCTCGGAAGCGAGGAAGGCGACCATGTTGCCGATGTCCTCAGGCGACTGTTCCCGCTGCATCGGCGTCGAGTTGGCGATGAACAGGTCGAACACCTCGCGGGCGCTCTTGCCGGCATAGGCGGGGTCTACCTCGGCGATCTTTGGTGCCAGTGTGTGCCAGAAGTTGGTCCACACGAACCCGGGGCATACGGCGTTTACCGTGATGTTGTGCGGCCCTAAGTCCTTGGCGGTCAGCCGCGTCAGGCTGAGCATCGCGTTCTTGGCAGCCGCGTAGGTTGGTAGGAAGGTTGGGTCGCGCTTGGCGGCCGCCGAAGAGATGTTGATGATCTTGCCGTAGCGGCGCCTGATCATGTGCGGGGCGATCGCCTTGCAGAGGAAGAAGGGGCCCTTGACGTGTATGTCGTAGTTGCTGTCCCACTCCTCGCCGGTGAAGTTGGTGAACGGAGCACCAACGATGGTGCCAAAGTGGCCGGCGTTGTTGACGAGGATGTCGATGGCACCGAAGTGCTCAATCGCCTGCGCGACGAGGGCTTGGCCGGCGGATTCGTCCGTTATGTCGGCGGCGATGGCGACCGCGGTGGCCCCGGCGCGTGCGAGTTGGTCGGCGGTGGCCTGCGCCCGGCGGCCGTCGATGTCGGTCGCCACGATGGCCGCCCCTTCGCGCGTCAGGCATTTCGCTATGCCGAGGCCCATGCCGCCCCCGGCACCGGTGACGATGGCGGTTCTGTCTTTGAGTCGCATGTTGGTCTCCTTTAGGTTTTTTGGGAACGTATAAACGCATAAGTATAAGTGATGTTACGCAGCCTCAGCCTACGCCGGGGCCGGCTCTTATGCCGCGTCGGTGCTCCCCCGTTGTCATGCCCGCCTTCGCGGGCATCCACCCTCGGATGTCGGCCGTGGGAATTAAACTCAAAAAGCGGGAGCGGGAGCACAATGCCGAAACAGCGAATAGCGATTGTGGGAGCCGGGAACAATATGCTGGGTTGTATTCATCCTTAGGAGCCTCCTACAAAGTCTTGCAAGCGCTAGAACAGGACCCTAAAAAGCATACTGGATAAAGTTCCCGACCGAGCTCCCCGGCCAGAAGATATACTCTGACCTCAGATTGCGGAGTGAAACTACGACGTAACTGCGCATTCACCTATAGCTGCGTTTGAGCCTACTCATAGCGCAACGCTTCCACCGGGTCGGCCTTGGCAGCCTTGTACGCCTGATGGCCGGAACTGACCAAAACCGCGACGAGTACAATCGCCGCCCCAGCGGCAAAATGCCACGCCGCCAAGTTGATGCGGAAGGCAAAGCCGTTGAGTTAGTCGCGCATCCACCACCAAGCCAGAGGCCACGCGATCGCCGCACCGCTTAGGGCGAGGCAAGCAAACGTCCCCTAGCAGAAGGGGGAAGTCGAAGACCTCGAAGAATGCAGGATCGACGAGGAGAAATTCCTCGTCGGACGAACTGCCTGCAAAGGTCATCCGCACAACGCGCCTTTTTCTTTCGTCCCCATCCCCCGCACTGAGGCGCACCGTGCGCTCCACGTGCGGCGCAAGAGCCGCCAGTTCGGGCGCGACCGCAAATTCAATCAGGTCGGCGCTGCGCTGTACTCCCTTCTCCCGACTCGTATGCTCAAGGTAAACGCGATAGATTCGGTCCGCTTTGCTGTGGAAGCGATCAAACGACCACTCCTGCGAGGCAAAACGCCATGCCCAAGCCCAGCCCGGCGAGGTTGATCGCCGTGTGTAGGCGCTGGCGCGTTAAGTTGCGCCACGCGACGATCAGGTTGTTGCGTAGCATGACTAGTCTCCTCCTTCCGGCGCGATCTTGCCGTCTAGCAGATGCACCACCCGGCTGCCGTAGCCGGCGTTTTTCTTCGAGTGCGTCACTTGTACAATCGTCGTGCCCTCGTCGTTTAGCTCGTTCAGCATGTCCATCACCGCTTCTCCCTGCTTGGAGTTGAGGTTGCCGGTCGGCTCGTCGGCCAGAATCAGCGTCGGCTGGCCGATCAAGGCGCGTGCCACGCCGACGCGCTGCTGCTCGCCGCCGGAAAGCTGGTGCGGGAACAGGTCCTTTTTAGCCACCATCTCGAAGCGGTCGAGCAGCTCGCTGACCCGCGCCTTGCGCTCGGCGCTTTTCACCTTTTGGTAGAGCAGCGGCAACTCCAAGTTCTCGGCCACCGTCTGCTCGTCGATCAGGTGATAGGCTTGGAAGACAAAACCAATGTACAGCCGATGGATCTCGGTGCGTGCTTTCTCGCTCAATCCGCTGACCTCTTGGCCGAGAAATCGGTACGATCCAGCCGTAGGCTCATCGAGCAGGCCCATGATGTGCAGCAGCGTCGATTTGCCGGCACCGCTCGGCCCCATAATCGACACAAACTCGCCCTCGGCGACGTTCAGATGGACGTAGCGCAGCACGTAGGTCTTGCGCGGCCCGGACTGGTGATACCTTTCGATGTTGTGCATTTCGATCATGATGTACCGCCGCGTTTTGGTTATTCTGCGCGCAGGGTTTCTAGTGGATTGGTCAGGGCCGCTCGCATGGCTTGGTGCCCCACCGTCAGCCCGGCGATGGCGAAGGACAAAGCTCCCGACAGCAGGAACAAGCCCACGCCGATTTCCACGCGATAGGCAAACTCTTGCAGCCAGTGGTCGGCCAACCCGTAGGCGATGGGCACGCTGAGGACAAAGGCGATGGCTATGGGTTTGGCGAAGTCGCGCAGCAGCATGGCGGTGAGGCCGCTGGGAGAGGCACCGAACACCTTGCGGATGCCGATTTCTCGCGTGCGCTCGGCGGCGGCGTGGGCGGCCATGCCGAACAGCCCTACCGAGGCGATGGCGATGGTTAAGAAGAGGAAAGCCGTTAAGGTGCGGCCTATCACCAAGTCTTCCGAGTAGAGGCTGGCGGTGACCTCTTGGAGGGAATTGCGCTGGATGGGGCGATAGGGCGCGAGGGCAGCCCACTTGTCGTCGATCGCTTTGAGGGCTTCGTCGAGATGCCCGGGGCGCACCCGCACGATGGTGAAGCCCGACCATCCCATGAGCGGCACTATAACCAGTGGCTCAATTTTGGATCGCAGACCTTGGAAGTGGAAGTCTTCGATCACGCCCACGATGTGGGATTTTCCCCTAGAGGCATCGATCGTCTTGCCCAGCGGCTCTGCCAATCCCATTACTCTCGCGGCGGTCTCGTTGATGACGACCGCTTGGGCGTCGGCTGGTTCATCAGTCAAGGCACGTCCTTGGACCATGTGCAAGCCCATGATTTCGACGAAATCGCCATCTGCGATATATAGAGTCATCTCTATTCGATCTTCGCCGCCGGCAGCAAAACTCATTGCCCAGCCCCCACCAGGTATTGCCAGAGACAAACTCACCGCGGCGATGCGGCTATCCTGAAGCAGCTCTTTCTTGAAGGTTTGGGTCTGCTCTGGGGTCAGACCATGACTGCGGACGACGACAACCTGTTCCGGCTCCAACCCCAAGATGGAGTTCTCGCGGAGGCGATTTTGGCTGTACTCGACTTGGTGCCATATCAGCAGGGTTATCGCCAGCAACGCCGTAGTGCTTGCGAACTGCGCCACTACCAAGCCTTGGCGCAGACGCGCCCCGCCCACGCGGCCCCGGCGCACGGCGGTCTCTGGTTGAAAGTGCGCCACGACCCAAGCCGGGGACGCGCCCGCGACCAGTCCGCCTCCCACCGCCAGTGCCGCGGCTCCGAGGCAGGCCGAAAGCGTCCAGTGTAAGGCAGGCAACTCAAAATCGGCTCCCGTAATGATGGGTATAAGCCGCATCAAGACTTCTGCTAAGACCATGCCCAAGACCGTCGCCACAGTGCTCATCAACACGGACTCGCTCAGCAGTTGGCGAATAAGCTGACCGCGGTAAGCACCGAGAGCTTTGCGAACGCCGATCTCGTGGGTCCGGCGTCCCGCCCGCGCTGTCGCCAAGTTCGCGTAGTTGACGATGGCAATCGTCAGAATGACCACCGCTAAGATGGCGCACAACGCGAGGTACACGGGATTCCCACTCGGGCCAATGGAGCAAGGGTTCTCCATGTCGAAGTAAATCGATTTCAGAGGTTGCAGCGCATAGGAACCGGACTCCTCGGGCGCCCCTGTGGCCTCCTTGACGATGCCGGGAATGCGCGCCGCTACGGCAGCGGCAGCGGCATCAGGCGTTAATTGCACGAAGGTCCTGAAGCCTGAAGCACTCCAACCGTGGTCTAGCGTGGGATTTGTGGCACTAGACATGGAACGCAGGGCCGAGAACTGGAGTAGCGAGTTGGCAGGCGGCTGGCCGACGATGCCGGTAACCTCGTAATCGGAACTATCGCCGACGCGGACGACCTGTCCGATGGGGTCGCTATCGCCAAAGAGCCGCCGGGCCAACGGCTCGGTCAGCACCATGGTGTAGGGGCGCGTCAAGGCCGTCTTGGGGTCGCCGCGCAGAAGCGGCAAACTGAACATGTCGAAAACACCAGCGTCCACCCCACGAATCTCTTCATATATTCCGTCTTGGTCCCCGACCCGAAGCGGCACCGGAAAACTTGAGCTAAAGCGGACCGCCTCCTCGACTTCGGGCAGTTGTTCCTTGAGAGTCGGCCCTAGCGGTATTCGTACGTTCCCCGTGTACTCGGTATCCTGCACGTCTGATTGCAACACGCGGAAAACCCGGTCTTTTTTGTCGTGAAAGTCGCCAACCGAGAGTTGGTAGGCGGCGAACTGGCCGATCAGCAGACACAGCGCAAAGCCAATGGCCAAGCCGAAGAGGTTGATCGCCGCGTAGCCGCGCTCGCGCCACAGCCGGCGCAGGGCCGTCGTCAGGTAGTTGTTCAGCATGAAGGTTCCTTTCTGTGTCCTAGCAGTTTCCCATTGTGGACGCCTTTTCGGCATCTGCCCCCTGGCACGATCCACGCGCTTACGCTTCTCGCTCTCTTTCGATGTTCTCGCTCACGATCCGGCCGTCAAACAGGTGAATGATCCGATGGGCAAAGTCGGCGTAAGCCGGCGAGTGCGTCACCATCACCACGGTCGTGCCGTTTTTGTTCATCTCGGTGAGCATCTCCATGACCTCGTCGCCGTGGCGCGAGTCGAGGTTGCCGGTCGGCTCATCGGCCAGCACCAACTTCGGCTCCGACACCAAGGCCCGCGCCACAGCCACGCGCTGCTGCTGGCCGCCGGAAAGCTGGAGCGGAAAGTGCTTCTCGCGGTGGGTGATCTGCATCTGGTCGAGCATCGCCCGCACCCGCTGCCTGCGCTCTTTGGCCGCAACGTCCATGTAGAGCAGCGGCAACTCGACGTTTTCGTACACCGTCAGCTCGCTGATCAGGTTGAACGACTGAAAGACAAAGCCAATCGTCCCCTTGCGCAGATTGGCCCGCACCCGCTCCGAGTAGGTCGCTACCTCCTCATTGAGCAGCCAGTACTCCCCCTCGGTGGGGTTGTCGAGCAGGCCGAGCAGATTGAGCAGCGTCGACTTGCCGCAGCCCGACGGCCCCATAATGGCGGCAAATTCGCCGGCCGCGATTTCGAGGTTGACGTTGTCCAAGGCGGTCGTTTCCACCTCCTCGGTCGTGTACAGCTTGCGCAGCCCGACCGTGCGGATCAGGGGCGCGTTGTTTGCTGTGCGCTCGGTCATGATTTTCGCTCCTTGTTAAGCTGTTTGAGAGAATGGCTGGCCTGTGCATAGAACGCGGGAGGGCGGGCGTCTCGCCCGCCCTCCCAAGGGCGGCTCCTACCGCAGCACCAACACATCCATGTCTTCGCCAAAGGTCTCGTAGCTGGAGGTAATCACCTGCTCGCCCGGCTCTAGTCCCTCCAGCACTTCGTACACCCGGGGATTCTGGCGTCCCAGTGCAATAGCGCGCCGCGTGGCCCGCTCGCCAGTCGCGTCGAGCACGTAGGCCCAGTGGCCTCCGGTCGCCTGATAGAACCCGCCGCGCGCCACTTGCACGGCTTGGGCCAAATCGCCCAACTCCAAGCGGATGTGCAGAGTCTGGCCGCGGCGGATGCCCTCGGGTGCGGCGTCGGCGAACACCAAGTCCACTTCAAAGCGGCCGTCTTGGACTTCGGGATAGACCTTGCGGATTACCAAGCTGTAGGCCGCGTCGCCGCTGTCGAATTGGCCGCGCTGTTCGCGGTCCACGCGGCTGATGTAGTGCTCGTCGATGGCGGCACGCACCTTGAAGCCGTCAATGCGGTCAATCTGGCCCAAGCGCACCCCGGTCCCCTTGCTCTCGCCGACTTCCGCTTCCAGCATGGTGAGCTGCCCGGACACCGGGGCCCGCACCGTTAGGTTGTCGAGCCGGCCGCGGACGATTTGCAGGTTGCGTTCCATGCGCTGGACCGCTGAGCCGAGCTGGTCGACCTTGCTGGCCGCCAGCAGCGAGTCTTGGGTCTGGGTCTCTTGGGTCAGGGCCATGCGGCGGACGCTGTATTGGTATTCGTCGCGCAGCCGCTCGTATTCCTGCCGCGACAGAATGGCCGTCAAATCGGCGGCCGACAGACTCTCGTAACGCTCGAAGTTGCGCTTGTTGACGGCTAGCTGGTACTCGATTTCCATCCGTTCCTTGCGCGAGCGCAAAAGCTCCTGCTCCATGGTCAGTCGGCCATTGCGCAGGGCTTCGCGGCTGCGCTCCAGTTCGGCTTCCTGTTGTAGGACCGTCAGTTCCAAGTCGGGGTTGGCAAGGCGCAGCAGCGGGTCGCCCTCGACCACGGACGCGCCTTCTTCGACGAATACCTGCTCCACTTGGCCGCTTGCTAGGGCGTCGAGGTACACAGTGTGCAGCGGCAGCACCGTGCCGCGCACCGGGATGTACTCCTGAAAGGGGCCGAACTCGACTGGCGAGATGGTCAGCCGCTCGCGCTCCACATTCAGCTTGCGCACCCCAAAGTCCACCAGCAGCAGCCATCCACACAGGCCGCAAAACAGCAAAGCAGCCGCGCCTAGGGCGATGCGCTTGGGCGAAAACCGCGGCTTTTCGAGCTTGCGGTCCATGCCCGTGCCGCCGCCGGGCCGGGGGCTACCGGGGGT
>RKRN01000134.1 GCA_007571365.1 Candidatus Latescibacterota bacterium
GACGAAGCAGACTTTCGCCAGCGGCACCCTCCCGCCGACTACGGCTACCCAGATCGCCCGCCTCACCGCCATATCCAGCCCGGTCACCGCGGTAGCGGCCAAAAGCTGGGGCGCACTCAAGCAAAAATTCGCCGAATAGCTGAGAGGCTGTTTTAACGTTCCGCTTGGCGTTGGTGGATTCCCGCCCCGTGTCGGGGCACGGGGGCGCGGGGAAGGACATTCGGCCGGTGGCAACAAGCGTCAGAGCCTGTCGCTGCGAAGGTAGGGAATACACAACGATTGAAAGACAATCACTCGCGTCCGTCGATAAATTCCAAGTCGCACTCGGCAACGGTGCGGCCCTCGGCAGGTGCGAACGTCCATCGCTCTATCTCAGCGCGGACACAGGCATCCACCGCCGCACTCACCACCCCCGAATGGACGATTTCCACCGCGGCCACAGTGCCGTGTGGGTCGATGGTAAAGCGGACTTTCATCCGTCCAGCGGCCGCCCGCCCGCCCGCGAATTCGCCGGCGAAACAGGCGTTGATGGCCGGCAGGCGGTCGCGCAGCTCGTCCTCGAGGGTGCTGGCCGCCCGCGGCGGATTCCCGGCTGCGCCGCGATCTAGCTGTAGCGGCCCCCCTAGCCGGGTGTAGGTGACAAGCCCGCGCTGGGGCGCATCCGCTTGCTCAACGAGTTCCCACATCACCTCGCGCTCGAACTCAAAGCGCAGGGTGGTGGTTGCCAGCGGCGCGTCGTGGGGATTGAATTTGAGGACGAAGTCGCGCAGCACCAAGGCGACTTGCGCCACCTCGTCGGCGAGCGGATCGAAGACGAGCAAACCCCGGTACGACTCGCCTTTGAAAATTTTGCGGTCCATGTTGTAGTTGTTGCTATGCACAATGCCCATGCGCATGTTGAAGCGGTAAAAATCATTGCCGCTGGGGCTGCGGCGGGCGCGGTAGTACGACTCAAAGTTCCTAGGCGACGAACCCGCCAAGATGCCGTAGGGCTGGAAGAATTCGCTGCCTCGATCGGTCAGCAGCACGGCCTTGAGCGGGTTGAGTTCCACTTTGGCCAAGGCGCGGTTGTGGACCTCGATTTCAAAGACGGTAAAGCGGTTGCGAACATAGCCGACTGTCGGATCGACGTAGTCGCCAAAGGTGTAGGGATTGATCGAGTACTCGCCCTGACTCGACTCGGTGGGGAATAGGGCGTTGAGTTGTGGATCGCTCAGGTGGCGGACCAAAAGCCGCAGGCTGTCGCCTTCTATGGTATAGGAGATGGCCCCGTCGCTCTCTAAAGCATACTGGGCCGAGGCCGCCGGCTGCGGCCTCAGCCGGGCGACCTCAACGACGGGCTGGGGGTAGAGCCAATGGCAGCCGCCGGCCCAGAGCCAGAGTGCGGCCGCGCCGGGACCTATTTTCTTTTTTGCTAGCATCAGTTCACTCAAAGCCCAAAAATACCCGCATGAACAAGGAGGTGACTTGGAGGTCGTCGCCGGCGCGGGTGGGATCGGCAAAGATCCGGCGCGTCCGGCGCAGGCCTACATTGGTCGACAGCGCATAGCCGAAATAGTTCGAGTGATTGGTTAGCTGTACGACCCGCACGGCCTCGGTAAAACTATGGCGGTTATCGGTGCGGTCTTTTTTATAGAGCGGCCAAAAGGGCAGGCCCTGCATCCCGCAGGAAAATTCAGTGCGCGGCGTCAGCCGGTACTGAGCCTTGAGTATGGGGACCAACGTCCACTCGTCCTCCAGCGCGACCGGCAGACTGTCGCGGCGGCGGCGCAGGTACAGTCCTTTGCCCTGAAATACGACTAGCCAGTTAGCCGTGGCTTCCCACTGGTACGCGGCTCGCACGACCAAGGTCAGCAGGCGGATTTGGTCGGCCCCCTGATCCGAACCATCGGACAGCACGGCAGCCTGCTGGCGGTTAATGGCATAGCGCATATTGCCGTCCACGCGCAGGCCGTCGAGCGGCCACCACGCTCCGCCGAGGTAGTGCTGGCGGTCAATGCTGTCGCGCCACTCGAGCAAATCCCCCACTGTGGTGCGGTCGTACACCAGCGATCCGGGGCTGTGATACGGGGCATCCGGGGCGGGTTCCGACAGGGTTTCTTCAAAGGTCTGGTACGGGTTGGCAAAGTCGTCGTGGACGCGCTGCAGGAACAGCTCGCCAGCGAGATAGCCTTGCTGCCAATCGCGGCGCGACAGGGCCATACTGGCGTAGTCGATCTGGTTGCGTCGCTCGCTAAAAATGCCTTTGGCCTTGAGCCGCCCCACCCCGACAGACCAACCGCCGGGCAGGCGCAGCCGGCCGAAGATGTGGCTGCCCTGCTGATCCTGCTGGTAGGGCAGATCGGGTTCTAGATCGTCCTCACGCACATCGGCGATGCCGTTGTGATTCCAGTCGCGGCCGTAGAAGTACGCGTCTGGTTCCACCTCAAAGAGCAAAAAAGGCTCGACGTAATCGGGGAGGGCATTGCCATTGCGATTGGTATCGGGAATGCCGTCGTTGTCGTCGTCATTGCCGGGAAAGACCCCGTCTGGGTCGTAGTCGGTCGCGCCGTGGTGGCCGCCTCGCGCTCCGGGACCCCGGTCGGGCCAGCGGTCGTCGTCGTCGTTGTCCTCGACAAAGCCGTCGGCGATCTCGGCACCCGGCACGGCGGCTACGTGGTCGCCGATCAATTGGCGGGTGAAATCCGGCCCCACAAAGAACAATTCGCCGCCCAATTCGAGATAGGAGCCAGTCCACTCCGCGGTCAGATAGTACGCGGCGTCCCGGGTGGTGCTGCGCCCGCCGTTCCACTGGCGCACCCCCTCAAATTCCCGCGGCGGGCGATGCCCGGGCCGGCCATCTGGATAGCGCAAGTACTCCATGCTGCGGGCGAATTCCCCGCGGATGCGGGTGCGACCTCTTTCAAAGTGGGCGTCGACGCCGACCACCGTGCGGCCGGTCCAAGCCCCGGCTTCAAGGCGGATCTGCGTCGCGTTGGACAAGTCTTGGACATTGCCCGGGGCGCGGCGCAGCGATTCGAGATTGGCCAAGTGCCAGCGCGCCTGTTCTTGGGTGGCTTGGGGTTCGGCTTCGTACAAGCCGACGAGCTCCACCCGGTAGTCGTTGCCCACCACGGCCTCTACTGCGACCTGCTTGACAAAAGACTCCTGAGTCAGATCGAAAAAGGCCAGAATGACATCGTAGCCATCGGCGCGCAATTCAGCATCCGCCTCGATGGGCACAATGAAGTTGACTAGTTCGCCGAGGTTGACGTTGCGCGAGACGTCCTCGCCTTGCAGATGGCGACGCAGATAAAAAAAATCGGCATAGCGCGTACCTTGATCGGCATACAGACGCCGCTGGAATTGGCCGGTGAGTCGATTGTTGAGGCCCACGGCCGTGGGATTGCGGGCGTCTAAGCGCACCCACTCGGGCGCGATATCCGGCCGGTACTCGCCGTTGATCAGCAGGCGCACCGCAGCAATGGCAGCACCAGCGCGCTCGTCGCCGGGGGAATCGTCGGCAAAGCGCACGATGATAAAACTGGGCAACACTTGGTCCCCGCGCAGATCGCCACGCAAAGAAAAATCGCCCTGTGCGCTATCGAAAAGATTGAAGTGGACGCCACTAGCGCCCAAGGTGAGGGCCCCTAAGTGCCATTCGCCGCGCCCGCCCGTCAGCAGGGATGCGTTGCGCACTTCTGGCTGCGGGGTGCCGGCCACCCAGATGGGGTCGCGGAAGCGCGAGGCCAACAGCGAGAATTGCGTCGGCCCTTTATCGACGTCGAGGCGGACCCCGTTGACGCCGGTCATATTGAGGGTCAGCGGGGTGAAAAAGGTGCGGATCTCGTCGCCGATGATCAGCCGGGCGGCCCAGTCGTTGTAACTGTCGAAGCCGACGATATTGCGATCGAGCAGCCCATAACGTGCGTCCTGCTTAAAAAGCTGGCTGTTGGAGGATTGGCCACTGAGGAAGTTGGCGCGCGTCTCCTGCCACGAAAACACATCGTACCCGTAGATCAGGTGGTGGCCGAGGGGGCCGTAGTAGTTGCGCCGGTCAAAGGGTGGCAGCAAAGTTTGATCTGGGAGCTCGTAGTCCGTTTTCGCCCGGTTGACATAGGGGAGGCTGGGCCGGTGGACAAAGGGGTGGGCCGGGAGCAAGGTCGGCACCCCGGCTCGGGGCTTGAACTCCTCGGCTTTGAGTCCAAAACATGGGAGGACCGGCAAGATGAGCAAGCATCCCATGCCCATTACTGCTTTCATCCTTTGAACGGCTCCAATCCCATGACGAGGCGCATGAAAAACAAGGCTTGATCTAGGTCTTCGACTTGGCGCGAGCGGTCGGCGAATTGTAGTCGTTTGCGTTGATACCCGGTGCTCAGACTGAGATGGTAGCCTTTGTAGGTGGTCCTATTGGTCACCATGACCACATAATCCTCGGCACCGTAGTTGACAGCACTGTTGACGAGATCGCGGTATTTGCTTTTCAGCAAGGGCAGCCCTTGGGCCCCCGCGCTGAAGCGGGTCATGGGCGTCAGATCGTACGTCGCGGTCAGAATCGGATAGAAAAAGCGCTCTGAAATGGACCGCACCCGATCGCTGCGATCGCGCCGCACAAAGCCCAGGTACTTGATTCGGGGCATCACCGTCAGGCTGCCCACATTCCAGCTATAGGCCGCTCTCAACACCCAAGACCAAGCACCGATCCGATTGGCCGGTTGTAGGGATGTGGGTCGCTGGACATTGACGCTGTACTTGAGGCGCTGGTCGATGTTGAGCGCGTCGATGCGGAAGAAGGTGGCCTTGAGGTAGGCGGTATTGACCAAGCTATTGCGCATGGCCAGTTCGTCCTCAACTAGTTCAAAATTATCGACATTGGCGTCAAAGGTCCCGCGCACCTCAAAGGGCAGGGCATTGGAGACACGCGGCAAAAATTGCGGGGTGTCGTCCTCAATGTCGTCTTGCACCTGCTTGAAAACATTGAAAAACTCCAAGCGACCATAGGGGAAAAGGGAGCGCTGATAGGCCGTCTTAAAATAGGAGACGCGGTTTTTCCCCGCGCCCCATATCTGGCGCGTATGGTAGTGCCCCCAGACAAGTTCAAGTCCGGTGTAGGGGCGCAGGCCGACGAACAGGTGATGGCCTTGGCTATCGACATCATAGGGATAATCGGGCTCAAAATCGTCCTCCCGATGGTCGATGATGCCGTTGTTGTCGAGGTCGTCGCCGTAGTCGTATTCGGGCGGGTCGACGTGGTAGAGCACAAAGGGCTCGAGGTAGTCAGGGGCGGTGTTGCCATTTTCGTTGGGATCGGGTTGGCCGTCCTGATCGAGGTCGAGGCCCGGAAAGATGCCGTCGTTGTCGGCAAAACTCGGCAGGAAGTGCATGTCGGGGAAGCGGTCGCGGTCGTCGTTGTCATCCACCGTGGACAATTCGAGGGTGTTGTTGTAGCGCTCGTCAAAGCTGGGAAAGACGCTGAAGGGGCTGCGTAGATCCTCGGTGTACGTGCGATAATTCCGGTCTTCGACGGAAATGCTAGTGCTGTACTGGGGTGCCATGCGGAAGGCTTCAAAGCCGAGACTGGCGCGGCGCCAATCCCGGGTGGTATTGACAAAAAAGGCGTCGGCCGTGCGGTGCTGCCACTGGTCGTTGCCGGCGTGGGAGGGATACTGGCGAAATTCAAAGGTGCGGGCAAATTCCGTACGCAGCGAGAAATTTTGGCGCTGTACAGCAAGGCGCAGGCTGGCATTGGTGCGGCCGGTGTGGCGGCCGTACTCAAAGTTCACCCAGCGCCGGTTGGAGCCATCGCGCACTTGGCCCTCGGCCGCGATTACCGGATAAAAAAAGGTAGCGCGTTCGCCGGTTATATCGACATTAGCCGACGACGCGGCCGCCGCCGGCAGAAAAATTTCGGCCATTTCAATGAGGTAGTCATTGGCCACCAACCCGCGAAAGCGCAATCGCTCAACCTGCCCACGCATTTCTTGGGGTATTTTGAACCAGTAAAGCAAAAACTCCGAGCCATTGGCCTCGAGAAATGCCCCTTGCTCGGCTGGCTCCACAGCCAGATCGCCGCGGAGAAACTCGACGTACGGCGGTATGGTCTTGCCCAGTGGAAAGAATCGGTCGCGGTTGGGATATGTTCTATCGATTTGCTCGCTGTCGTGGCGGGTGACGAGTGGGCGGATGGATTCGAGCGCCCCTTCGATGTACAGGTCGTAGATTCGGGGCCCGCCGCCATCTGTGGGCGAACCATCGCCGAACTTGACCACTACGTAAGCCGGCGGCGTATTCTGGCGCGGGACTACGCCCTTGATGCTGTTGTCGCCCCACGAAGCCAAGCTATTG
Organism: Candidatus Latescibacterota bacterium; assembly: GCA_007571365.1. Taxonomy (GTDB): domain Bacteria; phylum Latescibacterota; class UBA2968; order UBA8231; family UBA8231. Next base: position 6,328 of record RKRN01000134.1, read on the forward strand.
GTGCGGTGCAAGTTGACATAGGACAAGCTCACGTCCAGCACCCCAAACTTGCGCTGGATGTGGCCACCGAGCAGGTAGGTGGCCCAATCTCGGGCACCGTGCAGTTCGAGATTGTCCCCGGCGAAGATGGGCCAGTCAAGGCGCGATGTGACAAAGGAGCATAGCGTACCATCGACATCAATGTCCCAGCGGGCGCCGTTGAGGGCGACTAGGTCGAGGGTGAGGGCGGTGAACTTGGTGCGGATGCGGTCGCCGACGATCAGCCGGCTGCTCCAATTGCCATAGCTATCTTGGGCCACCAGTAGGCGATTGAGGTACTGCTGGTAAAAGCGGCTCTTGTCGATAAAACTACCCGATTCAGGCGGATTGGTACGCCCTTCCTCCAGTTCAAAGACGCCGACCCCGTCGAGGACAAAATTGCCCAAATCGTCGTACACAGTGCGCGTTATCTGGCCAAATATCCCCGAGTTGTACGCGCGGTACCCTTGGCGGGCATAGCTCTCGTAGCGCTCTTCGGCATCGTAGAGCAGTTGCCCAAAGGCCGGCGCAGACCAAGCTAGCGCAACGAGGAAGAGGACCATCACAGTACGCACCGCTCGAGACAAAACAACATCACAACACACGCGCTTGGACGAAAAATTCTTTGAAGTGGCGCGCACGGCGGCCGGGCGTATGCACAAAGCGGGTGTGACTGGCGCGGAAACCCAAATTGAGGCTGAGATCGAATCCCCGGTTGTGGCTGCGATTTTCAAGGGCAAAAAGGTAGTGGCGAGCCGTGAAATCTCCGGCCGGGTACTCCGGGTTGCGGAAGGAGTGGGGCCAGCCCGGCCAGCCTTGGACGCCTAAGCGCAGCATTGTGGCTTGGCCCAGTGCGTAATCCGCCTGTAGGATGGGGAAAAATTCATAAGTGCGGAGGGGCAATAGCAGATCGTTGGGGGTGCTGCGGCGCTGAAGCCTCAGTTTGGCACTGGGGCGGATTTTCAGGTTCTGCCGCACCAAGGTGTAATCGGCGTTGCTGGTCCAAGTCCAGTCGACAATGTGAACAGGACTGCGCTGGTCTGGCGTCTCTAGCATGCGGTTGATTTCGAGCTTGGTGATGGCTTTGATCTGCATCTTGGGGATGGGCGCGTATCCCGCAGTGCCGTACAGGGTGTGGAGCCAGCTATTTCGCGCCAGCAGTGGATCGGGTTTGATTTTGATCGCGGTATTGGTCGCGGTCAGTGGATCAACCACGTGCTGGTACACTGGATCGGCGATAGTATCGCGCACCCGCTTACTGCGCACATTGAGCTGCAAGTGCTCCCTTTGGTATTGTGCCTCCCCGTAGGCGACTTGGTTGCGACCGGCACCAGCGCGCTGTTCAATGCGGTACTGCCCAAAGCGGAATTGCCAAGATGAGCGGGGGTGGACAAGCGCAAAAGAATGGTAGCCATGGCTGTCGAGCGGATAAGGATAGTCCGGCCGATTGTCGTTTTCGCGCCGGTCGACTACGCCGTTGTTATTGAAGTCGTCGCCGTACACAAAATCGTCTGGTTCAACCGCGTACATGAGGAATGGCTCGGCGTAGTCGGGTATCTGGTTCTGGTTGATATTGATCGCTAAAACCCCGTCGCCATCGGGGTCCAGCCCGGGAAAAACGCCGTACCCAACGCCGTTGCCGAGGTTGCCGGGCAAAAAGTCACGGGCGGCCTGAGTCGGCTGGCTCTCCGGGTCCACGCCAGCGGCGTTCTTCAGGCTGATGTAGAGTGGCGCGAGCGGATCCCAGTGTTCCCAGCTATCCTCCCAATAGTCGCCATCGTCGTTGTCATCTACCAGTGCGTAGTTCAAGACCTTGTCGGCGCGTTCCGACCACATGGGCAAGGAGGTCGCGTACGCGGCCGGCAGGCCAAACACCTCAAAGCCAACTGCGAGGCTGTCCATTTGGTGCAGCCCCTTGAGGAAAAAGGCCCGGTTGGCGCGGCGCTGATGCTGGCTGGCACCGGGAAAGCGGCCGTAGCCGACGTTTTCGACCAATTCGCCCGCTAAGGTCGTCCCGGCCCATTGCCAGCGAAAGTCGCTGCCGTACTGGATTTGAGCGGTCGGGAAGCCGTAAGCAAAATGCACCCAGCGCAAGTTGGAGCCGTCCCGGACATTGTGCGGCGCACGTGCGACATTGTGCCAGTCGGTCCAGATGCGATTGGGCACGCCGGCCCAGCTATAGGTCGCCGCCACGTCAATACTATAGTCGCCGGCCACTTGGGCGCGAAAGCTCAGGTTCTCGGCCGTGGCTGGAATTTCATAGCGATAGACCAGCAGGTCGGTGCCGCCCACTTTGATGGGAAACTCCGCTGCTGAAACCGGCAGACCCGCCCGAAAAAAGAGGCCGCGTTCCCGGCGTCGGTTGTCGAGCCGGGGGTCGAAGACTCGGTCGAGCGGTACGCTTTGCGGCGCCCAAGGACCGCGGCGGCGTAGATGGGGGACGTGGTCCGGGTCGGCCACGCGCCGGATGCGCCGAATATCCGGCTCGATGGGCAGCCGAATGCCATCGACAAAAACTTCCACGGCCAGCACTTGGACGCCGCGGTCATCGCTGGGAGAATCGTCGCTGAAGACCACGTAGTAAACCGCGGTCTTGGCCAGATCGGTCGGGAAGGTGCCGCGCGTCGAGCCGCGGCGCTGCATGCTGTCGCGCAGATGCAGGTTGACGTACGAACCGCCGATGGTGAGCACATTGCCCAGACGGCTTTCCCAGCGGCCACCAAATAGATAGGTGGCAAACGGCAGGTTGTTGGTACCGCCCACTAGAGGCGAAGAAACCCGGGTGCCTAGTACAGTAAAGCGATTCTTGTAGGAAGCCCCATCCCAGCGCAGCCCCTGCAGGCGCGCCTTGTTGAGAGTCAGCGGCGTGAAGCGGGCTTCGAGGGCGTCGCCAACCATGACCCGGGCCGACCAGTCGCGGTAGTGATCGCGCATGATGACCAAGTTGCGAAAGGTGGCCGCTAGATGGCCGCTGCGGAAAATGCGGCTACTGCGTTGGGGGGCCAGTGTGCGGTATTCCTCCACGCGCAGCAGTTCCACCCCGTCGAGCAAATAGGCCCCAAAGGGGTCGTAGGTCGGATTTTCAGGGCGGGCCGTGTAGTCGCGGTAACTAAGCAGGCTGTAGTTTTCGTACCGCTCGTGCCACCAAGGGTAGTACTCGCGGTTGAGGAAGCGGGACTGGGCTTGGCTCCAAGGCAGGTATTCGGTGGTAGTAAGTTGGCCTTCCACCCGCTCCCAAGCGCCGCCGCCGAGCAACGCCGCCAGCCCAATGATCGGGAGGCCCCTCATAGCTAATAGACCACAGCCACACAGCCGCTGTGGATCGCCGCCCCGACATCGAGCTCGATTTTGACCTGAAAGAGGTACAGACCCGGGGGCACTAGGTGGCCACGGTCATCGCGGCCGTCCCAATAGCCGGGGCTTTCGCGCTCTCGGCCAGACCGGCGCAAATAGGCACCCGCGCTCAGGGCTGGGGACCGCAGCCGGGCCACCGGGTGGCCGCTCAAGTCGAAGATGTGCATGGATACTGGACGCGCCACATCCACGCTGGCGAGGACTAATTCGATCACCGTGGCATCGTTGATACCATCGCCGTTGGGCGAAAATATCGGCGGATTGGCCCGGACTTGGTCGAGGACTTGGTCGGCAACCGTGGTCGTGACCAACGTCCACGAATGGGGCTTTTGAGTGCGCGGGTCTTGGGCTTGATTGGGCGCGACGTTGAGCGGATTTTCCGAATTTGGGCTGAACAGAAAAGCGCGGAAACGGTGCAGGTGGGCATAGGAGCGGGTGCGGAAGGGAATCTGCAATTGGCTACTTTGCCGCAGGGGTTCGGCGAAAATCAAGGTGAGCACGTGCTGAGTGGAAAACCACTCGGCTAGCACGGCCGTCCCCAAGTCCATATCCCGGCTGAGCTGGGCCGGGCCGGGCACGGCTATTTGCAGGCTTTGGACCCCCTGATCGCCGGCACCGACCTCCACATCGAGCGTATAGACGAAAGTCGTATCCACGCCCATGGGGACCCGGTTGGGCGCGACGCGGCCTTGGGCTGTAGAAGCGGCTATATCCTCGGTGGAGTACTCGATGCGCAGGTCGCGAAAAAGAGGGCTTTTGGCTGGGTCTCGGCTCTCCATATTGACGCGGTACTGCAAAAACCGCCCGGGTTCGGGCCCTGGAAAGAGACCGCCGCCAGCGACTTGCGGATCACTCCAGCCCCCTTGGGGATCGGCAAAAGCGTCCAAGGTGGCACCGCTGCGAAACTGGACTGATAGGTCTGTACGCAAGGGGATGTCTGTATTCCAAGTGATGCGGCCGAAATTCTTGCGCCGATCTGGCGCTCCTAAAGCCAGCGGTTCCGAAAGAAAAACGCCCTCCTCGGCAAAGCCCTCGCCAAAGACTTGGATCTCGGCGACCTTGGGCTGGCTCACGCCATTGACGTCGATGATGACAATACGCACAAACCGGGTCCAAGTCGGATTAAAGACCACTTCGGTGCGCTCGAACTGGAGGATATCGTGCAAAACTCCCACTTCGGACCAGCGGATTTCGTTGTCGCTGACTTGCACAGAATAGCCCTGCAGGGAGTTTTGGGCGAATTCGGGGCCTTCGGTCAGCACCCGTACAGCCCGGATCAGGCGGCGTTGTTGCAAATCAATGGAGGCGGCAAAATTGACCGATGATACGGGCGGTTCCCAAGCTGTGTGCAAATTGCCGTCCACCGCTTCTATGCGATTGGAGGGCCGCCCTACAGCCAAGTTTTCACCGCGTATTGGCTTGAGAACTACGCCGCCGGCCACGCGGCCAATATCCGTGCCGCCGGGAAAACCAGCGACTAGGTCCAGGGCCGGGTCGGGCAAGCCTTCAAACAAGGTGCGCTGGGCGCTCCCCGCTTGGACCACTTGCCAGCCCGGCTGCGCTGTGCTGTCGGCCACGTGCCAGTCGGTGTCGGCCGGGGGGTGAGCGGTCCAGTACCAAGCCTCGGCTTTGGGATCAGTCGCGCCGTAGTACAGGGAATCAACCGCGACCGCGGCCAGCAGTCCGTGCCCCACACCCAAGCCGCGATTGACCACCTCCACAGCCAAGGTGTTATCGCCGCTGATCACGTCAACTGGATAGGTATGCACCTGATTCCAAGCTGCATTAGCCCCGATGGCGACGCCATTGAAGTACGCCGCAAAACTGTCCACCGCGGCGATGTGGAGCAGCCCCGCGGCACTGCTGGCGGCCGCAAAGGTGGTGCGGTAGTACAGGGTATTGCGATAGGTATCCTCGGTCCAGACCTCGGCGCGACCCCCACCCGCAAGCAGGAGCAGGAGACAGGGGACCCACCCGGATCGGATATGAGCTCGGGCCATCGCGTTGCGGATTGTCGCCGGATGGACGAAAAAGGTGCCGTGAAACGCCGAAACACAAAAAGGGGATCGAGTACCATGGCGGGTTGCCCCGGACAAAACCCGATCCCCGAAAAAAGACCGATCTGTGGGCTACTTCAGCAGCAGCATTTGCTTGCTAGCCGCAAACGAGCCGGCCCGCAGCTCGTAGAGGTACACCCCACTGCCCACGGATTTGCCTTGAGTATCCCGGCCATCCCACTCGATTTTGTAGGACCCAGCCTGTAGTTCGCCATCCATCAGCCGGGCTACCAACTGACCGGAGATATTGTAGATGTCGAAGACGACCCAGCCAGCCGCTGGAATGGCAAAGCGGATCGCGGTTTCGGCATTGAAGGGATTGGGATAGTTATCGCCTAAGGCATAGTCGGACGGCAGGGACTGGCCGGTCAACTCAGCCACCGCAGTAGGCGCAACGCTGCCGATGACGCCAGTACTCACGTCAAAGGGGAAGTGGACCAGTTCCTGCTGGCCGGTCGGCGCGTACAGGCCGTCGTAAGGCCCCCCATCGGAGACCCAGTACAGATCGGAAGCCAGCCCGGTGGGCATCTTGGGCAGATTGACGTTGAACAGACCGTGCCCATCCGGCCCTAGCACCGTGCCCCAAAAGGGCTGGTTGAAACCAGAAAAAAAGGCGATGTGGTGCCGGCCGACATTGGCGTGGGTAACGGCCATCTGGTGGTCAAAGCCATCTTCGGCAAAACCGCGGGCCGTGGCCTCTTCGCCAAAATAGCGGTCGAGAAAGCCATCGCCGTTGCGGTTGAGCCAGATGAGATCGCCGTCTAAAGTGACATGAGCTGGATGCGAGATCGGATTGTACCACAAACCAGACACGTATATCCCGCGGTCGTCCACATCGACTCCCCAAGGCCCTTGGCTGCCCGTTTCGTGCAGGTAAATCTCGCTCAGGTCGAGAATAGTGGCGATTTCGCCGGTGGCGCGGTCGACCGAAACAACGGCCGGCACCAAGGGCTCTTCGACATCGCGATTGGCCAGATAGATCATGCCGTCGTCGGCGATCCAAGCGTGGTGCGAAGCCTGCGACACCGCTGAACTGGCGACGCGGGCGTTGATATGGACAAAGCCCCGGTCGGCGGCAGCCCAATCTTCGTCCGGCAGAATCGTGCCGTTGTCTGGGTCGAATTTGACCCGCCACACACCGCTGCCCCGCGCCACGTCAAACTGGGCGTTGTTGGTGATATAGGCGATGTTGGGATCGGCTGGGTCGGGCTGGTAGGAACTGATGTCCCAGTACTGGATGTCTTGGCCATGGCGCTCGTTCATCCAAGGTATCAGGAAGCTTTCATAGGCCTCGGGGTTTTGGAAGTAGTCGAGGCCGAGTTCGCCGCGGCGGATCTCCCACTCCGCCCCTTGGTTGGAGGTCCAGACTACGGGCGGATCGACATTGAAATCGACCCGGTTGGTCATCCAGTACGAATGCGAACTGCCCGGGCCGATCCAAGTGGGATTGGAAATGTTGTCCAAGGCGAGTAGGTAGTACGTATAAGTGCCAGCCCCGAGCTCGTTGCCGTGGAAGTCCCGACCATCCCAAGTGATGGAGTTAGACCCTTCGCTGAAGGTCTGTCCACCAGAGATGCTGATCAAGGTGTCTAGCCCGGCGGCACGCAACATGGAATTGCCCACCCCCCCTTCGCCAAAAGCCGCGCCATCGTACTGGGGATTGGCGTCCCGAGAGTACACCGCTAAATGCACTTCGGCCGGACCGCCATTGAGCGTGAAGGGCACTTCAACCGGGCTGCCGTCAAAGGCGACATCGCGGGAGTCGACAGTGAGGACATTGGGCAGGCCGCTGCGCCAATCGTTGGCGCGATCAAAATTCGGATTGCCGGCTGTGCCCGACTGGGCCAAGGCCGGGCCGACAAAAATCAGAGAAAAGAGCACAGATAACATCTTCATGAAACTGCCTCCTATCTTGGGTTGGAGTCTGCCAAATGGACGAAATTTCGCAACGACGCTCAGGCCATAGCATTCAGCGGAAGGACAACCACAGAAATTTCGTTTACTATATAAAAATTAAAGAGATATGTCAAAATAAAAACTCAGCCTTGAACAGTCCTGTCGGTGCGACTCGTCTATTGGGTTATCGGCTCTGCTTGGAACGGACCAGTTCGAGAAAAGGTCGGATGCGCGGATAATCGGGCTGCAACTCGAGTACCTGTGCAAAGGCGGCCTCGGCTTCTGGGTAGCGCCGCAGATCGATCCAAGCCAAACCGAGTCCAAAACGGGCGTGGACATGCCCGGGGTCGCTCGTCAGGACTTGCTCAAAAAGCGGCACGGCTTGGGCGGGGCGCAGCCCGCGCACGTGGAGCATGCCTAGTTCAAATTGCGCCTTGGTCCACCGAGGCGCGAGGACCAAGGCCCTCGCAAAGGCTGCGGTGGCTCGCTCATCGCTTCCGGCCTTGGCATGGGCTTGCCCCAAGCGCAAATGGAAGCGCGCCGAATCCGGGGCTAGGGCCGCGGCCTTTTCGAGGGCGGCAATGGCTTGGTCCGTCCGCCCCTGTCGGTCGTAGACCAAGCCTAGATCGGCGTGGATCCCAACCATGCCCGGCTCGAGGGCCAAGGCTTTTTTGAACTCTTCAATGGCCCGATCGTACTGGCCGGCTTCGGCATAGGCCACAGCCAAGGCGCGGCGCTCTAGGCCTTTTTCGGGTTGGCGCTGGACCCGCAACTGGGCCACATAGAGCGAGTCTTGTTCGCCTTCTTCGAGGGCGACAAAGCGCTCCTGAGTGCGCTGGCTAGCGGCGGTGCGACCCAAGCGTTGGTAGGACTTGGCCAAGTTGTAGTACGCCTGTCTGTAGCGCGGTTCGAGCGCGATGGCCCGTTCGTATGCTTCCACGGCTTGGGCGGCAAAGCCCCGTCGATCCAGCACCCGGCCCAAGTTGTAGAACGCTGCGGCATCTGTGGAGTCGAGCCTGACAGCCGCCCGCAACGAGACGCCCGCGCTGTCCAAATCGCCTTTTTCTAGATAGATAGCACCCAAGCGGCGATGCGCTGTGGCTAGACCTGTAGCGAGTTCTAGGGAGCGTCTGTACGCAGTTACGGCTTGGGCGGATAGATTGCGCAATTCATAGGTGCGGCCGAGGTTGTAGTAAAAATGAGCGTTGGTCGGCTCGAGATCCACGGCCCTTCTCAGGGCGGCAATAGCCGTGTCGAGATCAGTGTAACTGAGATTGGTGGGTTTGTCCGTGGCCGTGGGTGCGCGCCGCGCATAGGCCACCCCGAGGTGAAAATGGGCCTCGGCAAATTCCGGGGCTAGTGCCGCGCTGTGCCGCCAGTGCTGGATAGCGTCGTTGTACTTGCCGATCCGAGCGTACACTTGTCCCAAGCCAAAGTGAGCGCGCACGCTGGCGGGGTGCTCTGCCAAAACGGCTTGGAAAAGTGCCACAGCGCGGGCGTATTCGGCCTGCTGGGCCAAGGCCGCGGCCAGATCGCAGTACATTTCGCGATCGGCTCGACCCTCCCGTATGGCGGCCTCCATAGCATCAAGCGGTAGGGCCGACCGGGGACCGGAGCCATAGCGGGCACGCAACTGCTCTTGGCGTACGGATGCCAACTCGTACTCCTCGTCGGCGCAGCCGCTGAGCCAGAAGGCTGCTAGCGCGAGAAAGAGCCGCTGAATCCACAGAGCAGGCGGCCAGTCACGGTGCCGGCAGAGATTGAGCCGCATACTCCCGATCCTCGGGTATGTCAACAAAGGGATGGGCCCCGACTGAGATCAACTTGGTAGCCGGGTTCACGGTCAACCGAGCGTATTTTCCGAAGGGACGCCAGCGTTTCGCTTGGCTTTTGTCTATCTTTTTTGGCTCGTTCTGCGGCCGGTCAAGGCCAATAGTGCGAAAAGCCTCGGCTTCGTCGAAGGGCTCCATGGCGGCGAAATTATACGTGACATAGACCACTTTGCCCTTCTTGATCGCCGCGAAAAGTTTCACTCCCCCAACATCCTCCCAGCGCATAAAACCCATGCGCTTTGCGGTTTCTTCTCTATGCTGCTTAGGTTCTCCCAAGCGCACCTGCATCTCCGCGGGCGTACTGGCCAACAGGGCGTGGGCGTCTAGGGACTTTTCCGGGGCACAGGCTGGGACGAGGAGTACGACCGCGGCCAAGGGGCAAAAGCCGGACCATTTCATAGGTAAGTTGTTCTTTGGGTGCTCAAAATCTTCGCGCCGAATCAGTCCAACCTCAAGTACCGCTCGAGAGGCCGGAGAAAACGCGTAGGCAGAGTACGTATCGCGTACTGAGAAATCCAACACTAGGTGCGTTGACCGGTTGCGTCAAGGTTGACAAATGCCGGGGCGCACTTCAGTTTCGGCCAAACTATGAGCAATCAGTCAAAGGGGTTTTTCATCGCCTGCCTTGGTCTGCTAGTAAGTACCAGTTGCGGCGAACGCTGGCAAAAGCCCAATGTCGTGGTATTGCTGGTCGACACTTTGCGCGCCGACCACCTCAAGTGCTACGGGTATCACCGAGACACGGCCCCGTTCCTCGAAAGACTGGCCCGCCGCAGCGCGGTCTTCACCCAGTGTTACGCTCCCTCGGACTATACTCCGGCTTCCACGGCCTCCTTGTTCACCGGGCAGTACCCGCTAGCACACGGGTATCTCAACTCGCACTACGTCCTCGCCGAGACCCACACTACCATGGCCGAGATATTCCAGCGGCAAGGCTATACTACGGCGGGATTTATCGCCAATGGCTTGGCCGGCGAGAAGTACCAGATGGACCAAGGGTTTGACCACTACTTTGAAAAGAACAGGGCCTCGGCCGCGGAATTGGTCGCCGCGGCATCCGCCTTCATCGAACAACAGGCCGACAAACCCTTTTTCGCGTACCTGCATTTCCTCGATGTCCACGACCCCCACCGGATTCCCAAAGAATACCACGGCCGCTTCGCCGATCCGGCGGACTTTGCCTACGATATGCAAGACACCCTCCAGCTCGACGATTTCGTCATGCAGGCCTGGTGGGCGAAGGCGCAGGGATGGCAGACGGTGGAGCCCGAGCAGGTCGCGGCTTATTTTGCCGACTACGTCCAGCTCTATGATGCCGCCATTTCCTACTGGGACGAGCACTTTGGGGCCTTGCTTAAGCTGCTCGCCGCCCAAGGGATCGCTGAGCAGACAATCATCGTGGTGACCTCGGACCACGGAGAGCAGTTTCTCGAGCACGGCTATTTCGGACACGGCAACTCAGGCTATCAGGTCGGCCTGCATATCCCCTTTATTATCAGCGATCCGCTGCGCCCCCACATCGCCGGTTTGCAAGTCGACAATCTGGTCAATGCCGTCGATATCCTGCCCACCCTGCTGGCCCGGCTCAATTGGCAGATTACTCCGGCCATACAGGGTCGGGAGCGCTGGTCTTTGCTGGCGTCCGACGCGCCGCGTGAGGCCTCCGAAAGCATTTATACAGAAGGGACCTTCATGGCCAATCGGCCTTTCAGTACCCTGATCCAAACCTACCGGGAAGGAGAGTGGAAGCTGCTGCTCGATCGCCTGCGGGATACCAAGGAACTATACAATTTAAAAGAAGACCCAAGCGAACTTCGCGACCGCTTTGCCGAACGACCGGAAATCGCCGCCCGACTCTACGGCAAAATTCGCCAGTACTACAACGGCAATTTGCAACTTTTCGAGCGACAGCAACAGGCACAAATGCAGTTGACAGAGCAAAAATTGCAGGAGTTGCGAGCCTTGGGTTACATTACCGGGCGAGCCGGGGTACAAAAGCTGGCGAAGGAGTTTTTCCCCATGAAGCCGGTCCGCCTAGAAAAGTTCGGCCCCTTTGGGGACGAAGAGGATCTGGGCAGATTTTCCCATGCGATCGATTTCTGGCGCGGCCAAGTCACTTGGGGTCAAGTCATTGGCGGGTACAGCGGCAAGGTGGGCCAGCGGGATTCGGCCGGCGTCTGGTTTGATCGGCGGGCGACTTTTCTCATGCCCAACCAGCCCGTTGGGCAACGCGTGGTCGTCGAACTGACCATCGATCCGGTGGGTGGGGCTGACAATCCGACCCAGATCGAAGTTAAATTCAATGAGCAATTCAGTGGAGCTTGGGCACTCAATGGGATTGGGCCTTACCGGTTCGAAGCGGCACTACCGGCCTTTTTGCAGCAGAGTGCTTTCTTTTATGTCACTATTGAGGCCGACAACCGCTTCGTCATTCGCAAAGCAACATCGGTTCGCAACGACATATATGGCGCCATGCGAATTCGCAGATTGTATCTGGAGGGATAATTAAATTTGTGGAGCTCGTGAGCGAACTCTGGTACTCCATGGCTTTCACAGGCAAGGCCGTGGTGGTGATCTTGGCCGGTTTGTCCATTTATTCCTATGCGGTCATGGTGGACCGCGGCCTGACTCTGCGCTGGACCCGGCAGCGGTCGGCCGCGTTCGCCCGTGAAATTGAAGAGGGCTGCCTGATGCTGGGGGAATTCAAAGCGGTGCAGGAACGCGCCCGTCGAGCCGAGCAAGACGGACCTTGCACACTGGCTGTGGTGATCTCAGCTACTCTGGCGGAATACGAGCTATTGGCAGCGGAAGGACAGGCCGATGCTTGGGTGATGGAGGCCGTGGACGATGCGCTCGGCCGAGCACTAGACAGCGCGACCGCTAATCTGCGGGTTCGGCTCTCCGGCATGGCCACCATTGTGGGCGTCGCGCCCTTCTTGGGGCTTTTTGGCACCGTGACCGGGTTGATTGCCGCCTTTCGCGGCATTGCCACCGCCGGAGGCGGGGGTATTGCCGAGGTATCGGGCGGAATTTCCGAAGCCTTAGTCACCACGGTTATCGGCCTGTTTGTCGCCATGCCGGCCTTGTGGGCGTACAATTTTTTCACCAACCGCATTGAGGCGATGTCGCTCGGGCTGGAAAACAACGCCGTCCGCATCGTCGGCCCTGTGGTGCGCCGCGCACTCAAAGTCCAACAGCAGCAATAGGCATGGCCAGACAGCGCCGAACTCGCCACGCCCAAGTGCGGTCCAGTCCCATGCCCGATATCACGCCCATCGTCAATGTGGCCTTGGTGCTATTGATTGTTTTCATGGTGGTCATGCCGCTGATTCAAGAGGGCATACTAGTGGAGACGCCCGAAGCCCGCCACGCCCAAGAGGTCGTCGAGCAACTCGGCGCCGATCGTTTGATTGTCTCCATTCGGGACGACGGTTCCCTGTACATCAATTTGCACCCAGTGGCACGGGCCGACCTCAAACGCGAACTCGCCAGAGCCTATCACGGCAAAGAGGGCGAGCCCATCATCGTCAAAGGCTCCAAGAATCTACCCTATCGCGAAATACTCAACTTACTGGAAATCTGTCAGGAAATCGGGGCCCCGGGGGTGGATTTAATGGTCCAGAAACAGTAAGCTAGCCCTACGCTTTTATGGCGCGACGACAGCGAAGAAAATTCGCCCGGGCAGAATCGTCCATGAACGCGACCCCACTGGCGGACGTATCCCTTTCTCTGCTGCTGGGTTTCTTGGTGATCACCCCAATCATTCTGCAAACTTTGGCGACCCAGTTGCCCCAAGCAGGCGGGGTCGCGGCCGGGCAAGTTCGCCCAGATCCGAGCGTCGTTCTCACGGCCGCCAACGAAATCCTGATCGACGATAAAAAGGTGAGCGCGGAAGAATTACCGGCTAGGCTTAGGGAGCTCTTTCCGCCGGAAGCCGATGCGGAGCGTCGGGTCGTGTTTACGGGGTCGGGAGAAGTCCCGTACCAAGCTGTGATTGACGTACTCGATCTGCTCAAGGAAAACGGCGTCGAAACCATAGGCATTCGTTGAGCCTAATCCGCCGCTAGCGCAACAACACCATCCGCCGCACCAAAACCCCACCCGGCATCGCCAAACGCACCATATAGACCCCACTGGCCAGCTCGGCTCCGTCAAACCGCACTGCGTGGTTGCCACCGTCCAGCACCTCATCGACCACCACGCCCACGCGCTGTCCTAAGATGTCGAAAACTTCCAACCGCACGGCCATGCGTCCGGGCAGCACAAAGCGGAGCTGGACCGTCGGGTTAAAGGGGTTGGGATAGGGCGGATACAGCACGGCCCGATCGGGCCGCCGCCCTTGTGAACTCGACTCGGCACTTACTGCGGTGGCCGGGGGACGGGACACCCCCGCACCTTGAAAATCAATCCAATTTATATTGAACAAGCCGTCGTCGCCCGAATTGCGCTCAAAGACGAAGAATAACTCGTGCGTGCCGCCCGGATCCGCAATAGGTGCCGCTAGGTCGCTATAGACCTGCCAGCCGCCCGTACTGCCCACGCGCACCGCGCTAATCAGCGGCCCGGTCAGCGAATCAACGCGCACTTCAATGCGCCCCCCCAGCCCAGCCGAAGCCACCCGATAGTTGAGCGACTCGATGCCCGCCAGATTCATGGGCGCAAAGGAAATCCAGTCGCCGTGGGCGATAAAGCCGATATTCTGCCCGCCGCCGGCTGCGTCGCCGGTTGGTTCTAACAAGACTCCACTCTGGCGCGTGTAGTGCTCGGCTTGCTTGCGCTTGGGTTGCAAAATATGGCCGGCTCGCCCGGTCAGTGAAGCCACGGACTCGGTGCCCAAGTCTGTATAGCGCGCTTCGACCGTGTAAAACAAATCGTCGCCATCGCCGCCGTGCCCGGCCTCAGTCTGAAAGCTACCGCTGCAAGCTCGGTATTCTTCAAGCGGGTGGCTGTGCTGGTCGTGGCCGATAAACGCTTGCAATACCACCCGAGCGCAGTCGGCGGCCCCATCCTCCGCATCAAAGGCCCGGACTGCAAAATCGACGACTTCGCCCCAGCTAAAGAACCCGCCATCCGGCGGCCGCACGATCTCCACTTGCGGGACGGTATTGCCCACCGATATAGGCACTTGCGCCACGCCTTGATTGCCCTCGGCGTCGGAGACCGTTAGTTGGGCAATGTAGTCGCCGCTGCCCTCGTAGGTGAAGACGACCTCGGGCCCGGTCGCGTCGATCTCGCCATCGCTGGTAAAATCCCAAGCAAAGTCTAGCACCGACCCCGGATCGGGATCAAAGGAATCGCGTCCTGAAAAATGCACTTGCAACGGCGCAGCACCGTTGGTAGGTGCGGCTTCAAGGCGGGGCACCGGTGCTCGCGTACCGCGCACGTAGTCGATCCGCACCACGCGGGCGTCGTCGTTGTCACCCCAGAAGCCGCTGCCCCATTCCAATACGTACAACGAGCCGTCCGGGCCGAACTGCATGGAGATGGGCCGGACGAATTCCATGCTGTCCAAAAAGGGATTGATCTTGAGGATGTGCCCGTCCTCGTCCAACTTGACCTCTTTAATCCAATTGCTGGCCCACTCGTACATAAAAAGCGTGCCGTCATAGTACGCCGGCAGCTTCTTGTTGCCGGCTGCGGCATCGTAGTAATACACCGGGCCAGCCAGTGCCGTGCGGCCGCTGTCGGCGACAATTTCGGGAAACGCGGACGAAGTGCCATAGGGATACCAAGCCCACGCCGCCTGCGCCGGTGGCAGCGATGGCCGGCCCGTGTTGTTGGGCGACAGGTTCCGCGGTGCCTGGCAATCAAAGGGCATACCAGCGCTTGCGGTGGCAAAATCGTAGTCGACATAGGGCTGGTTGTCGCCAATGCAGTAAGGCCAGCCAAAATGGCCCGCCGCCCGCGCTTGGTTCCACTCATCCAGCCCGAGCGGCCCCCGCTGCGGGTCGGCTTGGCGGGCGTCGGGCCCCACATCGCCCCAGTAGAGCCAGCCACGTTTGCGGTCGACCGACAGCCGGAAAGGATTGCGCACACCCATGACGTAAATCTCCGGGCGGCTTTCTGCGGCCGCGGCGAACAAATTGCCCGGCGGAATGCTGTAACTGCCGTCGGCTTGGGGTTGGATGCGCAGGATTTTGCCGCGCAGATCGGCACTGTTGGCGGCCGTGCGCTGGGCGTCCCAATCGCGCCGCCCCGCCCGCTCGTCCAACGGACTGAACCCGTCCGAATCGAAAGGATTGGTATTATCGCCGACGCCGATATACAGGCTGCCGTCCGGGCCAAACGCCAGCGCCCCACCCGAGTGGCAGCAGGCACGCCGCTGGGTGGGAATTTCCAGCAACACGACTTCGGAATCCAAGACCAGCTCGTCGCCAGCTAACTCAAAGCGGGATACATGCTGCTTGGCCTCTTGGCCGGGCGGCGAGTAAAACAAGTAGAGCCAATTATTGCGGACAAAATCTGGATCTAAGGCGATGCCCAGCAGGCCGTCTTCAAAGTCGGTCGACACTGCTAGCTGCCCGGCCAAGCGGGTCAACCCGCGATCGGGCCGATATACGTTCAGCTCTCCCTTGCGTTCGATGAAGAACACCCGCCCGTCGGGCGCCACGGCCAAGTCGATGGGATTTTCAGCCTCGCTGTCGAGGACGACCTTGGCAAAGTTGGTATCCAGCGTGGCCCCGCAATCGGCCGCAGTAGCCCCGGTGGCGTACTCGATGCCCCCGAGTATATGCTGCATAAACGCGGGCTCGCCGTAGCTTGCGCGGGTGTGGCCACCGCCGGTGTACCAAGAGCGGCCGCCGTCGTAGTCGTGGCACCAAGCGATGGGATGGTCAAAACCATGATTGCCGCCGTCGTAGCTGCCCTCGTCCAAGGTGGCCAAGACGTGGACGCGCCCGCGGGGATTGCGGCGGTAGTTGTACCACTCGTCGCGCCGCAGCCAACGAGCGGACAAGTGACGAGTGGCCGGATGAACCCGGTCGGCCACTTGGATCTGGGCCGGTTGAATGGCCGGGTGGCTGGCGAAATAAGCCCCCACCAAATCGCCGTACCAAGCCCAGTCGTACTCGGTATCGGCCGCCGAGTGGATGCCGACAAAACCGCCGCCGCGGCGCACGTAGCGTTCAAAGGCCCGTTCTTGGTCTGCGGCCAGGACATCGCCGGTCGTATTGAGAAAAATCACCGCCCGGTAGCGGGCCAATTCCTCGTCGGTAAAACGCCCCGCGTCCTCAGTGGCCTCAACGGCAAAACCATGTTCCCGGCCCAAGGCTTGGACAGCGGCAATGCCGTCGGGAATGGAATCGTGGCGGAAACCAGCGGTTTTGGTAAAGACCAAGACCGCTACATGCGGGTCGTCAAAAGGTTCCGCTAAGACCGGCTCGCCAGAGACGACGAGCCATAGTGCAAAAAGCCAACGCGTAGTTTTCAAAACATCCGAATCCTATTGCCGGTCATACCCGTAAAACCATCGACGACCATCCAGAATCCTCCAGCGACGAACTGCCCTAGCACCATGCCGATGAAAAACCACCGCGTCGCCTTGTACCCATTCGGCCCGGTGTACTTTAGCACCAGAGCCTTGACCAGCCACGCGAGGAAAATGCTGAACCAGACGCTGTTGAGAATCCAAGTGCCGCTGGCCAGATAACCTAGCGGGTGGAAAGGCCACCACAACAGGTGGTGCCGCGCCCAGATCAACAGCGCCATAACCCCGGCGCCGACTCCGTTCCACAACCAGCCAGCCCAATTAGGGCCTGTTGGATTAAGCGCAAAGTTTTGCGCGACGCGAAACGGTTCTTTGGCAAACCACGCCCACGAGCCGTGGTAGTTGTTGGCGCCGTAATGGTAGCTCAGCACGAGGATCGTGCAAACCCCGCCCACGAGACCTATGGCCATAGCCAGCCCAATCATCGCCAAGATGCGGCGCTTGTAGCGGCTCAAGCCGTGCAACATGCGGATGCCGTTGGCACAGGGAGCCATCATAAAGACCAGCAGATCGCCGGCCCAAGCGAGAGTCATGCCCGTGGCTAGCACCCCGGCCACCCCGAGGGACGAGGAGCCGACGCTGGAGATGAGAAAGCCGCAGCCCGACATGCCTTGCACGGCGGCCGCCAAACCAGCTTCGACGATCATCCGCGTCAGGGCCAAAAAGATGACAAACGCCCCGAACAGATAGACCCCGACCGCCCACAGCGGCAGGCCGGAACGCCACAGCCACAATGCCATGACCGCCAAGCCCAGCGCGATGCCGAAAACGGCTGTGCGGTACGACATCAGTTCCTCGCCATCGGACCGCCCCTCCCGCCGCCAGAGGTGCTGCACAACGTGCCACAGGTGGACGCGCGCCGTCCACAGCCCCCAAAGCACCATGACGATCATCGCGCCCATGGTCTGATGGCTCAGCAAGCCCATCGTCGGCCCCTCAAAGGTGTGGCTGAAGATGTCGAGGTTCTCGGTGCTCAAGATGCCGATGCGCGTAAAAAGCACCTCCTCGGCTTTGACCAATAAGTAGAAAAACCACAGGCTGAAGGTGATGTTGGCGTTGACCAGATAGGCCAGCCCCATCCACATGCAGTCGAAGCGCAAGTAAAACCGCACCGCATCCTGCGCCAGCGGCAGCGAGTAGATAAAGTTGAGGCGGCCAATGAACTCGTAGTAGTGACTCAAGGCATTAACCCCATGCAGAACAAACGGCACGGCTAGCCCCAACCACATCGCGGGATTCTTCAGGAAGGGTTTGATCGGCGAGGGCGTGGCCGCGTCTTCAACCATGCCCAGCGGCACCTGCGTCAGCGGATAGAGCAGCCGCTCGTGATCCATCCACTGCCGCCGCAAAACGACCATCGAGCATACGACGACCCCGTAAAAGGCGGCCATAAACAAAAGCCACCACAAAAGCGGCTCTAACCAAACGCCCCAGGGGATGGCCGCGCCGGCTGGCAGGCCCTCGTAAAAGCCTCGAATGGCTGGGGCATCGTAGGGAATGAGCCAAGTGGGGACATGCGGCAGGAGCAGCTCCTGCCAGTTGTTTTCCGGGCTGGCAAAGTAGAAGATGCCGGTCAGAATCGGCACTGCAATGCTGACAAAGCCCCGGGCCGCAATGGCGGTGGTAATCATCATCATCACCGCCATGCTCAACAACTCGGCGCGGCTAAAAAGCCAGTCGCGCCGCACCAAGCCGAGCAGCGGTTGCACGAAGGCCACGAGTATAAAGAGCAAGAAAAAGGCGGCCGGCGTCGAGGAATTCAGCCCGAGTTGAGTGCCGTTGAGGACGAATTCCCCGTATGGTAGGCCTACGGCAATCGCGCCGCACAGCACGACGCCCACGAGTATGGCGCGTACGCTGATGCCAGCGCGGTCCGCGGATTTCTTTGAGGCGTCCATAGCTCAGCGCGACCCGGCTCCCGCTCCATCGCTCGCCGCCAAGCTCCGGGCGATGGCCAAATTTTCGCCGAAGCCTTGGTCGTCTGGTGCCAAGCGCACTGCACTGGCAAACGCGGCGACCGCCGCCGCAAAGTCCCGGCGCAGCAGATGCAGGTTGCCGAGGCTATTGTACGCGTTGGCATGGGTCGAATCCGCGGCGAGTGCTTGGGCAAAAAGCGACTGCGCCGCGGCGAATCGCTCCTCGCGCAAATAGATGTTGCCTAAATTCACATAGGCCGCCGCAAAGGTCGAGTCGAGCGCGAGGGCGCGGCGGTAACGCGCCGCGGCCTTGGCGAATTGGTGCCGCTGGCCGTAGAGTACGCCCAAGTCGTAGTGGCGGCGCGCGTCGGCGGCCTCGCGCAAGAGCGTAAACTCCAAGCTCTTAATCATCTTTTCCTCTTCTTCGAGCCGCGCAAATCGCTCCAACACCTCGCGGCCCTTTTCCCGCTCGCCTAAGCGCGTATAAACCTGCCCCAAGTCGTAGTGGGGACGCGCCCAAAACGGGCGCAGCGCAACGGCTCGCCGCAAAAGCACTTCGGCTTCTTCATAGCGCCGTTCCTCTACATACAAGGCACCCAAGCCCGCATACGCACCTGCTTGGGTCGTATCCGTGCGAATCGCTTGGACAAACGCCGTTTTCGCGGCTTCGCGCTCGCCGCGCTTAGCTTCTACGCGGCCGAGATGATACCAAAATGCGTAGTGCGTCGAATCTATCTGCAAGGCGCGCTCGTACAGGGCGGCAGCCTCTTGGTAGGCGCCCTGCCGAATGTGCAGCAGGCCCAAGGCATTGTAGGCGGAAACGTGCCTAGGGTCGCTCGCCAAGGCCTTGTGCAGCGGCGCGGCCGCGGCCGCGTATTTTTTTTGCCGAATGTACACGGCACTGAGTTGGTAGTACGCGTCCGCGTAGTCGGGCTTGAGTGCTATAGCTCGTTGGTACGCGGCTTCGGCTTGGTCGAGGGCATCGGTCAAAAAATAGGCATTGGCCAGATTGTAATGGACTTGGGGCGCGGCCGGCATCTGCGCGGCTGCTTGCTCGTACGCGGCAATGGCGGCGTGGAAACGCCCACCTTGGGCGTGTTCAAGCCCCTGCTGGAAATACGTGCGCCCGGCCGCCGAAGGCGGCTCTTGCTGTTGGCAGCCGCTGAGTAGCAGCACTAGACACGCGACCCTAATCATCGCGGCTCCTCTGCGACCAACACTTGTCCGGCGGCCACCCGGTTGAGCCGTTGCACCTGGCCGCTGGGCCAGTGAATCTCCACGGCGTCGGCTTGGGTGCTGGCGCCGAGACCGAAAAAGAGGCGCGGATCGTGGCTCGACAGATAGCTGCCGCCGCGGCGCACCTCCCGCACTTGCACCCGAGACCCAACATGCACGCGAATGCGAGCACCGACGCCATCGCGGTTGCTGGCGACGCCCACCGGGCGGATAGCCAAGTAATTGCGCCCACCGCCTAAGTCGTTGCGCAGGAGCGAAGGACGCGCATTGATGTGGGATACTGCAATGTCGAGGTCGCCATCGTTGTCGCAATCGCCCAAGGCCACCCCGCGACTCGATTGCATCGCACCCAGCCCGGCCGCCGCACTGACCTCGGCAAATCCAGCCGCGCCGTCGTTTCTGAACAACTGATTGGGCTGCGCGTACGTGGTCTCGGCAAAAAGCGCTACGTTGTCGTCAATGTGGCCATTGGCGACGAAGAGATCTTCGTCGCCATCGAGGTCCCAGTCGAAGAAAGCCGTGCCCCAAGCCAAGTGCGCCAGCGAGGGTTTGGCCAGTTTGGCGTCGGTCGTCCGGTCGCGGAAAAATCCCGCGCCCTCGTTGCGGTACAAAGTATTGGTCTCCAAGTAAAAATTGGTCACAAAAAAATCAAAGGCCCCGTCGTTGTCGTAGTCGCCGACCGCCACGCCCATGCCAGCTTCGGATTGACCCTGCCTATTGTGGGAAACGCCGGCGAGCAAGCCCACTTCCGCGAAATAGCCGCCCTCGTTTTGGTAGAGCAAATTGGGCGTACCATCGCCGGCGGCGAACAGGTCGAGGTCGCCGTCGCAATCCCAGTCGGCAAAGACCGCGCCCAGCTCCCGCGCCCGGCCGCCAGCAAAGCCCACTTCTGCGCCGATCTCGGCGAAGTGGCCGCCCTCGTTGCGGTAAAAGGCGTCTGCTGCGGGCGCATAGGTCCATGGCGCACAATAGACCCGGACGCTATCCTGGCGAAAACAAGCGCGGTCCGGGTCGGCGCGGAAGTCCAGATAATTGGCCACATACAAGTCGAGGTCGCCGTCGCGATCCCAGTCGGCAAAGGCCGCGCCCGCCCCGAAGCCCTCGTCGCCCACGCCAGCCGGGGCCGTCGCATTGGCAAAGCGACCGTCGCCGCGATTGCGGTAGAGGATGTTTGCGCCATAGCAGGTGATGTACAGGTCTGCATGGCCGTCGTTATCGTAGTCGGCAGCCACCACGCCCATGCCGCACCCGGAATTGCCCACGCCGGCCGCTTGCGTCCGCTCGGCAAAACGACCCTTTCCCGCATTGCGGTAGAGCGCGGCCGGGGCCGCCACATTGACCCAATACAGGTCGATCCAGCTATCGCCGTCATAGTCGAAAAAGGCGACGCCCGACCCCATGGTCTCGGGCAGCTGCTTGTGCCCCTCAGCTCCGTTGCGGTGCTCAAATTCAATGCCGGCAACCGCGGCTATATCCACGTACCGCGGCTGGGCGACCGTCCCCCCGGCCCCTAGGCCGATCAGCAGCGCAAAAACCCAGCGCATCTGTCCGTGCTGTCCATCCATGTTTTTTATTGCGGATTCTGACTGCCATTTACGTTTAAGTATGTCTCGCGGCCCTTGCCGCGTCCACATGTAGCCCAAGCCCGGCGCGACTTTACCGGGGTCCTTGCCGCGCAAGAACGTCACCGTG